>NC_007972.2 GCF_000196015.1 Cupriavidus metallidurans CH34 | reverse complement strand
TCGGTTCAAAAACCTTTAAGCTGTTCACCGGAACCGCCGGTGGATCGTGCAACCGTTTTCGGCAAAAATGACGTCCGCGGTTGCGTTGCCGTGAAGGTTAGCGGCCCTTAGACGTATACGCAAGTTAACTTTGTGCCTGTTGTACCCGAGAGATCGAGCTGTTCCCCCGGTACTTACGGGTCGTTGTTAAAGTAAAAGGCGAGGAATTCTACGAAAGTGCCATATAACGCACAAAGAATGCGCGCCTCAGGAAGTAAGGCTTAGGCCAGCCTCAAGGACGAAGCGCGAGGTCGGGTTCTTCTTCGCCGTTGAGATAAACAGGCAATCCCTGGCGCGCGTGACGGCGACGTAGAAGAGGCGCCTTTCTTCGCTTTCTGGGCTTTCGCTGTCGGGAACGATTGTCTCTTCGGCTCGGACTATGGCTACGCTGTCCCACTCCCGTCCTTTTGAGGCGTGCATGGTGGTTAGCACGAGGGCGTCGGCGGCGGGTTCGTTGTTTCTCCGTCGAAGATACTCAAGGCGGGCCACGAATGGTCCGTTGAGCTGGCTGAGGACGTCGTAGCAGGTGTTGATGGCACGCTTGCCGGCGTCCTCAGTCACATACTTGAGCATCCATTCGCGGACCCCATCCAACGTCAGCGCATGGAATTCGCGATCGTATAGGGCACGCCATTCGGCGAGTCGTTTCAAGAAATCCCTGTACTTCTCGGCCGTCTCCTCTGATATTCCCGATTCGACCAGGTCCTTTTTGCGCGGGGCAGAGATCAACTCACCCTCGGCGGCTTCCTGGGCGTGAAGCTGTTGAAGCTCAAGGGTTCCGATGCCAGAGTATCCAAGTAGAGCATCGACACCAGTCAACTTTGCTCGCTGTATAAGCTCCAACATATCTCCCATCAGTGCTGCCTCGGGACGATCGAGGATCGATTTGCCGGCGGCACGGTAGTACTTCACTCCATGGGATCTACACACCGCCTCTATGGGATCAAGAATGCGATTAGTCCGAGCGAGCACCGCGGCGGTCTTCCCAGCACGAATCGCCGGCGCCAGCGTTTCAACTACGGCAACCGCTTCCTTGTACTCGTCGTCGAATCTCTTGAATTCGACTGAGCCGCCGGAGCCCCGATGTGCCAACAGGTCCTTCGAAATCCGCTGCGCGTTGTTACGGATAATTTTGTCAGCGGCACTCAGAATCTCGGAATGAGAGCGATAGTTCTTGCCGAGCACGATAGCGCGAGCATCAAACTCCTTGATGAACGCCTCCATGCCCTGATAGCCGAGGGCGTCACGAAAGCCAAAGATGGTTTGATCATCGTCCCCGACGACACACACAACAGAGCCGGCCGCCGCATGCAATGAAGTCCACCGCGATTGCAGGCTATCGCAATCTTGATATTCGTCGACCAGCAGGTGGTGAACGGAGTAGGGCCGGATGCCACCCGTTAGCATGCCGGCCACCGCCATGCGCAGCATGTCCTGAAAGTCGATCTTCCCGTTTCGTGACAAAGCGGCTTGGTATGCCTCGAAGATCTGTGCGTCTACAGTACCGGGCTTCGGATCGTCCAAATGATGCTTCGAACGTTCTATGGAGGCCAGCGCATCCTCCACCTTCCAATCGATGCCGCGCTCCTGAAGGATCTGGCCAACGATCGCTGCGCGGACACCGTCGGTGACGATGTCGTTCAACTTGCCTCCATTCTTGCCCAATTGCTTGTATGCGAGTGAGTGAAAGGTGCCTGCGACCAGCCGCTTTTTTGCCGTAGGACCCGCCAATTTGAGAATCCGATCGCGAAGCTCAATCGCAGCATCCTTGCTAAAAGTGACCGCACCTACGGTAAGGGCTGGGTTGCTCAGAAGCAACGCGGCTTTGGCGGCAATCGTCGCTGTCTTCCCTGCACCAGGCACAGCGACGGCCACGCAATGGTCGCGGCAGTCAACGACTTCCCGCTGGGACGGATTCAGCTTTTCGAGAACTTCTGCGAGAGACATAACTCGGTGTGGCGAATGCCTGGGATGGTCATTGACCGACTTGGTCGGACTTGGTGCCAGCAACGAAGAGGAAGTGCCACCAACTGCCTGTTGCTTGACTTGTGCCGTTATGCAAACAGGCACCATGTAAGACTTAGCCCCAATTGGTGGCACGTGCTGACACAATGTCCGACTTACGCTGTGGGTAACTCCGATCCGTCATCTGGCACCTAATGGCACCACGTCCAACCATGTCGGATGGCGACGGACTTGGTGCGACCATAGTCGCGCCGGAAGCACTAGATGCCGCGCACGGTTGTCATGAGCTTCAGGTGCGTCGTGTAGCTGCGCAGGCCCAAAGGCTGGAACTTACGCAAGAACCGCGACACCTCTTCATTGACGTCGCTCTGGTCGCGGATGCCGTTCCACACCATGAAGTCGAACTGGTCCATCGTCTGGTCGAATTTGATCAGCACCTGCAACGCCCGCACCGCGAACCGGGAGTACGCCTGGACCTCAAGGGAGACCGACGGGCGCTGGATCGTAGGTACAAATACGATATCCCCGGCCCCCCGCATCTCGGTTTCGCGTTGCTCTCGGTATGCGCTGGCCACTCGCACCTGCTCGTCCACATAGTCCTCGAGCTTCGACAGTTCGCGTTCCAGGAACGTCTCCAGTGTGGACAACTCCGTTCGCGTGAAGGTGCTCTGGCCGAAGCGCTGGAGATTCAGCGACATCCTGTTCATGTAGGGCCACCATTGTTCGAACAGGGGTCGCAGGCGCGTGTGATTCAGCTTCAGGGCGACAGACACGACGGCAGCGCCCGCGAGTTCGCGGTCCAGGATCTGCAGGCCCAGCTCGCGACGCCGGCGGATGATTGCCTGGCGCTGTTCCGGCTGAAGTTCGCGAAAGAGCTTCCGGGTTCGCTCGACCTCAGCCTTGCGTTGCTCATGATCGGCCGGCGAGAGCAGCCCCTCATTGCGCAGCGCATCGGCGGACGCGTCCATCTCGTTGAGCTCGTGCTCGACGTCCCCGGTGCTGTCGATGGTTCCGAGCGTGCTCGGGGTAGGGGAAGCCGCTACCGAAGCGTCAAGGCTGCTCTCATCGGCGGGGATCAGGTCGGTCGTGGTCATGATTTCTCCGTTTGGAAGGCCATCCACATGGCCTCGTCGTAATTGAGTGGCCGGACTATTTGCCGACATGGAACGACGCCGCGAGGCGCCAGCAAAGCAGGCCCACCAGGCACACCACATAGGTCCACCAATTGGCGAGCAGGGAAATCGGGAGAAGCAAAGCGGAGGCTCCAATCCCGAAGCAAAGCATCAGGCCGTGGGCTGCGACATGGAATGACACGGGATTGGCGAATCCCGCGCTTGCAGCGTGGATCTTTCGCGATACCGATCCGTCATTGAAAATCGCCAGAATCAACACTGTCGCGCCCAAGAGCCAGTGGTGGGCAACCGCGGAACGGTATAGCGCCCGATAGATGGTCAGCCAGAAGTGCTGCATCCAGCCGCGGCCGAACGTTGACGCGCCCCCGTCCGAGAAAGCAGTTGGGGCATCGGAACCGGCGAAGGATGCTTTCACCGCCCCAGAGTCGATGAACCACTCGCGAAAGCGAGCGTTTGCCGATGCCACCGCGATATCGGCCTTCTCCGTCCCAAGGACCCCTTCCACAGACGCCCTTTCGGAACGACTGATTTCGAACGCTGTCTGGTCCTGAATGAATGGCGCCAGCGTGCAGATCATGAGTGGCGAAATAATCAGCCAAAGACGGACGTGGGATGCGAATCGGCTACTTGCCATGGTTCAGATCCACCGCAGTAGCAGCAGGACGGGGAAGCTGGGGATCGCAACAAGCGCGGCCCAGAACACACCCGGCTTGGCGAGAGAGATGTTCACAAGCGCGAAGCAAGGTGCGGCCTTGGTGGCTGTGAACGCCTCAGGCGGCGTCTCGTCCGGGTAAGCATGCGAGACCAACCAATCTTGCATGGCCAGCGCCAGGGCCGGGTCGACGTTACAGATGCGTGCGGCCACCATAGCCGGAATACGGCGAAGCCGCTGCCCGACCCAGCGGGCGTCAGTGTGCAAAGTTGCCAGCGACATCGTAGCTCTCGAAGTAACGGGAGAAGGCGTATCCGGTCAGCACCCGGGCCGCGAGTTGAAACGCAGCACAGCGCTGGGAAACCTCGCCGGGGACCGGCTCGTCAACGACTTGGCAGACGTAGCCCGCCAGCTGCCGTTGCTCGAATGCCGGGATCGATTCGTGGAACGGGTACCAGACGTTGTACTTTTCGCCCTTGAATGCGGCATAGCGCTTGTTGTACAGGTCATGCGCGCGCGAGAAGAGGCCCTTCATGAACGCGACAGACGGATCACCATGCTTGCGCGCGGCGCGCCATGCTGCGATGCCGTCCGTCAGCATTTCTTTGATCAAAGGCTCTTCCCGCACACGGTAGTTCGTGCCGATGTAGTCGACCACGCGGGCACAGATCTCATCGAGGTCCGGAGAGAGGGTGAACACCGGGGAGAGCTTCGCCGACAAATTGTGTTGCTTGATAACTTCGCGGAACAGGCTGCTGCGCATGGATGGTTAGTCCTGAATAATTGGAATACGACCTTGGTAGACGGCGCCGCCGGATATCCGTAGGAAGTACTGGAGGTTCGGCAGTTGCATGACCAGGTCATGCGGAATCAGGGGTACCTTTTCAAGCTGTGCGGATCGCGAAACGGAGCCACTAAATTCACCTACGTGCGCTTCCGTGCCGGTACTCGTGCTGCTGGAGATCACCAGGTTGCGGATAGCCGTCGTCCCGGCCTTCTCGGCGAACCACTGCGCGGTGTCGATGTCTTCCAAGCGTAGAACGATCTGGTTGTTCAGATTGCCCAAAACCTGCTGCATTTTGGCCACGTTTCCAAGTTTTGCCGTGAAATCGGAACGCGTCTGGTAAGCAACGAACGCCTTGAAGCCTGCACCACGCCCCTTGTTGAGAAGCTGGAGCAACTGCTCGTTGATGGCCTCAGCCGTTTCGTCAACTTGAAGGACGATCTCGGGAGGCTTCGCGTAGAAGTTGTAGATCGCGCCAGCGACCGAAGCGATGTCCGCGAGCAGCATGGACATCACCGCTTGCGCGACCATGGAGTTCGACAGGGAGTCCGCACCGACGTAGAGCACGGCCTTCTGTTTGATGACCTTGTCGATATCCCAGATTTCTCTATCGTCCTCGAAGTCATCCGCTTTGGGCGCTAGCATGAGGCCGGTCTCGCCGGTGGCCAGCATCTGCAGGAGGGGCAGGGCAGAGGCGATGATACGGCCGTAGTGGTCTCGATCGTGTTGAAACGTCGAGATGAGACCGTCGATCGACTCGTGGCCCTTGCCCAGATTCGAGAAGCGGTCGATATACAGTCGAACCATAGCGTCCAGACGGGTACCGCCACCTTTCTGACCGACTTGCTGCATGTATCCGGCGACCTCGTCTTCCCAGTCCGTCATGCCGGCTTCGGGGAAAAAGCGCTGAAGCGCACGCTCGAGCAGGTTGTTGATACCGTTCTGTGCGTATTGGAGGATGGAGCGCAGGTTGGGCTTGTCGCCGACGTAGAGCTCGCCTTTGACAGAACGATCGATGAACAGGAACGCAAACTGCCGGAACGGGCCTTCCTCCATGAGCTGGGCGACGCGCGTGGGTATCTCCGACGGTTGCGACCAGTTTTCCAGTGGATTCAAACGGATGGATTGGGACGGCGCCGCCTGCTTCCAATACAGAAACTTCCGACCCGTACGCTCGCATTCTCGCCGGCATCTTGCGACCCACTCGACGTCGTTCTTCGGATCGATCACGATCAAAACGTCATTAGGGTTATGAATAACCTGCGTGGAAATCAGTTCGAATGTGCGCGTCTTGCCCGCACCGGTGGTGCCGCTGATGGACGTGTGGCCGCCCATCGCCTTGTAGTGAAACGGCACTGGCTGCTTCTTGGTCTCCAGACCCGCAATCCAAGGTTTGCCTTGAGGCGAATGGTCCGCAATGCTGTTGGCGGGAGCAAAGGCCTTTTCGATGGCACGTACCGTTTCGTTCGGCAACCATTTTGGCAAGCCGGGAATATCGGTGGACGGCATGCGCAGAATATCGTGCGCAAGTTGACAGTGCTTCTGGGTCCATTCGTAGCCGGTGCCGAGGTACATGGCGTCCACGTCTTTGTCCTTCGAGCGGAGACCGCGGCTGGCATCGAGAAGATCATCGATCTTGACCACGGTAAGCCACTTGGTGGAAATGGCGAGTCGGAATCTGAGGGCGCGCCAAACCTGCGCGGACCGTAGCAGTAGGGCACATAGGCACAAGAGCGCGAAATAGCCAGCGTGCGGCATGCCGCTCAACAGAATCAACAAAGCTGCGACGGTCCAGCCAACGGCCGCGCGAAATTCGTAAATGGGCCGGAAATGGTTGATGTAGTGATTCATCATGATGCAGTCTCCGGCGCGATGAGACGTCCTACTTCGTCGACCAACAGAATATTCTGGCCATCGACCTTGTATAGGTGCTTGCCCTTTCGCAGATGCTCGACAAGGGTGTCGGACGCCAGGCCAAAGTTGCCGAGCGAGCGCTTGCTAATCGAGACTTTGCCGTCGATCCGCGCGACCTTGGCTTTGCCGCTGGCAACGTCCTGGGCCAGCGCCTTGAAGAACTCCCGCATCAAGTTAGAGCTGCCGGCCAAAGCCTTGAAGGGATCGTCGGCGGATAACTCCTTGCGCAACGAACGCGCTCCGTCGAGCTGAACCACATTTCGCGCCGCCGAGGCATCCGAGGCCGTGGCATCCGGCGATTCGACCTGAGCCTGCGAACCAAGGCCCGCGGATTCCGCTGGCGAGACGTTACCCTTTCCGTCGGCGTGCTGCGTGGAAGTGGCCGGCGGCGGCGCCGGCACCGGTGCGTCAGCCTGAGCCAAGGACGGATTGACAGCCTTCTCCAGCCTCTCGGCTGTCGGAACGGGCGTCGAGTCCGGGGGGAATTCTGCTTTTCTGGCCTTGATCTCGAACTGGGTCAGTGTGTCGATGGATTGCCGTACAACCTTATGCAGCAGCGTTTCGAGTCCGGTCGGTCGAGGATCCGGATTGATCGCACCGAAAAGCTCGGTGAGCACCTGGCTGTCGAAGGCACTTAATCGTTCGCTACCAAGAATCTCGCGCGCGAGAAGTGCGGTGCGCATACGCTCAATGGGCTGGATAGCCTCGCGTCTCGTGACACGGTAATTGCTTGTGCCGACCCAGGGACCGAAGGCGCCGTGGGCAGCGGGGATCCACTCTGCACCATCGCTGTCGCGATAGAACTGAAAGTGACGGCACGGCTCGTCGAGCCGCGAGCAGCACGCTGCAAGGAAAAGGGCGTAGAGATACTGAGGCTCGAGCATGCGCCGGCGCTCAGACGGCTGGTCTGCACCGAACTTCTGCGCGCCGGACAGGCGCATCGCAAAGTACGCCGCTTCGACCGTAGCGCGGAATGCACCGCCCGGTTCCGCATGTTCAGCGAAGCGCAGGGGCATACTGGAAAACCAGTCCGCGCACCGCGTCAGAATGCTCAGCCACTTTACGGCGAACAAGTCGCCGGACACCTCGTTTGCATACTGCCGAATCAACGCGATCCGGCTCTCGTGAGCTGACAAAAGCGCTGCTGCCGGCATCGAGGAATGGGTGTGCGTACTCATTATTTCAACTTCGCAAGGAACTTGCCGATGCCGCCGGCGGCCTTGAGGCCAACCCGCATGGCCCCACCGCCGCTGATGCCACCACCGGAGCCGAAGATCGCACCGGCGATTTTAGGAAGCTCGAAGGCGACAAGAATCATGAACAGCGCAATGCTCATGGCATACACGGCACCAGCCAGCGTCGCTGTGCCGGCGCTCTTCTGATCGATAAGCGTGGACACCAGTGCACTCGAGACGAGGCGAGCCATCACAGCGGCAACGACCGAATACATCGATGCGCCGATCATATAGTCCAGCCACGAAGAGAAGTAGCGACGGCTATAGTCGGAGAATCCGAGGGCGACTGCGATAGGTCCAATTACAATTCCGATGGCTGCCGCAATCTCGCCCAGGGATATGAAAAACGTGTAGAGAAGAGCTGCGAGGGCGCAAAAAACGAACGCAGCCAGCAACAGCATTCCAGCAAACGCTATCATCAAGACGTCTGAGATACCGCTTGCCGCCTTCATAGACTCAATATAGGAATCAATGAATCCGGCGCCGACGGAAGCGAGCGTCATCGCAGGTGACATCGCTTGTGTGCCTGCGATTTTGTCGGCGAGATGCTGGAAGTATTCGTAAATGCCAGGCCCGAACTTGTCATATCCGGTGTAGAGGGACGCGAAGATGCCAAGCATAAGGAGCGTCTCGAAGACCTCGGTCCAGGCCGCGACAGGTTGCGACGCCGCGGCGAAACGAATTCCAGCCAACGTCAGCGAAATGACGGCAAGCCCGAAGGCGATCTTGTCCGCGTCCGGAGTGAGGGTCTTGCTCAATGTGGTGGCGCCCCCGATCAGACCGGTACGGAACGATTCGAACTGGCTGAGCCAGCTCTTGAGCGATTCACCAATCGATCCCGGCTGCGCGAATAGCCCGGGCTTGCCACCCTTGTTCGGGGCAGTTTGCTGTGCGGTGTCGGTGCCCGCTTCAGGGGCGGACGCTTGTGCGAAAGCCGGCGGCGAATGCAATAGAAGGGCCGTCAGAAGCAAGACGATGAAGCGGGCGATCTGCATAGTGTGTGACGGTCAGTTGGACTGCAGCTTGCGGGAGAAGACGCGGGCCCGGAGGTTCTTGAGCTCTTCATCTTGAGCGGCTGCCAGTGATCGCATCGCTTCTGCGCTCTGGGTCTCCTTGGCAACGGTCTGTTGGTCCCGATCGGCGTCGGCCTGGGCACGCACACTCATGAGCTGTAGCAAATCGGAGTTCTGGCTCGCCAATACGTCGAGCATCTGGTTCGTGGTTTGCGCGGCAGCTTGCGCGGTTGCCGAAAGCTTGATTTGCGACTGGATCTTCTGGCGGCGCTTGGCGACCGATTGTGTGTTCTTGAAGATCTGCTCGCCCAGGCTGAAGAGCGCCTTGGCAGTTTTGTCGCCGTTGGTCAGGAGGGAGCGCTGATCTTCGAACCACTGTTCCTTCGTCTTGCCGGACGAGACGACCATGCTCTGAATCTTCTTCAGATAGTCGGCGTTGTCGGAGACGGTGCCATAGAGGTCCTTGAGCGTGGTGCCGTACACCTCGTACTTTCCGATCTCGTCTTTGATGCTGTTGAACTGCTCGGTGATGGCCTCTGCATCCAGACCTGTAGCTTGCAGCAACTGATTCGCCATCATCTGGTACTGGTAGACGATGTTGGTGTTCTCGTACACCTCGGACTTGATGGACTGCAACGCCGAGATCGTGGTTTGCACCAGACCCACCCAGTCGGTGACGGGTAGGGCGGCGTGAGCGGGGGCGGCGCCGAGCACGGACGCGGCGACGGCAAGGTTGGCGATCCACTTCTTCACTCTTATATCTCCCTGTTTAGGCTGCGCGCGCGAGCATTTCGCGCACGTAGCGGTCTTGCCAGTCGGGCTCGCCCGACGCGTAATGGGTGTCGCAGATGGATTGCGCCACACCGTCCGAGCGCAGCATCGCCACCATCTCGTCGTTGAAAGCGGTCTGGAGCATGCGGGTCTGGACGTTGGTGATCCAGAGGTAGTCACGGTTCGGTACCGCATCGGAGATCATCTGGATCTGGTCTTTGGTCAGGCCAAACATGTCTCCGTAAAGGTCCGTGCTCGTCTTTGCCTGGCTGTTCGGCAGATAGATCCAGTTGGCGATGTTTTCCTTGAGGATTTCAAAATTCGCCACACGCGCGATTTGCCGCAGGGACTGCGTCGCCGCCCAGATGGCTCCGTTGAGCTTCCGGATGGTGGTGATCCAGTCTTCGAAACGCTTATAGAAGCGCTCGTTCTGAAAGAAGAAGCCGCATTCCTCCACTTCGATGACGGTGTAGCGGATGCCGTCCATCGACTGGCTAATCCGGTAGAACGCATAGTCGGTGAAGAGAGCTGCCGCCCGAGGAAACTTCTGGAACAGTTCGCCGCACTCGATGCAGAGGTTGTCGCTCACTGCGAACGCATCCTCGACGTGATCAAAGAAGTGGCCGTACTGCCCGCCCACCAGCCAGATCTGAAGCCGCTCGCGCAGATCGGCATGGAGCATCGTGGAGAGGGCACTGAGGGTCCACCGCTCGCGGGGATAGCTCGCGAGCAGCTTCACTGCCTCGAACATGTCCTGACTCTGTTGCGGAGAAAGGGAGAAATCGTCGTCTTCGAGGGCCAGCGTTAGCCATTCGGTGACGTAGGTAAAGCTGCCCGGGTCGGCGAGCAGAGACAGCGGATTGACCGGTGTGCTCGCCTGGAACTTGCCGGTTACGTCGATGAATGCCCCCCCGCTCAGCAGCGTGGGGATACGCGTGGAGCGGTCTTTGTCGAAACGGATGCGACGCGCCTTGTGCCGATCCGCCTGCGACACTAGGAAGTTGAGGAAAACTGACTTCCCCGCGCCGATGGGCCCGATTACAAACAGGTGTCCATTGCCGCCTGGTTGATGCATATCGACGCGCTGGCCAGTCCGATGACGGGTGGGCAGGCAGGTGAGTGGCGGCACTTCCGTGCCTGTCTTCTCCGACAGCCAGTCGTTGCGCGTCGGACCCTCGAGCACCGACCGTACAGGAGCAATGTCGGAAACCGCGGGTGTCTCGACAAACTGCAAGCGTCGCTGGCGGTCCCAGCGGCCGGGCAGCGTGCTGTTCCACGCCGCCATCAGATTGGTCTTCTCCCGAATCGCGCCAAAGCCAGCGTTCGTCAGTGTTCCTACCACCTCGCTGACGGCATCCTCGCATTCCGCCTCGGTGTCGGCGTAGACGACTATGGAGATGTTGGCGAATCCGTGCTGTACGCCTTCAGCGGTCAGTCGCTTTAGTGCCTTGCCCGCTTCCTTGGCGAGTTCCTCCCGCCCCTCGTCATTCTCGTTCTCCTCCTTCGACATATATTGCTGGACCATCGAACGGAGGTTGACCGCCGCCATCTTGTAGAAGCGGCGCACCTTCTCGATATAGGCCGTTGCCCGGGCGGTGTCCAGAAAGCGGTACATGATGCAGATATCCAGCTCGGCGTCGACTTGCAGCAGAGTGTCGAGCGCCGCTTCCTGGAAGCTCATCCATTCCTTGACGGCAACGATAGCGGCATAGCGTTTGCCATGTGCGGATTCGAACAGAAGGCGCTCGGAGCCAACCGTAATTTCCGACTCACTCAGATGGGTGTCGAGCATCGTTACCGGGAAACGGATGCGACGCTTCGGCACACTGGGGTTGGCGACCTGGTGGAGCGCGGCGTAGCTGTCCTGCATCGCAAGGCGCGTTGGCTTGATGCGCGGAATCCCACCGGTAAATGCGTCCAGCATGGCTTCGAAGCGCCGCGTGTCGGAGCGGATTTTCTCCATGTCGAAGGCGAACGCGCTGCGGGCAAGGACCGTATCCTTGGTCGCTTCGAGCAGGGCGGCGAAAATCGGCTTACCGCCCACGGTCATGTGATGCCCAATCTTCTCGAAGAACTTGGCCACGCCCGTCTCGGGGGTATAGGCGATGCTCAGCGAATGCGCATTGCGGTAATACCTGCCCGTGGTCATGTGGGCGCGGTTGAGCGCGTCGAGACGTGCATCCGTTCCGTTGCTGAACTCGCCGTCGACGTATCCCTTGGTACGTCGGTGCGTCAGGCGCCACCAAGCTGTGATGCGGTTGTCAAAGGAGCGGCACGCTTGGTCGAGCTGGTCTCGCGCGGAGGTGATGTCGCTCGCGTCCGCGCTATCGGCATCCACACCACGGAATTCGTAGTTAGCGAGCAGTGATCCGTCCTTGTTCAGGATGAGCTCGGGAGTAATCGAGGTGAGCCACGGCGCGATTTCCGCCAGCGGCCGTCGTTTCAGCTTCAGCATGGCAGGTCGCTGTCAAAGCCATAGGGGCGGCGGAACACCGCGTGAGACTTGCCGTGCCATGGCAGCGACTCGTACAGGTCTCCGTACTGGTTGTAGACGTTCAGGATCTGGTTCCACCACGGATCACGACTCGTCAGCCACGCCAGCAGTGCGTGGCTGCACAGGCCATAGACGAAAACTGCCAGCGGGATTTGCCAGCCGCTCCGATATGTGACGTAGATCAGGAGCGCGACAATCGTCCCATTGGCGATAGCCAGACTTCGTACTGCGCCAGCGATCAGGCGCGGCATGGACAGGCCGATGCTTACGTGGTGCTTGCGCATGTCAGAAACCGACACAGGAGGCGATCAGGCCTAGCGACTTCAGGATGGAAGGGGCAGCGGCCGCTAGACCCACGCCGACGCAGGCGCCGGAGATAAATTTGGAGAGGGACGACTCCGCGTTCGCGTACGCGTAGGCGCCCAGGACGATCACGATCAGGCCCACCACGAAGAGATACTTCGTGTTGATGAACGTCGCGATGCCACAGATGAAGTTGCCGAGGTTATTCAGGAATGCGTCGTCAGCGGCAACCGCCGACGTGGCGACAGCCATCATGCCGACCATCAGCAGGGCCGAGGGCGCGTACTTGCGTGCGGTGGCGCGCACGCGGTGGTTGAAGGTTAGGGTCATTTCGGAAAGACTCCGTTGGTTAAAAAACGCGGTTGATGTCGTAATCGCCGTTGCTGAAACCCTTGATCTCAATGATTTCCGAGACGTGACGCATTTCACCGGTGCGCTTCATGTGCACCACGTAGTGAATGCAATCGGCAATGAGCTTTCTCATGTCGTCGAGCTTCCATCCCGAGCCGGGGGGAATCCCAAGAAGCGCCATGCTCTCCAGGCGAGATAGGGCCGAGCGAGCGCTGCTGGCGTGAAGGGACGCCATGCCGCCGTCGTGGCCGGTGTTGAACGCCTGCAACATGTCGAACGCCTCGCCAAAGCGAACTTCGCCAACGAAGATGCGATCGGGTCGGAAACGCAAGGCGAGCGCGACGAGGTGTTGCGTAGTGACGCCCTTGTCCTTGTTCGAGAGCAGACGCACCAGATTCGGTACCGTCAGCTTGAGTTCCATCGTGTCCTCGATGGTGAGGACTCGGTCGGTGGCCGGGACGCGGCCGGCGAGCGCGTTAAGGAAAGTGGTCTTGCCCGACGACGTGCCGCCCGCAACGATGACGTTCTTGCGCCTTACGATCAACTGCTCGAGCGCACGCATCAACGCCTCGTCTTCCTCGTTGCCCAGGAAGATCGGCTCCTCAGCCTTCGTGGTCGCGTTGCGCAATGAAAACGCGCCCGCCTTGGCGTAGTCCTCCAGCGTCAGGTTCGTTTCGCGGTGGCGACGAATGCTCAGTGCGTGGCCGTCGATCGCGGTCGGCTGCATGACCGCCGCGATCCGCAGACCTTTGTGGCCGGCATTGATGATGCCCTGGGAGGTTCCGCGCACAGCGGACTTTTCAACGGAAGAGGCGAGGGAGCGAACGGCGCCTTCCACCTTAATTGGGTCCAAGACGATATCGAGCTTGGTCAGTACCCCACGTCGCTCCACCCAGATACTGTCGTGGCGGTTGATCATGACTTCCGCGACGTCCGACGCATGGATGACATCGTGCAGTGGCGCCAGCGACTCGAAGAACATCGAGACTGCGCTGTCGGCGAGCTGCGTGAGCTGCAAAAGAGGGTGGTTGTTCGCTGGGGATTCCATGCCCGCTATTGTTGGCGGGCAAATGGGCAAATGAGGCGGCGAAAGATGGCCGATTTTCAGTAGCTTTCGACAAATTCGCTTTGTTCCCACATCGGGACCGATTTCGCTTCAGCCCGACCGGAGGAACATGTTCCTTTCAAAAACGACGAATCGCACGGTCAAAACCTGAGTATTCGCGTTTCTAAGTCCGTATGCGGGGTCGAACCGAGGCATGCCAGGCATGTCGTCCGTACATCCAGACTCTGAGGAGATTTCCTTGATTGCGGGGGGCGGCATGGGGATATGACAGTCGCTCTAATGCAAATAAATGGAAAGCTCCGCGAAATGGCATAGCTTTCGGGATAAGCGGAAGGCGAATCACTGATTCAATTAGCGGCATCCCATTGGACCGCCGCAGCATGCCATTCTTTCGAAAATCCGCCGACAAAGCCAAGCCCCTGACCGTGGCGCCAGGTATGTATGGCAATGAGCGTCCGGAGCAAGCGATATTCGATATCACCACACGCATCAGCGTGGATCGCAACCATTGGAAGTTGGCAACGTTCGGGCTCGGCGTGATTGCGGTGGCTGCGATCCTGACCCGCGAGCCTCCGCCGTCTGTTGTGAAGGTGGTGGGCGTATCGTCGGACGTGACTGGCAAGCCCATCACGCGCGAACTCGACGCATTTCGTCCCGATGAGCGCCAGGTGCAGGCGGCTCTCAAGGATCTGGTGCAACGCTGGTTCACGGTCGAGCCGATCCTGACGCCGCAGATTGAATCGTCGCGTATGGCATCAAACCTGCGTTCGGTTCGTGAGCAGATGCTGGGTGCCGCCAAGGACCAGTTCAACGCTTGGGTGCAAGAGGACGAGCCGTTCCGACAGGTCATGTCGTCGCCCACGCTGACGCGAGAGCCGAAGTTCATCAACATCGCGAGCCTGCCCGATAGCACGGTCGTCGTCGAGTTTGTCACGACAACTACCGAAGACGGCTACAAGCCTCGCAAGCAGCGCTACACCATCACCTTCCGGTATCAGACCAAGCCTGCAGACAAGGAGGCTGTCCTCGGTACCAACCCGTTTGGGGTGTACCCCATCTTTTTTAGCATTCAGAAATCGGCGGCTTAATCGTCGCGCATACGCCCATGGAAGCTCGCACCCCCTCCCGGTTCATCCCTCTGGCCATTGCGCTGTGCATGGCCATGCTGCTTTCCGCTCCGGACAGTCATGCGGCCGACAAAAATGCGCGTCGCACCGGCGCCGGCATGGCCGGACTGGGAATCGGCGACCTCAGCGACGCTATGAATCCGGCCAATCCGTTCAATGGCGGCGTTGATCCGATCGCATTGCCGGGTGACTCTCGGCTTGTGGTCTTCACCTACAGCCGAGATCAGATCTTCCGCGTGCTCAGCGCACCGCTGAAGATCACAACCATCGAATTTCCAGACGACGAACAGATCGTTGGCGATCCCGCCTGGGGCGAAAACGTGCGATGGGACTACGACACGGACGGTGCCAATCATCTTTACGTGAAGCCGCAGGCGGCGGGGCTGGTCAACACGCTGTCGGTCAATACGAACAAGCGGAGCTATGAGTTCACGCTCGTATCGTCTCCGCTCGGCGGCATTTTTTACCAAAAGGTCCGGTTCAAGGTTCCGACGTCGATCTCCGCCAAGGTGAAGGCGCGCAACGACGCGCGTGGTGAAGCGCCGGACGAAGCCAAGGGTGCAGAAGCCGAAGGATCGCGCAATCCGGATGCGGTTGGCGTTTCTCCCGATCAACTGAATTTCGAGTATGCGATTTCGGGGAGCGCCAGTTTCAAGCCGGAAACTGCCTTTGACGATGGCAAGGCGCTCTGGTTGCGCCTGCCCAACGCAGCGCTGCAGAACTGGCCGGTCGCTTTCATCAAGGACGGCAGCGATTTCGTGGTGGTCAATGCCATCCGCCGTGGCGGGTACCTCGTGGTGCAGCGACTGGCTGATACCGTCGTGCTGCGCTCGGGCGACGATGAAGTGAAGATCGAGCGCGGCCGCCGCCGCATCCTGGGGCTGTTCTGATGCGTGGCAAACAAAATGCGGACAACGTCACCGACGTGACGGACGCGCAGGAACGGACCGTCAAGGGGAAGCTCCCGCGCAATGTCGTCCTCGCACTGGGTGGTGCGGCGGCACTGATGGTTGGCGCCCTGGGCTATTACTTCCAGACCGTCTCGGACGAGCAGATCGACGCCAAGGCTCAGCAAGCGCGAGCCGATGAAATCAAGCAACGTGCCGGCAGCGCGGATACCGGGCAGAGCCTGGATGCGGTCATTCGTGCGCAGGCGGACAAGGCGCGTGAGGAATCCGAGAAACAGCGCAAACTGGCCATTGCGACGGATACCAAGGCGCCCGTCATGACCGCCGGCGATCTCACTAGCGCGGCGAAAGCCACAGGCGCTGCGCCGGATGCGAAGAAGAATGCGGAAGATGACCTCTTCACGTCCTCAGTATTCAAGAGCGGGACACGCAAGTCCCAGGTCGCACAGGTAAAGCAGCCGTCAGGCATGCCGGACGTGACGGATCCCGCGCAGATGCGTGCAATCCAGCAGGCTGTCGCGGCAAAGGCGGCCGCCGCGAATGCTGCGGGGGCGACCCCGGAGGGCGTTGCGCCGCAGGCATCCTCGTCGGATCGCCAGTTCCTGCGCGACGCGGGAAGTCTGAACACGCTGCGAACCGGGTTCGACGGCAAGCTGCCGCGCTGCACGCTGAGCCGCGGCTTCGTGATTCCCGCCAACTTCGCCGGCGGCCTCAACTCGGACAAGCCGGGTGAGTTTCGTGCAACGGTATCGCAGGACGTCTACGACACCGTCAAGGGTACGTGCAAAATTATTCCGGCCGGCACCACGTTGGTTGGGATGTATAGCGCAGACATTGCTGTGGGCCAGGAACGCATCCTGACCGCTTTCGTGCGCATGCAACTGCCAAATGGGAAAACCGTTCCCCTGATGGGCATGCAGGGTGCGGACCCGGACGGCACGGCTGGCAATACAGGCGACGTCAACAACCACTTCCTCAAGATCTTCGGCGGTGCGCTCGTGATCGGCGCCCTGTCGCTGCGTTTCAACGACAACCCGACAACTACCACGGTAGGACCCTCGGGTCTGGTGGCGTACGGCAATGCGGCCGGACAGGTAGCGACCCAGACGGCGCAGACGATTCTGAACCGCAACCAGAACATCCGCCCGACCATCACCACCGAGCCGGGGCAGAAGATGATGGTGCAGGTCAAGCACGATATCGTCCTGGAGCCGTATCGTGACTAAGCGGCTTGCGACGCTCCTGATTGCCGTTGCCGCATCGCTTGGCGCACAGGCTGCAACGATCGAGGCCGTCATCAGCCCCAACGCTATCGTCGTCAAGGCAGACGGGCAGGCACGCGTCCATATGCTGGATGGCAAGCCGGTCCTGTACTGCGGCCTTGACGCGTTCCTTGGCTGGTCCGCGCGGCTTCTCGGCGCGCAGATCGAGCCGGGTGCCGACGACGGACCTGTCGTGACGTTGGCTGGCAAGGCGACGCCCATTGCCCGACTGTTCACGCGAGAAGGCTGGCTGCGACCGGCCGTGCTAAACGATGCGGCGCAAGAAGCCCTGGCCGAGCGACGCGGCGGCTGGGCGTGCGCGCCGAAGACCGAGCCGTTTGCCCAGATGGGCGTTCGCGTCGATCCCAAGATCACAGCCGGCATCGCCATGAACGAGTCGTCGTATCGCGGCCGTCCGTGGCCCTGGACGCTTAACGTGTCGGGTCGCGGCATGTTCTTCGCCACGCGCGAGGAAGCGTACGCGGCCGTCAATCGTCTGCTCGCGAATGACCGTTGCGACTTCGATGTGGGCTTGATGCAGGTGAATTGGTGCTACCACGGCAAGCGTTTTGCGTCGCCGTGGGAGGCGCTTGCCCCAGCGACCAACATCCGCGTTGCCGAAGACATTCTGGCAGAGAACCTTCAGCGCAGCGGTTCGGCCATGAAGGCTGTCGCCTGGTACCACAGCGCCAATCCCGAGCGCGGTGGGCCGTACTTTTCCCGCTTCATGAAACACGTCGCCCAATTCCAATGATCAGGCCGCTCCTCTTCTCCGCTGTTGCGCTGGTCGCGGCGTGCGCTCACGCGGCCGACACTGATCCGCTCGACTTCGACTACCAGGTCGTCGCTCGCGCTGCGGATCGCCCCGCCATGGTCTTCAACGACGGCCTTTCCACCTACATTCAACCCCGGCATGGGCAGCTTGTCCAGGCGGACGGCGCCATTCAGAACGGACCTTATTGGGTCATCGATGGCGTGCCCGATGTGCTGCGCTACACCGTGAACGGGCAGCCGGTGGTGGCTCGATGGAAGAGGGCAAACGGCTTTACCTCGGAGCCGGCCAACCCTAGCGGGGATATGCCGCGGAGTCTTGCTTCCGTCTCCGGTCGTTTGGCCTTGATCGGTAACTATGCGGACCTTCCATTAGTACGGGTCGGCCGCTCGTCACTGCCGCTTGCACAGATGGTGAAGTCCATCGCGCCCGCCGGATGGAGTGGCACGGCCCAGAAAGATATCCCGCTTACCGACGACGTTTCGTTGGACGCAAAGGCGGGCGAGAACTGGGTGCAGGCGCTGGCGCGCGTGCTCGAACAGCGCAATCTCTATGCGGAGGTGGACTTCGTTCGCCGGAATATCTCGCTGCGTGCCACGCCGCCCAAAGCGTTCTCTGTAGAGCCGGGCCACGCTGCGCAGACGGCCGGCATGCTGCGTGTTGCCGCGCCAGTGGCCGACGCGGCGCCTACCGCCACACCCCTGCCGGAGGGGCCGACTCTGGCTTCGGCCTTCAATGCGCTGGCCATTCGCGATGCCAAAAATGGCCGCATCGAGGTGCGCTTCGAATCCGAACCGAAGGACCTGGAACTGCGCGATGGCTCGGGCGACAAGCTCCGCACACGATGGGATGACACCGAAAAGGTTCTGTCCTTCCCGACGGTCGACAACTTTACCGCCAGCGGTGGCGGCAAGCGCGTGGAGGTCGCGCGCGTGCCAGGCATCAACTTCCTGTTTCCGCGGGACAACAGCGCTGGCCTTGAGCGCGTTTTCGAGAAAGATGGCGCCACCTACCTGAGCTTTGCCAAATCGATGGCCAGCATCTCCGTCTTCGGAGACAACCATCAGGGAGGCGGGGAGCAAAAGGACCGGTATTACAAGTTCAACGGCGTATCCGACCACCTGACCGTCATCGCCGACGGGAACATCGTGCGTGTGGACCGCCTACCGGAGGTTCGCTTTTACGAGCGAGCGGCGGCGCAATGATCGCGTTGCGAATCGGGCTCCTGATCGCCGGGACCGCGTTTGCGAGCTTGGTCCGCGCCGACTGTCTGGACGATGCGGCCGCGTTCCATCGCGTGAGTCCCATCCTTGCCCGCGGCATCGCGCAGGTCGAGTCCGGCATGCGGTCGTGGGTGACCAACCGCAACAGCAACGGCAGCGAGGACATCGGCCTCATGCAGATCAATTCTGCCCATCTGCCTCGCCTGGCGAAGTTCGGAATCACTCGGCAGAGCCTCTTCGATCCATGCACCAACGCTTACGTCGGCACATGGATCCTCGCCGATTGCCTCAGCCGATACGGCGAGACGTGGACTGCGGTCGGTTGCTACAACGCCGGCTCGCCGGATAAGCGGCTGCGGTACGCCAATCGCGTCTACCAGAAGCTGCAATCGACCAAGTAACCCATTCGAATTGAAACGGAATACAGCCATGCACCAGTCTCGATCGTTGTCCCGGATGTGCCGGGTTCTCCTTGCTGGCGCCGCGGTCCTTGCGGCGTATGCGCATGCCGCAGTCCCTGCGTCCACCCCGTTCGGCGCCGACCCCTCGGGCAACTTCGAACCGAGCAAGCCCTTGGCCGGTGGCGGCTGGCAGCTGCTGTCCGATCGCAAGGCGCCGAAGGTCGATGCGACGACGGTCGCCGCGCTGGCGCCGACCCCTGCGGGCGCCGCGCCGGTGGCGTCTCCGGTCGCGGCACCGCCAGCAGCCCCAGTGCCCGTGGCGGCACCGGTCATGGCCAACGGCCAGCGCGATTGGTCGGTGTCGCCCGGCGACGGCAATTACCGCCTCCTCATCGAGAAGTGGGCCCGCGATGCCGGTTGGACCATGGCGCCTTGGGAGCCGGACCAGGACGTGCAGATCGAAGGCGCGGACGCTTTCACCGGCGACTTTAAGACGGCGGTCCGCCGCGTGCTATCGGCGACGGAAATGACCGACTACAGCCTGAAGCCGTGCTTCTACTCCAACAACCTCGTCCGCGTGGTGAAGCTCACCACGAAGTGCGACCCGACCAAGTGAGAGAGCTGCAGATGAAGCTGAAACACATTATCCGACCGGCAACTGGCGCCGCCCTGGTCTGTACCACGCTATCGGGTTGTGTCTCCCCGACGCTGCTCAAGGACGTTCGGCAAACGACCGACGCGACCACGATGCAGATCACGCAGACGACGGAGGACCTGTATGCACGCATTCGACGCGATCGCGCCGCGGTGGAGGCAGAGCAGGAGGTGAACCGCCCCTTCCTCGCCGGCAAGCGTGTGCCAGTGGCGCGTAACGTGACGCTGCCCGTCGCACTGCGCAAGGATGTGGACACTCTGGTCGTGTTCCCAGAGCGCTCGATGTCGCTGGCCGTTGCCGCGCAGCGCGTGCAGATGGCGACCGGTATCCCGGTCAAGATCGAATCGGATGTGTACCTACCGCCGAATCTGCTGTTGCCGCTTACTTTTGCCGCGCAGGCTCAGCAGCAACTGCGCACGGCGCAGCAAGTACAGGGCAGCGCGGTGAATCCACTGTCGCAGGGCCTGGGCCCCGCACCGGCGCTCAACTCGCCGCTGCCTTCCGCGTTGACAGCCGGCGGCGGCGTTGGCGCGACGCAGGCCACGGCGCTACTTGAGACGCCACTGAACGTCGAGTTCAAGAACAGCGAAAAGATGCCGCTGGCGAACATGCTCGACCTGATTGCGACACGGCTGGGCATCAACTGGGAATACAACGCCGAAAAAGGACTGGTCCGGTTCTATCGCCTGGTGACCAAGACCTGGCAATTGCCGATGGCCGGCGGCACCAACTCGTTCACGACCGAGTTCAAGCAGTCGGCCGAGGGTGGTTCGTCGGGCGGCGGTTCGGGAGGCTCGGGGCAGTCCGCTCAGATCGATGCTGCGGCCAAGGCGGAGATCAAGGAACAGAACGACCTCGAAGGCGTCAAGAAGAGCATCTTGCCCGCCATGACGATGGTCGGCAGCGCCGAGCTGAACCCCGCCACCGGCGTGCTCACGCTGCGCGATACCAAGGAAGCAGTCGATGCGGCCGACGAGATCATCCGCAAGCAGATCGCGATCTACTCGCGCATGGTGACCCTGAAGTTCCAGATGATCGACCTGACGGTCTCGGACGCGGGTGAAGCCGGCGTGGACTGGAACGTCGTGCTCACGAAGGCGCTGCAGAACCTGCCGGGCTTCACGGTCAACGCGCTGTCACCGGCCACCCTGGTTTCGTCGACTGCCGGTGGGGTGGGCCTGGGTATCACCTCGGGCGGATTCAACGGCACGCAAGCCATCGTGAATGCCCTGAAGCAGTACGGAACGGTGACCTCGGGCGTCACGATTCCCGTTTCCATGCGCAACCGTCACGGCTTCCAGTACAACAATCGCCGGACGTTTTCGTATGCATCCGGCTCGACGCCGGCGACGACGACGGCGGGCGGTACGGGTGGGATCCCGGGGATCATCACATCGACGGCGACGGTCGGTTTCAAGCTGGCGGCCTATGCCGACGCGACCTCGCGCGACGACGTGAACCTGACGATCGCGCTGGACCAATCCAAACAGGACGGGCCGCTCGAGAAATTCACTTCGGGTAGCGGCAACAACCAACAGTCAGTTCAGACCATCAACATCGTCGGCAAGGGCATTCCGAAGCAGGACATCATCGTCCGCAATGGACAGACGGTGCTCATGGCCGCACTGGACCAGGACGACACTGCGAACACTCGTCGAACGCTGGGCGAGTCGTTGCCAATGCTTCTCGGTGGTTCGCAGACCGTCTCGAAGACGCGCACGTTCACGCTGCTGCTTGCCACAGTCATGGTGCAAGACCACGGGGAGGGCAAGTAATCATGCGTGCTATCCGAACGCCATCTTCTGATGCGTGGGCCGAGCGCGTGGCGCCGGGAGTTGCCCGATGATCCTCGAGATCCACGGCAAGGCGATTGCCTTCGGCATGCAATGGCGTACCCTGACCGGGAACGCGCCCGCGCCTGACCTCGCCGCGAAAGTCGCCAAGGAAGTGAAGGCTGCGCGGATCTGGCACGACGGCGCGGCGCTGCACATGGGCTATCTCGCCCAGGAAGACGCGCAGACCAAGGTCAAGGACAAGCTCTATTCGGCGGCTGTCGCGGTGGCCCGCATTCCCGGGCTGATGCCTAATGTGTTCTTCGCGTACAGGCTGGAACATGCGGGCCAGCATGTCGGCTATCTGGTCTGCGGCATCCTCAAGGGCCGACCACGTGTCGGATTCGACCGCGTCGTTCAGGACGAGCAGACCCTCTCCGAGCTTGCCGTCGAGTTCGCACGGGTCGCAGGGGGCACCTTCCGGCTGGCCGGCAATCTTCCCGAACTGGCGCAGTTGCTCGGCAACGTGCCGGCGCTGACGTTTTCGGAGCTGACGCTTGAGCAGCTCGCCGACGCCGCCGACCAGCACGCAGCCTTGCGAAAGCCGAGCTCGGCCGCCGCGAAGAAGCGTTTGCTTGCGCTGGTCGCCCTGATCGTTGTCGGGGCCGTGGGCTACAAGTACGGCATGGCGCAGTACCGAGCCTATGAGGCGCGCAAGCATCCGCCGCCGCCGCAGAAGAGCCCGGCGGAACGCTATGCCGAAGACATCCTGGCCCGCAGCCGCGCGCCGTCGGCGGTCGCTGCGGTGGCGGTGCCGCGCTTCGCAAAGTGGTTCGTCGACGTCGATCCGCTGTTTGTCGGCGGATGGAAGCTCACGAAGATCAACTGTGGTGCGGTCGCGGCGCCGCAAGCGTCGTGCTCGCTTACCTATGGACTCGGCGGCGCGAAGGACGCGCCACGAGGTGTGACGAACGCTACCTTCCTCGCCGCGCTGCCGGACGCCTTCAGCGCGCCCGCCTTCTCCAAGGAGGACAAGGAAGTCACCGTGCAGGCGATGGTGCCGTTCGGCCCGGACGCACCGCTGGGCAAGCTGCTCCAGACGCTGCCGACGTCGATGGCGTTGCGCACGGACTTCGGGTCGACCCTCCAATTGCTGCGTCCGGCTGCATCCAAAGCGGTGCTGCAGGACATCGGATTGTTCGGCTCGATCCCGGGAGAGGGCCTCGCTTCAATCCCGTATGTCTACAAGAGCGCCAGGTGGGAAATGGAGGGGCCGCTGCGCAACGCGGCGGAGATTGGCACTTTCCCGCCGTACGTCTCGGTCAACGAGATCGTCCTGACGATCAACCTGGATGCGGACTCCGATATTCAGAAATCGAAGTTTGAACTCAATGTGAAGGGCGATGCGTACGCCCGCGATGGAGGAAAACAATGAAACGCATTGCCATGATTCTTCTCGCAGTTGCCGCCTCGCTGGCCCATGCGGAAGGCGACAAGACTGTGACGCGGGTGCTTCTGGAGAAAGACGCGCAGATCGCCGTGCAAAAGGCCGATCAGGAGCTGGCCAAGACGAACCCGGCGCCGGTCGTCACCACGACGGCACCCACTGCCGAGCAGCGTGAGGCCCGCGGCGTGCCCAAGACCGTGGCGATCTTCGGCGTGGATGGAAGCAAGGCTGGCCTCCCGGTCACGCTGCGCAGCTATGTGAAGTGGGGCAGTCAGGTCTATCCGGCGAAAGTTGGCGGGACCGTGCGCGGCTACAAGGTGGTGTCGATCTCCGAATCAGGCACAAAGCTCGCCAAGGGAAAGCAGACGCTCACCGCGGAGCGTGCCGACGACGATGCCATGCCGTTCGAGGAGCCTCCCGTGCAGCGCGCGTCGGTAGCGAATGGCGGTGGTCCGCTGCCCGCTCACGCCACCGGGACGCCCACCGCGATGCCGTCTCAGCCCCCGGTGATGCCTGCACCGTTCCCCGCCGCGCCTGGCAATGGTGTGTCCCCGATCATGCCACCGGTGCCGCCGGTGCCTGCACTGCCGGCCGCGCCTGCGGCAGTGGCGCAGGGCTAAGGAGTCCATCGTGCGACTCTTTGAACGCTCCAAAAAGGGGCTGGTGCCCGAGGCCGCCGGCGGAATCATGGTCATATCCGGCGCGGGTGCGGCTCGCGCGGGCACGGCGCAGGTCGCCGCGGCGCCCGTGCACGCCGAACCCTCCCTTTCACTGCCCGAGATGAGCGACGTCGGTTGTACGGAGGTGCGAACGACCGATGATCTGCCACCGTTCTCGCGGGTGCTGTACGACGATCTCTCGTTGGCGCAATCACTGCGGCACCAGATTTGCCCGGTGCTGATCGAGGCGGCGGCCGATGGCCAGCGCGGCAAGTTCGCGTTCATCCTGTTGGCCGATATGCGGTACTCGGACTATACGGACGAGATCCTGCGTCAGGCGAAGTTGCGCTGGGACGCCGCCGACCCGCTGTTTTACACGGCCACTCCGCAGGTCATGACTGCGCTGTCGCGCGGCGTCGAAGGCAGTACACGTCAGGAAGGCATCCAGACCACGGGGCTGCGCAATGCGAGCGGCCTGTGGCAGACCTTCCTCGCTGCAGCGCAGTTCGCCAAGCGCGAGCAGGCATCCGACATCCACTTCGAGGTGAAGGACAACAGCGAGCTGTCGCAGATCCGTTTCGCCATCGATGGCCATCTGGTTCTGCCGCCCGAGTTTCGCCTGCGCACGACCGACCTGCTGGACATGCTGTCTCACGTCTTCCAGAAAGGTAAGGGCGGCTCCCACGGGGTGTTCAGCCGCGTGCAGCCGCAGCAGACGAGCATCCGGACGGTGGTTGACGGCGTGCCGATGGTGTTCCGGTGGGCCTCGATGCAGAGCGCGGACGGTCACGTGACCGTCATGCGTATGAATCCCGAGAACGCGACGACGACTCAGGTCGATTTTGTCAAAGACTTGCACTTCTTCCAGCAGCAGGCGGATGTCATCGACCGCTGCACGATGCAGATGGGCGGCGGGGTGGTGCTGGTCGGCACGGTGGGCTCCGGGAAGACGACCACCGCGCACGCCGTCATGCAGCGCCTGCCGTCCTGGATGAACAAGATGTCGATCGAAGACCCGGTCGAATTGATGGCTCATGGCACGCACCATTTCTCGGTGGCACGCCAACTGGATGGCTCAAACCGGGAAGAAGATCCGTTCATCGTTGCCAAGCGTCAGCTCAAGCGGATGAATCCCCATTTCGTGATGGTTGGCGAGGTGCGGGATTTTGAGTCTGCAGGGCTGTTCCGCGACGTTGCCGGCGCGGGCCTGCGTGCGATGACCACGCTGCACGCGCCCTCGGCCACGGCGGCCACCGACCGCCTGGCTGACAGTGAACTGCAGATTCCGCGCAGCGTGTTGGCCACTCCCGGCTTTGTGAACCTCTACGTGTACCAGGCGCTGCTCGCCAAGACGTGCGACTGCGGCCATCACGGCGAGGAAGCCAAGAACATTCTGGGTGCGGCGAAGCTCCAGCAGATCGAGCGCCTGTTCCAGTTCGACATCGAGGGTATCCGCGTACGGCGCGAAGCCGGATGCGACAAATGCCGGCGAGCGAACCTGCCTGATCTGAATGGCATTCGTGGCCGCGTCATGGCCGCCGAGATGTTCGAGCCGGACGAGCTGGACCTCATGTACATCCGCGATGCGCGCGCGATCGAATTGCAGGCCCATCAACGCGAAAAGCGCGTGACCGGTTTCGACGTACCGGACAGTACCGGCAAGTCGGTATTCGAAGTGGCCATGTATCACGTGTTCGCCGGCACGGTGGATCCGCGCCAGGCCGAGCGGATTCTGTCTCTGGATGCGTATGAAGCGAAGTTGAAGCGACTGACGGGAGCTCGACAATGATGCAACGATTGAAAGACGCACTTGCCGCGATCAAGCGCAAGAAGTACGCCGCGGCCGCCGAGAGCATCGGTGGTGCGACGGGGCGCTTTCCGGACAAGCTGTGGTTCGCAAAGCTGGAGTTCTCGCCCAAGCGCGCGGACTATTACTACGACCTCGCCATGCGCATCGAGAAGATGCCGGGTGAGCCGATCTCGAACCATTTTGCAAAGGATGCAGCCCGTCGCGCCGGCGAGCCGCTGGGTCTGCTGGCAGCGCTATGGCTGGCGCGCTACGAAGGTCTCGACGGGCAGACGCAGGAATCGCGGCTGGCCGAAATTTTTCGGGGCACAGTTCCTGACGAAGACCTCGCTATCCTGGCGGTGGCCGAGCAGGGCGGCGATGTCAAAGACGGGTTGTTCCGATTGGCGGAAAACCTCCGCGCGATGAGCGAGGCCAAGTCCAACATCTTGCTGCTGCTGGCGAGCATGGGCATCACGCTCATCATTCTGCACGTCTACCTTGGCGTCATGGCCTTTATTGTGGCGCCGATGCTGGACCGCAGCTTCGCAAACCTCCTCCCCGTCGACGGCTACGGGCCGATTGCCCGCGCATTCCATCTGGGTACCACCTTCCTGCGCGAGTGGGGCTGGCTCGTCCTCCTGGGTGAGGTGGGGCTCGTATGGTGGGTGCTTCGTGCGCTTCGCAACTACACGGGACCGTACCGCGCATGGCTGGACAAGAACGTCATCATCTTCGACTTCTTCCGGCGCTTTCAGGGCGCACAGTTCCTCGCGGCCATGTCTGCGGTGACGCAGCGCTTCGGCGGCGATATGAACAACCTGACCAACGCGCTGGAGATGATGCGCGCCAACGCGTACCCCTATCTCGCCCAGCACATCCGGCGTATCGAGGCGACGCTTGAAGAGTCGCCCAATGCCGGCGGAAAGATGTTCGACACGGGGCTCTTTGACCGTGACACCACCTATCGGATCCAGGACATCGCGGAATATGAGGACGACCTTTCCAAGATGCTGAACACGGTATCGGTGACGGTGTTGAAGACCGCGCCGCGCGAACTCGAACAGCGAGCGTCGAAGTTCAACCGGCGTTCCTCCGTTCTGCTGATCGTCCTGATTACAGCCCTCGCATTCATGCCGGCGTTTATGGCGCGTGAGCTGAAGAAGAGCATGCAGGTGCACGGCATCAAGACGCATCAGAAGAGCATCAACCCCTCCACCCTCCCATCCAATTGACGAACAAGGCTGAACTATGGACAACAACCTCCAAACCAACGCGGCGGCTCGCGAAACGACGGCGGGCGAGAATCCGGTACCGCTCAACCGCCTGAGCCGTGCCGAGCAATGGAAGCGAATTCGGAGCAATCCGCGGCTTCGTGGCCAGCACGGTGGCATTCTGGACGAATACGGCTTCTACCTGCTGCTCGTCGCCTTCTCTCTCGTTGCCATCCTGGTGCTCTTCTCAGGCAACTCGACAGACTCGCAGGTCCAGCAGTTCACGACCGAGCTGAACAAAGTGATGGGCAAGGTCAAGACCAACTATCGCGGCCGGTACGCCACGGTCACGGTTGCGTCGGTGGTCGACAACGGCACGTTCAAAGACCTGACGACGATGACGGTCGATAGCGGAACGGTCACCGTGCAGCCTGGCGGCGGCACGCTAACGATCGTGCCGGGCAAGCTGCTGACCGCAAACGATTCTGTGCAGTACACCATCCCGAATCAGCCCGATGCTGCCTGCACGCAGATCGCTTCGGCCTTTCAGAGCAGCGCCGGCAAGATCGTGGTCAATGGCACCACCATCAAAGACGTCGGGGGCAATGTGAACATGACGCAGGTCAAGTGCTCTAGCGACAGCAACACGATCGACCTATTCATGTCCTGATCGCGGCCTGACGCGCGGATAGACTGCCCGGCCGTTGGCCGGGCTTTGGCATAGGAGAGTGGAATATGTTGATGTCGAACTACGCTATGGGGCTGGCGCTGAGCAGCGTCGCACTAATGGCATCGGTGCCGTGGACGTACGCGGAGATTGAAGAGGTTCAGTCGGTCGGCACGGGCAACTACATGGCAAACATCGCTTCGGCCGTGAATACCTACACATTCGAGGCATTTACGGACCTGGCGAAGAGCCCGACCGTCCCGACCAACCTCACGGTGGGCGGCAAGACGATTGGGGTGGCAAGTCCGCTGCATCCGACGGTCCAGGATCTCATCAACTTTGGACTTCTGCCGATCGGCTACACGGACATCAGCCCGCTGGGTCTCTCGTTCCGTGTGGACCTGACGCCAACAAATTGCGGGGCTGACATCACCGCGTGCTCGATCCCCGGTCTGGTGTACTCGACGACCGGATACCGGGACGCTGTTGGCCGCGTTCGGACCGACCTGCTGGGTCTTGCTGTGGCGAAGGCTGGGCAGGACGCCGGCGTTTCGTATGCGGAGACGCCGGCCACAATCACCGGCATGTCCGCCAGCTGGTCCACGGTGAATCCGGTTGCTGCACAGCCCTCGGGTGTGCTGGCGATGCGGACCGGATCGAGTTCGTTGCTGGCCCAGTCGATGAACCAGTTCTACAAGCGAGACGGCTCGCTGAACTTGACCGGCCCGATGGACGCGAACAACCAGGCGATGAATCGAGTTGGGAATTTCCAGTCGAATGGGTCCGTGTCGGCGGCCGGAAATGTCGCCGCTAGCGGTAACGTGACGGGAAACGTCTTGGCCGGCAATGGGGTCCAATCCTACGGAAATGTATCTGCAGCTGGAAACATGTCGGGAAACGGCGTGTACGGCAACTACGTCCAGTCCAACGGCAATATGGTAGCAACTGGTCAGGTCGTCGCGAGTCAACTGACCTCGAATGGTAATGTTAGCAGCGCGGGAAACGTTACAGCCAATGGGTATCTATTTGCTGCCGGCGCAATTGTCCCCTCGGCGGCAGGCGGACAGCAGGTCTACGATGGCCAAGGTTGCGGTGATCCTCAAGGGTCCATCCGGAGCGATTCCGCGGGCAAGATCCTGTCTTGCCAATCTGGCGTGTGGCGCAGTGTCGGCGGGGGTGTCGGCAAAGCGGTCGCGCAAGTCTATATGGCCAACTGTAGCGATTTGATGGTTCGGTACACTGACGGAACGGAGGGGTTGGTCAGTAGGTTCGGATTCACCTGCAACTAGCGGACAAAAAATATCGGCCAGCATGGCTGGCCGATATCTACTACGAGCTACGGAGAATCACTGGCACTTCAGAATCACTACGCCCGTGACATCTCCGCTCGACGGTGTGGGCATTGCGTAACCGATGGCGAGCAACGGTTGGGACTGGGACGTCCCGAGCGTTTGGACGTGATGCAGAACACCATTAGATTGCGTCACACCGTTCAAGACGGTGCCGACAATGTTTGCCGTTGCGTGCGCGTCAGAGCCGATAGCCACATCAAGGTTGAGCGTTTGCAGCGTAGGGCCATTGAGGTCAATTACCGCAGTGGCGGAATTCAGCTTGCCGACAGGGAAGTTTCCGGACACCGCTGTTGGGCTGGTCGACGCGATTTGGGTGCACGCCAAGGTCTTGCCAATGCCCAGAACTTGCAACAACTTGAGTGGCGTGCCGACGGCATAGTGATCGCCCTGATTCACGTTGACTGCGCCAATCGTCGACGAACCATCGGTCCAGCGGCCGATCGCGTAGTCCCCATTTCCGGTCACATCGACCACCTTACCGCTGGTCAGCGTGATAAGGCTGTTGGCGTCGATCCCGACCTGTGTGTATGCACCGCTTTGCGTGGCTTTCTGATATTGCGCGGGAAATGCCGCATGCGAGATTGACTGGAAGGCCGGCCGAGTCGACGTTTCAGTATGCGGCACATACACGACGGCCAACGGGTCCGCCTGAACCGCTGCCGCGCTGCCCTGAACAGTGATAGACGGCGTCGGCGGCGTCGGTGTTGCCGGTTGCTGCGTGACAGCAGCGCTGTCGCCACCGCCGCCGCCACAGGCGGCGAGGGTCAGCAGTGCAGCAGCAGAAACGATGGAGAGAGCGATTTTGGTCTTTTGCATTTTTTCTTCCTCTGTTGTTCAAGATGGACCGCGATTCGGTTTCGAACCGCTTGATTCCATCCTACGGGCTTAATCCGCAAGTCAAGCCCGCAAAAAATTATCGACCGCGGCTATTGAGGGCAGCCTGAATCTTCTTGTCGGTCTTGTACTGGCTTAGCGCGTAGGTCGACCAGATCGCAGCCGGAATCCACCCGATGATCGTGAGCTGAAGGATCAGGCAAATAATCCCCGCAAAGGGACGGCCGATCGTGAAGAACTGGAACCAGGGCAGCAGGATCGCGAGCAGCAAGCGCATTTCATCAATGTCAAAAGTGGCAAGGACCGCAAGAATACAAGATTGCGGACCGTCCTTGTATCGACGGAGCAGTTCTAGGTCTTAACCCCCAATAAGGGGGGTTACCGTGAGCGGTACAGCGTTGTCCCGCAGTGGTTGCAGATGTGGTATTGCCGGACCTTAATGAAAGCTTGCTCCCGCCACACCCGGATGCTGCGCGACCCGCAGCGGTTGCAAGACATACCGCCCGCAGCATTGCCGGGATTTGTCCGAGCGTACTCTTCGACCGTGGGTAAGCCTCGCCGGGTCAGCGCGAATGCAATTAGCCCGAACCAAGAAAAAACGAAGCAGGCGACCGTCCACGCCCATTTCGAACGTTTCTCCTTTCCAGACCAACGGAAAGCCAAATAGGCGGGCAGGAAGAAGTTGAAGCCGATCGTAATCCAGTCTTTCACAAATGCTGCTCCATGGCAGGGTGATTGGGAAGCGAAGTCTACTATTTACGGCGACGATTCCCACCGCGCGTTGCAGTCAGTGTTCCGTTGCAGCAGGGACACGTAAAGGAATGCAACAGTTCGATCTTGTCCGATGAGTTGGATGCCAGATAAGGCGTGCCGCATTTCCGGCAAGGCCAGACCGCGAGCTCCTCGCTCATGGCCATTGATCGTGCCAGGTGCATGGAACGCTCAGGCGGCACCTTGCAATCGTCGGCAAAAAACGTTCTGTTGATGTCGATGGCGGCGACGAAGCTCTCGGGCGTCGACACTTCACGCGCGATTGCAGAGCGAAACAGCCACATCTGGAAGGTCGATTGCACGCGGCGGGGCGGGGTCTCGATGAACCAAGTCAAGGACGAAGGTGGCTGGCCAGACGGCGACGATCGGCCATGGATCCTGCGGTACGCGTCGCGGGCGACCTCGAGACTGGTATTGAAGAGCGAAGACACGCTCTTGGCACGGCACCCGAAGTAGAGGAATGCTTCGAAGAGGGCATCGCGCACAAAATTTTCGAGGCGGAACTTGCCCCACGGCTCCGAATGCGGCAGCTTGTCCGTACGCATTGGCGACGACTCCATCAGGAAGTGCGCAATGAGTTCGCGCGTCAGCCTTCCCGCGTGGGTCTCCAACCAGAACATCTCGTCAGCGAAACGCCAGTGGAACAGCGGAACCAGTCGCTCAGATATGGCGACATCCATTTCGTGCTGTGGAACCGAGCGGAGATAGGCGGCGAGTTCATTGGAGATGCCGATCAGTGGGGCGGCCAGCACCGACATGTTCAACATGTCATAGAGCGCTGTGATGTAGGACCGATTGGTGTGCTCGAGGGCGAGCCGCTCGACGATTGAGAGATCCGCCGGCAAGGACGCCTGCAACCGCTCCATGGTAATCGTCGGGATCCCTCCCTCGATGAACGACCGCCAGTCTGCGACGGAGGAGAGCGCGGGTGCGAAGGCAAGGAACGGGGTGCAGAAGACCTTATTTGAGTGTGTCTGATCGCTACGCAACGAGAACAGATCGCTATGGGTAACGCGGAAGACGCGTTCCAACTCCGGGCGCACGGCCACGGCGTTTACAACGTAGTTGCTGATGCGAAGATTAGCCGAGAGGGCGCGATCCTGGACCCAGCTTGGCAAAATGAACTGCTCGAAGATCGAGCGCGAGGGGTTCGTTTGCATGTCAGGCTCCAGTGAGGCCAATCAGTTCGTTATGGAAGGACTCAACCCGACGGCGCAGCGACAGCAATGCCGCGCCGTGTTCCTTTTTCTTGATCGATTTGATCGTCGCGCGGAGCTTACTCAGTGCGTCGTCTAAGTCGGCGCACAGTCCATCGATGCGAAGTGCTGTGCTGCGGGAATCTGCCGCCTGAGACTCATGCGCTTGAATCTGGACGTTGATGTCACCAAGGTGTTGCTGGGCCTCGCGCAATTGCGCCTTGGCCTCATCAAGTTGCCGGTTGGCCTCGATTACCGCCTCTGCAACGTCCTTGTACTCCGGCGGCACCACTTCGACCCGGACCTCCCTGACAACCTCTCGGATCTTCGATTCAGCGAGGGTCTTCTGCAGTGCGGTTTTCTCGGTGGTCAGTCGCTGCACGAGAACCTGCAGCGACTCGACGGTATTCGCCTGTGAATTCAACGCTGCCGTGGAGCGGTCCAGTTGCTCCTTCTGCGCGAGCTTCTGGGCGTCGGAAACGTTTGCCTGTTCTCGCATGGCACGCATCTGGGCTTCGAGGTCACGCTGGCGCTCGAGGCTCTCGTTCAGCTGGTCTTCGGCCGCCTGGAGCGTAGCCATGACGCTGTTCAGCTCCTGGTGTGTTTTGCGCGACCATTCGATGTACGGGATGATGTCCTTGCGCGAGTACGTTTCATCGGCCTTACGTGCATCAATGAACCGCTGGATCTCCTCTTCCGTAATGTCCGCGCGCTTCAGGATGGTCAGTTCGCCGAGGTTCAGAAAGGTGATGGCGTCTGCGTTGTCGGAGAAGTGGTGAAACGCCTGGAGATACTTGATAGCCGAACCTCGAGAGATTCGCAGCGCCTTGGCGGCGAAGGAATACAGCAAGGCATCTGCCTCGCTCTGCGCGCGCTCTCCAGCCCCGAAGCGCTTCTGGACTGAGGTCAGGATCGCGTGATAGATCTGGAACATGCGCGAGCCGATGGCGGTGTGCTCGCTCAGGATGCGTCGGCGAGAGAGTTCGATCTCTTGCGCCGCCTGAACGATCCGGCCTATTGCCGCATTGTCGACGTACTGGCCCAACTGGTGAACGGCCAATTCGCGTAACGAGTTCGATGCGCTCGGATTAACGATATCGAATCGCGGCTTCTCGTCTTTGTCTTCGTTTCCCTTGTTATCCATTGTTGCCCCGTCATTAAAGGAGGGCGGCCTCAAATCTGAAGTGCAACACCTTGCCATTCGGTAAGGTGTGGTGAATGACGAGAACGAAGTACCAACAACTACAACCCGAAGAACGCATGCGCATCGAGATTTGGAAGGCAGAAGATGTCAGCCTGCGGGCCATGGCCCGCAGGCTTGGCCGCGCGCCTTCGACACTGATGCGTGAGCTTCGCCGCAATGCCACCGCCCGTGGCGGCTATGGCGCAATGAGCGCACAAGCCTGCCGTACGCAACGCCTCAAGGCCAGCCGTCCGGTCGCTAAGCTCGCTCCTGATGGCGTATTGTGGGGCGTGGTGCGCCACTTCCTCGATCAGAAGTGGTCGCCCCAGGAAATCTCCGCTACGCTCAAGCGGGCCTTTCCTGACCAACCCGACCTCAACGTGTCCCACGAGACCATCTACAACGCCATCTACGCATACCCGCGGGGTGAGCTGCGCCGCCAGCTCATCGCCTGCTTGCGACAGGCCCGAACCAAGCGTCTGCCGCGCTCGCGTGGAACCGACCGGCGCGGCCAGATTCCCGACATGGTCAGCATTCACGTGCGCCCGCCCGAGGTGAACGACAGGCTGATGCCCGGGCACTGGGAGGGCGACCTCATCAAGGGGGCGGGCAACCAATCCGCCGTAGGCGTGCTGGTTGAGCGCATGAGCCGCGCCGTACTGCTGGTCAAGATGCCAGACGCCACCGCTGCATCGGCTCTGGCCGGCTTTACCGGGAAGCTGCAATCCCTGGTGGCGCCGCTGCGCCAGACCCTGACCTACGACCAGGGTCGAGAGATGGCCAGGCACGCCGAACTGAGCGCCGCCACTGGCGTGCGAGTGTACTTCTGCGACCCGCACAGCCCCTGGCAGCGCGGCACCTGTGAGAACACCAATGGTCTGCTGCGCCAGTACTTACCCAAGGGCACCGACCTGTCCGTCTACTCGCAGGAGGAACTTGACGCCATCGCCGACAGCCTCAACGGCCGCCCGCGCAAAACCCTGAACTGGCACTCCCCGCTACAAGTCCTCGCTCAGGTTCTGGCCAATCCCACGGACCGGCTTCCTGTTCAATAACCAAGGGGTGTTGCGCTTCGCACTTGAAACCGCCGAGAGTGATGCGGACCCGTATGCGCCGCAACTCCTTCAACCTACCACTCGAAAATCAATGTCAAGTGAGACGAGAAACAGATGCAGCGATCAGGCTGAAGCTTATGACGTTATCGAGTACTCGTGAGGACCGAAAGCGAGGCAAAACCATATCGCTTTCAACGTCCAAGCTCGAATCAGCGGTACTTCAGTACTTCTTTTAACGACTTGGGCTTAGGCATTTTAAGGTTAGTGCCACTTCAGGGGGGACTGCCTGTCTATACAGGTTGCGTGATAACGACCCGCTAAAAGGGCGAAGAAAAGGAACATGTTCCTTTCAAAATGGGCGAAAGCTCAGTTCCCGGACGTCTAATTCGCGGTCAAAGCCGCTATACGAGCGAGCCTTGCCAGGCCACTTATTCGGGTGTAGAGTTACCTCACCTCCAGCGTCACAGACGCATCGATATCGCGGTGGCTACCCAGCCTCCATGTCGCGCCGGTAACATCGCGCCACGTACCGCCAATTTCCCCTGATTTTCCGCCGCACATAGATAGCGCCTTTAAGACATGCATTGCATGCCTTAAGCGCGTTGTGATGCGCGCTTCCATGGATTCCTTGCTCGTCCGAGCATCGAAGAATCGCCTGGCATCCGCCAGGAAATCCCTTTTAACGTTTCTCGAGAGAAACCATGGAATCCTTTGCCAACAACCTCATCAAGCGCCCGCTCAAGCTTCTCGCATGGTCCTTGGCCCTGTTTTCAGCTTCGCAGTCGTTCATCGTTGCAATGTTTGTCTCTGCTGTTCTGTTCTTTTACCTGAAGGAGAAGGCGGTCCAGTGGAGCAAGGTCGTACCGGCAGCGCCGAAGGTATCGACGCCGGACAATCCGGCAGAACGTAAGGCTACCCCGGTTCAACCGGCGCAACCGCCCGAGACGCAGTACGAACGCTCGGCAGTGGTTACGCCTATCCGTCGCACCGGAACGCATGACCGTTCCTAACTTCTAGCCGCCCAATTCTGGGCGGCCTCATTCCACCTGTCGCGGGTATTCGATACCCGCCGACAGGTGGGTCTTCGGATACTCGTCCGGAGACCATCTTGGAAACAACGGCAGTAGGGTGGCAGCTGGACTTCTTCGGTGAAGCGGCCGCTATCGTTGTGCCTCCTCCGAAAGTCGATCCACTGCCCGACCCCTCGCTTTGGAGCGAATCGGTTCGGGAGCAGATGATCGACGCGCTTATCAGCTTGGCTTGTGACAGCCGTCGCGGCGACAACATGCCAGAGTCACTAGTCGATTGTGCTGATCTCTTACGTGACCGGATCCGCAACAAGTCTTCACTGGACCTGGAGGACTACTCCATGACCCTCGGCTGGATCTTCGGTTACTGGGACGGTGCACTGCCCTATACCTACGTCTGTGCAGTGTGCGGCGTGAGTCCCGAGGTGCTACAGGACGTCATCCTTAACCATGCTCGCCTGAAAGCCGACCTCGATGAGGTGCGCAGACAGTGCTGCGGGTCTCTTCTCTGATTTCCCCATGTCACTCTTCAATCTTTTCAAGCAAGCGGCCATTTCTTTGCTTGGCCACAAGAACCCTACACCACCCAGCGCGAAAGTTCATGTGGGAACCGGCGCAGACAATGAATTTCAGATCCACATTGGCGGCGTGCCCCATCTCTTTCGGGATGAGGGCGATCGCGTGGTGCATTTCAGGGCCGTATTCGACCGGACGATCCAACACACGGCGTTCGGTGACAAGTTGTTGCCCGAAGTGATGCCGCGATGGAGCAAGGTCGGCGTGCACGACGCAGATGGCGACACCCTGCAGTCCGTTGCGGAGAGAGTCGTGCGTGACGCAAAGCTGAGCGCTTCAGTGTCGCGGCAGGAGGATTCCAAAGCGGAGGTTGTTAGGCAGCATTCCACTGGCCTTCAAAAGGCTGGTCAGCTAGATGATCGTGCGGTGCATCGTCCCCAGACTTCTGCATCTGACGCTTCGTCGTCGACGTACACCGTCGGCACGCTGCTCGAATGGGGAGAAATGGAGTTCCCCAACCGAAAGCCTGGCGGAAAACGCACCTACACATCGTTTGCAGTGAAACTCGATACGGGCGCTGGCGTGAAGACGCTGCAAGGCGAGGGCCTGAAGGATGTCCTGGCTGATGCCCGTTGCAAGGTGGGCGAGCGCGTCGGCGTCAAACGCCTCTATAAAGAGAAAGTTCCTGCATTCGACCAAACGACGGGGCAGCCCCTTCGTGATCGAACAACAGGCGAGCAAAAGCTCTGGGACCGCTGGGTCTGGTCGATCAATCGCATTCATTGACAAGGAAGCATATGGCATCCGTTAACAAAGTAATCCTCGTGGGCAACCTCGGTGCCGATCCCGAAACCCGTTATCTGCCCAGCGGTGACGCCGTCACCAATATCCGCATCGCTACTACCGATCGGTACAAGGACAAGCAGTCCAACGAGTTCAAGGAAGCGACCGAATGGCACCGGATTGCATTCTTCGGGAAGCTGGCGGAAATCGCCGGCCAGTATCTGAGGAAGGGCTCGTCGGTGTACATCGAGGGCCGCATCCGTACTCGCAAGTGGCAGGATCAGTCCGGTCAGGATAAGTACAGCACCGAGATCGTTGCCGATCAGATGCAGATGCTGGGAGGGCGCCAAGGCGGTCAATCGGCTGATGATGACGCGAGCGAGGGCGCTGGACGTCGCGCAAGCGAAGACCAGTTGCATGGTCAACGTCATCAGCAGCGATCGACCAGCGGCGGTGCCAGCGCACGCAATGCGCAACAAGTCGGCTATGGCGGTGGCGGCGCGCAGCGTGATGGATTCGACGGGTTCGATGAGGAAATTCCATTCCATGCGGTGAGGGCGCTCGACGGAATTCCCTTCCGACGCTAAGGCGCATCGAACGAAGGGCGGGCGATAGTCCCATCGACCGCCAGGTCACACTGTGTCGTGCATATTTTCCCTACTTCTGCCGGAATCCGGCAGAAGTAGCGGCATCTCTCCTGTCTGCGCGGTCCTTGCCGCAATCCACCCACTTCCACCTACGCATGACGCTATGCTGAAAAGACCTTCTGGTTAAACCGGGATGTCTTTTGAGCAAGCGTTCCTTCGCCTGTTTTACAGGCATCGACCCACCAACTCCCTCAGGAGTCATCCCATGCAAGATATCAGTGTGATTGTGAAGAGCTGGAAGGCAGAGCAGTGGGACGCCCTCATCGCTCAGTATCTGCCAGCCGGCATCCTCACGGATGCCTTCTGGCGCGGTCGCCCTGGTCCCTGCCCGATATGTGGCGGCAAGGACCGGTTTTCTTACACCAGAAACCGCGGTCGCGGCGACTGGGTGTGTCGCAAGTGCAATAACGGCAGTCCCGCTGGTGGCGACGGTCTAGAGTTGATCCGTCGATACACCAACATGTCCTACTCGGAGCTGAAGCGTCGGCTCAATGGACAGTGCAGCGAGCCACTTCCTCCGGTTGCGGCACGGGTGCCGGCGCGCGAAGTTGTGCCGCCAAGTGAGCTGATGAGGCGCGTCATGAAGCAAGTCAGCAAATCGAAGCCGGTTCAACCTGGCGATGCAGCCATGCGCTACCTCGCGGCAAGGGTGCCGGGGCTACGCGCCCCCATCCCGCAGTCGCTACGCATGGCCGAGCAGGACTATTGGCACGAGCGAAAGGTGGTTGGGAAGTTTCCGACCATGATTGCCGAGTACAGGCTGGCAGATGGCAGGCTAGCCACTGTGCATCGTACGTCGTTGCATCCGGATAAGCCGGAGAAAGCAATAGTCGTGTCGGATGATGGGGAGATCCTGCCTAGCAAGCGCAACTACACGGGCGCGCTGCCGCTGGATGGGGGCGCTGTCCGATTGATGGCGCCGCGTCATGGCGAAATCGGTGTGGCCGAAGGCATCGAGAATGCCTACGCCGCATACATGCTGTTTCGCGTGCCGACCTGGTCTTGCCTGAACCGAGTGCTGATGAGCAAGTTCGTGGTACCGAACGACCTTGGGATTCACACGGTGCACATCTTCGCTGACTTTGACAAGGTCGATGCGAAGACTGGGAAATCGCCAGGCATGGCCGACGCGCTCACGCTGCAAAAGCGCCTTCGGCGTGAAGGCTTCAACGTTGTGCTGCATCGACCGAAGGTTCGGGGCAGCGATTTTTGCGACGAATGGCGCACGGTCTATCAGTTGCGCGAGATCTCGCAGCAGGCGGTCGCCGCCTAGTTTTCTTCCGCCGCATACGCGGCAAGCCTCAATTTCTGCCCTGTGGGTTCGCCCACAGGGGCGGATTCCCTTGTGGCAGTCTCAACGGAGAATGCAATGCCACAGAAAGGATTTACGATGATCGTGAACAAGCTGCACATCCAAGCCATGCGGAGCACTGCAACTCAGGATGTCCAAGCGTGGAAGTCAGAGGCACAGTTCTTCCACGTCTACAGGAAGGACGCAAGCAACAGCTTCACGCTGGTCGAAAGCAATCTTTCGTATGAATCGGCGGTGGATTTCTGCCTTGCCCCTGGCACGCTTCACTGATGTGAGCCCAAACCTTAAACAAAAAGCCCAGCGATCATATCGCTGGGTTTTTTTTTTGTGGCGTGCGCACTTGGCCTACGCTTTCTTGCGTGCCTTGGCACCTCGGTAGACTGCCACGACAGCTTCCACCACGCAGTAGCAGATCACGGTGCCGAAAACGAATCGATTAATGTCATGGTTGGTCGAGAGGAAGTCGAAAAATTTCATGTGGATCTCTCCGTCAGGTTTTCTGTAGCTTGCCACATAACTGTTGGCGGTCAAGCCCTAGGCTAGTACCGGGCCATAGCGTCATTAAGCGCTCCAATGTCGATGCCGGCCAAGGGGTCGACGAGGTCGCTATCATTCCCCTCCATCGCGCCTTGCATTGGTCCTGTCGCTGCAGGAGGCGCAGCTACCGTCGGCACTGATAGCGGTGCCTCGTTGTGTGGTCGAGGCACGGCACCTCGCATTATCGGCTCCTGAGTTATGGGAGCAGGCGTCCGCACTGGCGTGGAATCTAGGCCGCCCGCCGGTGAACCTGACACTGGTGGCCAGACCACGGCCTCTTGCCCGCTGGCCCGTCCTGACTGGAGTCCCCGCAATGCCAACATGCGCAGCATGAAGGACCGCTCTCGTGGATCTGAGAACTGACGCAGGTAAGCGAGCAAATCTGGCTCGACCAGCGTCACGGTCATTTGAACCTTATCCATGGCCTTACCTTACGCGGCTCGGCTTGCCTGCCGAGTGGCGGCACCGATCGTGTAGAAGCCGCGCACATTCGCGAAACAGGGAGAGTCCATCATGTGGATGGGGTTCAGGGGAAACGCAGCGCGAATGGCCGGTGCATAGAGCTGCGCGCCGCCGCCGGTCAGGATGATGGCACGCAAGTCGTCGGTTCGGCCGACGCGCGTCTGGATTTCCTTTACGGGCTGATTCGTGAGCGCCATCGCTTCAGACAGATACGGTCCCATATCCAGATCCTCCCCAAAATACACGAGCGGCTTGGCGTCCCTAATGGCCTGGTCGATGCGCTCGATGCCGACATCCGGTTGGTTGCGGTCGGCAGTGATCAGGCTTGCGACCTGCTGATAGATGCGCGCTGCGCCGCCTGGAACGCCACCGCTGCGCGTGTCGTCGACCGTGTAGCCGCGGGCGACCACCCAGTCGGTCGTGAAATAGCCAACATCGATGACAAGATACGAGTTGTCGGGGTCGTATTGTTTGCCGCGTTGCTGAATATAGTGAATGAGTGTGCCAAGCGGTTGGGGCAGTGGCAGCACGCTACCGACATGTATGTCTCCCCACCCAAAATTGTGCGTGCCTGCGAAACGCTCTTTGAGGTGGGCTGCATACTTTTGCGTGTTGTGGACCGGCAGGCCGAGCACGAGACGGTCCACTTCGCGCGCGCCGGCGTAGTGCAACGCTCCTGCCAGTAGAGCGGCGTAGCCGGCGGTGGTCGCGAAGTCCTCAGATAGCGAACGGCCGGTGTGCACATGCGCGCCACTGATCGATACGCCGGGGCCGACCTCATACCGCGCACCGTCAACTTCGACGTTGAGGACATTCCGGCCTTTGAACACGCCCCCGCCGAAGGCGTTGAGGGAGCTGTTTGCTGCGAGCGGAGCAAGCGACGGGAACATGTTCGTTGCGATCTCGGCGCCCATTGCCCAAGCGGTTTTCGTATTGCCGTAGCCTACGTCGATGGCGATGGTCGGGTGCTTGATAAGTTCGTTCTGTTGTTTCATGTCAGCTACCTTGATGGATTGAGTTTGTTTCGGTCGATGCTCCATCGGGAGAGAGTCTGCGTCCTGGTCCGAGCAAGTCCCACCAAGTGGCACTTGGCGGCGCCATGTCCTATCTAGTGCCACCATGTCCGAGGACTTTGATGGCACATGGTGGCACTTGATTTGCCCAAGTCCCACCTGCTCCGACGTGGACCGACTTCGTGGCACATCGCTATCACCCACTCTACCGTTGAAAAGCCGAAGTCAAGCGCCGAAAGCTGATCGATTTGCGGTGTGATACGTTGCCAGTGATTCGTTCCGTGGTTTATGCTTGGCGCACCTACCGCGTCCCCGACGCATCGACTCCGCCGCCATTGCGCGGCACAAAACGGCCTTCGATCCTTCCGTACGGAGGGGTACTGCAGGGCTCACTGTTCATGCCGGAAATTGCACCGGCTTTTTTTTCAATCAAATCAAGTGGACCGTGTCGGATAGTGAGGACACCGGACACCGCGATACCAAGCCGATTGGCGGTCTGTTTGTGAAAATAGACCGTAGTGCGGACAATTCCGAAGCCGGACACCGGACAGGTGCTCTGTGGAAATTCCGCGTATGCCCGACACCCTTACAGCCGCGTGGCTGGGTGCGGATCACGAAGCCCAAAACACTGCGGCGGGGATGATCTGACTTTGGGGTGGGGAGCTGCTTTGCGTGCCGAATGACGGCGAACGCAGGCTTCTGAGCAAATATCGATCCGGGGGGCGCCACCGGTACCAGAACGGCGCAACAGGTAATCACCCATCACGGCAAGGGCCGCAGGCGTGTGGACGCAATCCACGCGAAGGCAGGCTCGCATCCAGAGATGCACCGGATAGGGTGGCCGCGCAAGCGGTGCGTGAGGCGAGAGCCTTGCATGTTCGCGAAGCGGACGGTCACGACGCATTGCTTCCATGCTCAGGGCCGATCGGTTTGGCATCGCTAAAGGACCGGAAGAGTGGTTGTAGGACCGGCAGGGTGGGCCGGCAAGCTGGGGGTGGTACCCCGGTGCACCAAGCGGGCAGGGCCAATTCGGGGTTGGCGCCGCCGAGAATTGGGTTGCGCAGATTTGCGCGGCCGGCGGGATGCGCTTAGCGCGAATAGGAATCCGTCATGCTGAAGACAATCAACCTTCGACCAATCCTGGACCAGTACAACCTGCCCGAACGTTTCAAGGCCGAATTCGCGGTATTGGCGAGCGAGCACCTTCACCTACCGCACAGCGGCACGCGAGTCAGCGGCCGGTCGCTGTCGCAGATGTCTCAACGCCAGAGGGCGCAGGCGCTTCTTGCGATGATGGTGGAGTTACGGCGCATCGGTGGAATGGCGGTGACATCGCCGTATGCAATCCGGCAGAAGCACGTTCGCTGGCTTGTCCGCTACTGGGTAGAAGATCGCAAGCTGAATGTCGGCACTGTAGAGTTGCGGCTGACGCATCTGCGCGCCTTCATGTCGTGGATGGGCAAGGTCAACATGGTGGGACGGATCGACGACTACACGGCGCGCCCGGAGGGTTACGTTCGCGGCTACGTCGCGAAAGAAGATCGGTCCTGGGAAGGCAAGGGGATCGATGCTCTGGCGAAGGTTGCCGAGATTGAGGTGACGGATCGGCACGTCGCGCTGCAGCTGAAACTTGAGGCCGGATTTGGATTGCGTGCGAAGGAAAGCTGGCGGCTGCGTCCTGCTCTGGACATCCTTCCATCGGGCATGCTGCATGTCCACGATGGCACCAAGGGCGGCCGGCCGAGACGCGTGCCTATCGAATTCGACTGGCAGTACGACCTGCTAGGGCAGGCCGCGCGCTTGGCGCAAGCGACCAATCCTGGGAGGGAGTCGCTCATCCCGGCGACCTATACGCAGAAGCAATGGCGCCGGCGTTTCTATACGGTGTTGGAGAAGCATGGTGTCACCAAGAATGGCGCTGGCGTGACGGCACACGGGCTTCGCCACCAATATCTGCAGCAGATGTACCAGCGTCACAGCGGGCAGCCCGCTGCCGTCAAGGGCGGGGGCAAGGTTGAGGACGCGGCTGCGCACCACGAGGCCATGCGAAAGGTGGTGGAGGCCGCAGGCCATAGCCGCGCGACAAAGGCCAACGCGTACTTATCGACGTATGCAACGCAGCGCGCCCAGGACAGGCCCGAACCCACGGTCGCAGAGATCGAGGCGGCAATTGCGCAAGCCGACGGTAACAAAGCCGCTGCGGCGAAGGCATTGGGCATTTCGCGCGCCAAGCTATATCGCGTGTTGTCGAAGCGGGACACGTAATGGCCGATATTGTGGGTGGTGGCGCTTTTGGCACGATGAAACATAGCCAAAGTTGCAGGCACGCTTCCCCCGGATTTCCTGTAAGCCTCGCCAGCGCTGGCTCTGGTTAAAGGGGGAAGCCACGGCCATTCGGCCGTCGCGTTTGCCGCGACGCCATTGGCTAGGATGCGGCGAAGCGCATCGTCAGAGTAGAGTTTGTCTACATACATGGGTCATCTAAGCCTCTAGCTGGCTGAGAAACACGCTACAAAGCATCACTTAGCTAAGCTGGAAACGGGGCGGATTCTACGCCAAATATACGAGCAATCCCCCGGCTACCACGACGCCGGCCGCCTCTCTCCATAAGCTGGCAGCAAGCCGGTGGCATTCGGCATGATGGGCGTCCACGTGGGCTTGGCGCAGGCTTGAGGCGGGGCGGATGTTCGTAAGCCGGAGAAGCCGCCGAAACACGCGATCTCGCCCCGTACCCTACCTACCACCACTCCTATCCTCGGAATCGCGCTTGTGGCAAATTCCTTCCGGCTTGCCCGGGCATAGCCGCAGGGCTTCACACCCCGCGCGGTAGAATCGCCGTACCGTCACTTGGGCCGGTGCCGTCCGGCTCTCCGTCGCCATGCCAAAGGCCATCGCCTTTTTCCCGTGGGTTGCCATCAACGGAGCGCGCAGCTTCGGGGCGCTTCGCCTGATTCCTTACGAGCTCGGCAAGGCGCCGGGCGATCTTCCCTACGCAACGCAAGCCGATATTGAGGCGGTACTCGGAGCGTATGCCGAGCATCCGAGGCACCCGATTCGCGCCGCTACCCTGGTCGAGTTCGGCGATTGGCAGACGGGTATGGATATCGAGGATCGGGCGCAATGGCTGTGGGCCTTGCAAAAGCTCGTCGCCTTCGCCGCGCTTGCGAATCGCCGGCTATTCACGGTGGCCTACACGAATACCGATACCTATAAGCTCGTCATCCAGCGGTATCGAGCGGGTGAGGCAAACCGGTTCGGATTTCACACAAGGCGGCGCGACGGCAAAGGTTTGCACAGTTGGGGCACCGATGAGTTTGCCTTTCATCGACCGCACCACGTCAGCCGGTCGTGGTTTTCCATTGACGAGCACTTGCTATGCGCGTTGATGCCGGACATGCCGCCGCACTGGCGCAGTGCCATCGAAGACTATTGCGCGGCGAATACCGATTCGCGCGACATGCCAGACCATACCGAGGCCGTCTTGCTGTATTGCGCGTTCGAATGGCTCTTCGGCTTTAGCAACAACTGCAAGAAATTTATCGATGCGCTCGACCGGACCTTTCCCTATCACGCTGACATGCAAGGTAACGGGCCGCTTGCCGATGATTGGAAAGGGAAATACCAGCACGTGACGAGGCCGCTAACAGCATGGGCCAGCGAGTTTTGCCAAGTACGCGGGCAGTCCGCGCACGGCCTCTCGCGCGAGGTGCGCCGCTTCGTCTGGCCGGTCCACACGCATCTCGCTTTCGCCTCCATGTTGTTTCCCTTGGCGTTCAAGAAAACACTCGCCGATGCCGGCCGTTTCGAAATATCAGAGGGAGACTTGCAGCGTATGCGGCAGATTGACGCCTATGTGTTACATGACCCATTTGCATTCGACTTCACGATGGAAACTGAAGACAACAAGCACCCGTGGTGCGAGCTCGATACCGAGCACACCTTGCGTGCCATGATCGAGCAAAGCATGCGGGAAGTGATGGTGGGCAAAAGCCCCGGCGCCGACACCGAGGCTTGAGGGGAGAAGTGTCCCGCGCACCGTTCATTGCCGCGCGTTGCCGTTTGAAAGGGGAGCGGCATGCGCGGGACGGCGTTGACCATAAGACAACCGGTCGGTCTACTATCGAGCGGCGCCCGCACTGGCAGGCAGAACTCGCCGGGGCGCCATCGGCAAGAGTTCGGCAGCTCGACGCCGTCAAGATCGAGACGCGGGCCAGTCCCTTACATGCTGGCGACCCCCGCGATAGAGATAAAGGCCAGCCGAGCGCCCGCGCCGCCTATGCGAACAGCAGCGCGGGGGGCTGGCTACGTTGTCCGAGGCCGATTCTTCCGGGGCGAAATCGAGGTTCGCGGGATAGAGGCTTCGGCAGGCGCGATGTAGGAGGGTGCATCGATTTCTTGATAAACCCCCTATGACCGAAAGCTAGACTTGGGTAGCTGTTCCAGTGCCTTCATTAGTGCTCGCGTCTCCCGAACAATTTGCTCATGCGGCCTTGAGTTCCTGGAGCTATCGGCGTAGATGCGATTTACCGAGAAGCGAACCGGCGTAAGTAACGGCTTCCGACCGTTGTGCAACAAGCCCCACAGCGCAGAGTGCAAGCGGACCAAGAACGTTGACAGGCGCCACAGGTCAGCGACTTTACCGCGCGCAAACAGTGCTTGAACTTTTGTGTTTCCGTGCGCTTGCCGATGAGCGAGATACTGATGGCGAACCGGCATAATGGCGCGCTCATAGACGCACCGGTATTTCTCAATATTTCGCCTCAGGCGTGCAACGTCCGCCTTAGTTGGATAGTGCGCGGCGGAAAGGTAGGCATCCAGCCACGCTGGGTCGCTCGTCGCACCATTGCGCTTGCGGTGAGCAAGAGCATCTCGACCGAAGATCGTCAAATCGCGCTCCATCGAAATCATGAGCGCTTCGAGGTTGTAAGGAGATTTTTGATCGAAAACTCTACCGAGTGCAATATATGCGGCTGATTGTAAGGCGGCGGTGCAGGATATCCAGAAGGTGGGGGTTTCGTTTAAGTGGTCTAGCAGTTTTTTAGATTGCGACGCGGCATGCTGAATGGTCATCTCCGCATACGTATAGTTGGCAATGACGTTGGCCTCATGTTCAAGAGACTTCAACTGATTCTCGAACGAGTAATCTGGTTTCACGCTGCACTCTGCCCTATATAGTTCTAATTCTCAATTAGAGTAGCATACCGCCAGCGTGAGCCTCCTAGCACGAGATCTTTTGCTGGCGGAATTTGCCTACGGTCCGCACTTCGCACCGTTAGCCAGGCGGCGGCTGAACGGGGCGGGGTGGCAGCTCGAGGATCACGATACCGAGGCTGGAACGATTTTTCGCATTTCGTCCGCCATGCCGCCGGAGAAGGGCGATGTGTTGGGAAAGGCGTTGGGTGTAGCGCTTAAGCAGGCCGACGTCGCGCATCTTAGTCTCGCATGCCAGGGGCGCGCTTACCTCGATGGTTTGAAGGACTTTGCGGAGCTGCCTGCTCGGCCGATAGCGGGCAGGCCAGGCTCCAACTCCGAAAGGTTGTGAATTTGGCGGGTCTTTCCAGGCGAGAGATGAGGTCGAGGCGTGCTTGAATACCTCGGCACATCCAACGCGCAAGGAGAATACCCGCATGACGAAATCTGAACTGATTGACGCCGTTGCTCGCGGTGTCGACGGTCTCACGAAGACCAAGGCCGAGCAAGTCCTCAATGCAACGCTCGATGCCATCGTCGAGGCGGTAGGCCGCGGCGAAACCTTGAGCCTGATCGGCTTCGGTACCTTCAGCAAAGGCGAGCGTGGCGAACGCATGGCGCGCAATCCGCGCACCGGCGAGGAAATCCGGGTCGAGGCAGCCAAGACCGTGAAGTTCAAGGCGGGCCAGCGATTCAAGGATGCGGTCAATGGTGGCCGGTGGCCGGTGACGCGATGCATGCGCCCTCCCCACAATACGTGCCGGTCGCGGAGCTGCTCGCCGGCACCGCGGAGATCCCGCAACGCCTCGATGCGGCGACGATCCGATATCGCGGCGTCACTTGCCATGTCTATGGCGTGCTCCATGGTCTGACGGGTGGCACCAATCGCCAGTACAAAGCTCTGGTCGAAGACGCAATCGAGAATGCCCCGGGAGAGCTTGTCTTTGGCGAGACGAAGTTCGCGAAGCTGTACCGGGGCATCCAGGTCGAGATGGACGACTGGACTGAGATCCCACTGCGCGATGCATTCCGGATGCAGTTCAAAGCCGCTCTCACGCCGATGCGCATGTTTATGGTGGCCGCTGGCATGCGGCGCGAGCGGCGGACGATGGCGGACCGCTTCGGAGCGAACGGGTTTCGTCGTCTCCAGGACATCGGTGGCTCTGCCGCCTTCCATGCGCTCTCGCCCGACGAGCGGCGCAGGATTGCTGGCTTTCCGGAGCCGTACGCCTATCTCGTGGAGAATTGCCGGCGGCGGGCGGGCGGGGGTGATCGCTGCGGGCCTGTGTTTCCGGATCCTGATTGGCGCTGGCTTGCGATGATCGAGCCTGAGCTCAACATCCCGTTGCGAAGCGTCTTCATGCTGGAGTTCGCAGTGGAACGGGCGAGGGTGTTTGGGGGCAGCGAGATATCGATTTTCGTGGGCGAGATTCACAACTCCGACATGGTGTGGCTGGCGGGCTTCGACGAGTCCGCGGTGGACCCGAAGGTACGGGACATGGTGGACAATGTCCGCTGGCGCGCTATCGAGCTTGCGCGGGCGCCGCGGCGCCCTTCCCGGCTCCGCTTCGTTCTGGCTTCGCTGGCGGGGGCATCCATCCCGCTATCCTTGTACTTCGGCCTCGGAACGTGGCTTTGGGCACGAGGCTGACTGTAAATCGGCCAGTATGAAAGCGAAAGGCGCGTCAAAAGGCGCGCCTTTCGTCTTTTTTGAAAGGAACATGTTCCTTCCGGCGGGATGCTACCGCGCGTAGGCCAGCATGAGCGTGGCCAGCGCACCGGCGTGCTGAACCAGCCCACCGAGGGATTCAGCCGCATCCCCTGCTTTGTCGTTTCCAACAAGCCTGGCAAATGCGACACGGCGAGCCGCCTTCTCCCCCGGATGCGGTGTCGGCGGCGGTAGATCCAATGCGACGCCTCGCTTTGTCGGCGCCAGAGCGGGGAACGGATCGATGCCGGTGAAGCGCGACAGTTCGCTAATGCTGATGACGCTGTAGGCTTGCGTCGCATCGTTACGGACGACGTAGGCCGCAGCGCCGACGCCCGGCACATAGATTGCCTTCCACAAATAGTCCGGGATGCGCACGCGGCCGTTCAGCATTCGGGCGGCATTGGTGAATGCCGGACCGGTCACGACATGGATGGCGCCATACTGACGCGCGAGCTTGCGCGTCGATGTCTCGATATGGCTCCAGGTCCTCCGGTTCGACGTGCTGTTCTGAGGCACGACGTTGGCGAGGCTGAAGCTTTCGGCCTGAGACGCCTTGTCTCCGAAATCACCGCTCGGGGCAAGGTGGCCACGGTCGTATCCAGATCGTACGAAGTCTCGCCGCTGCGCACGCTCGCCAGCCGGCAAGCGATCTTCTTCATAGAAATCACTGTCGCGCGGCAATGTACGGGCCGCATCCGCCGCGGCGGCGGTCAGGCGTTCGGCGGACCATAGGGCCGTGCGGGTCTGCGGCGAGTAGAGGACTGCGTACGCGCGGTAGCAGAGCAGCTTGGTGTTGGCGGCAGGACGGCTGGCCGCCGGCTTGCCGGCCTCGAGGATGTTTCCGCATTGCGCGGCGTCCTTGGCGGAGGCGGCTGCCGCGGTGACGGCGAGAAGAAGGGCGACTGTAAGTTGACGGATCATTGCTGGGAGGGCGTCATTGAACACGCTCCCAGCTTGCCCTTTCTGGGCCAAAGTCAAGGCTGCCAGTGATCGGGGAGGCCATCGATAGCCTTACCAATGAACTCGTGCAGATCCAGAAGCGGCCAGTCCTTGTCGGCGAGGGATTCTTCGGCGATCTCCGCGCACAGTGCCGGCACATGATCGAAGCGGATCATCGGTGCGCCATCGATATAGATGATCTTCGCGCGCTTCAACAGTTTCTGGTATCTCGCCGCCTGGGAGATCACGGTCTCCGGTGGATCTACGTGCTTGAACTCGTACCCTGGCTGGGCAAGCGCCGCGGCCATGGCGGCAAACTTGGGTCCGACCGTCTCCCAGTCGGAGGTCGTTGCCGCCAGCAGATTCAGGAAGTAGGGGATGTCCGATGCGGTGAGCGCGCGCCGCGACATCATTGAGACCGCGTTCTGGTCGGCTGGGCGGTGCTCGACGCGGCTATTCCAGATCGCGCTGAGCGTCGTGAACGCGGTGTCCTTGTCCGCAGAGTCCAGGCGAACAGGAGGCGTAGAAATGCCGCATTCTTCACATACGATAACTGCCTGGAGCCGGCCAGAGATGTAGGTCGGGGCGCCGTCGCAGTGGGCGCATTGGAGGAGGCCGCTGGGCATGGGGAGAATCAGGATCGGGAAATGCCGGCATTATGCCTGCCCGCATCCTGTGCCCAACGGTCGGGCGCGACTGACTGTGCGAAAGGCGGCCGGGCTAAGGGACGTCGGTCGCCAGATAGTCTGCCGTCGTATTCAGGAGTTCCTGCAGCGCGGTGTCCTCGAAGCCCTGCAGGATTTCGGCATGGTCGCGCAGCGCGGCGCCAATCTGCCAGAATTCATTAAGCCAGTGGCCAGGCGGACCCTTGGGGCCGCCCAGCTGCCCGGTGGCGATGGCACCGCGGATGGCAAGGACGGTTTCGGGTTCGGGGTATTCGCGTTCGTTGTCGTCGTGCTGCGTCATTGTCGTTTGGGTTGAGTGGCCCATTGCATGGCCGGGTGCATCTGAAAGCCGTCGAACTGGCGGAACAGTTCGGCGGCACCGCGCGCGTATTGCAGGATCCATTCCGTTGCGATCCAGCGCCGACCTAACCTCTCGGCGGCCAGGCCGGTGCGAATCGTCCCGCCGAATGGGTCGACCACAAGGTCGCCTGGCTGGGACAGGAACCGCGTGAAGAAGTCGGGGATGTCGGTAGGCTGCATGGCGCCGTGGGTCGGCAAGCCGAGTGCCTGGGCGGCACGGCTCCATCACTTCGCTCCACGCGCCAGTGCGCGTCCGCATGCAGCGCCGACGTCGAGCGACGTCACAGGGAAGGCGTCATGGACCACCCCGTCCAGCAGCCGGCCGGAGGCCTTCTTGCCGACAGCGTGAAAGGCCGCTTTCCCCGTAGACCCATCCACGACCTGCCAGTGCCCCCATTGCTTGAAGAGGAACGGCACGCCAGCCGAGGCGCATTGGTCGCGCAGGGAACGGGCCCATGCCGGGTGCATTGAGCGGGCGCCGGCGCCGCTCTCACCTCCCACGATGATCCAGTCGAGGGCGCCCGGCTCGTAGTCGTTGCCGGACGTGTGCAACAGTTCGCCGGTAGCAGAGGAGAAAACGTCGACATGGCCGAGCAGCGGCTCCATCGAAAGGAACCGCGTCTTGGCAGGCGTGCGCAGCAGCTTGGGGATATCGCGGTCGGCTTCAGCCTGATTCACGATCGTGGCACCGAGCCAGATATCAGCGGGTGCATTGCCGGCGATCCACGTTGCCAGCCAAGGTACGAGCGGATTCTCTGCACAATCGTCGCGCAGCATCAGCGTGTTGAACGCCTCACCGAGCCGCTTCGTAGCGTTGCCGATGCGCTTGGTCAGCACGAGTTTGTCCAGGTGCGGCGTCTGGCGCCAAACATCAAGCACGTCGATAAGCCATTCGATAGGGACGGCGGTATCGAACACGTCGGCCAAGCTCGCGCAGAAGACGCGCTGGCGGCGGCCGTGGACCGCAGCGAACGCGGCGTGGGCAGCGTTCCACCGAAACATTTTTCGCCAGTTGGCTGCGGAGGTGCGGCGGCGCGGCGCCCCTGGTCCCCAGTTCGGGGCAACGCCCCCGCCAGACCGTTGGTTGCGGGTTTCGGCATAGCAATGGTCGCAGCCCGGGCCTACCTTCTGGCAGCCTTCCCAGGCATTATCTAATGAAACCTTGTTGTTGCGCATTGAGAAGTCGCTGTCACCCAGGGGCTTTGGGCACTGATCAGCGTATCGCGTGTTGCGCATTGAAATTGAGGACAATGAACTTCGGCACCGGTCGTGGCGAATACATACAGGCGCTCGATGATCTTGGCCCGCTCGTGATAGTTTCCGGTGCTAGCTTCAGCCGAGACGGCTGTGCGTCGTCGCGGACGTTGGAGGACGATTTCAACCGAGGGGTTGCTTTGAGCGGCGCATGAATTGTGTCCGCTGGATCAAAATCCCTCTAGGGGCGAGGTAGTAGCCCTGCGCCGCAGGCCATGACAGTCATTCACTGACTGCTGGCCAGGTGGCTGGGTCCGGCCAATCCCAGCCACTGGACCTTTTGCGACAAACGTCCGCTCAACTATCATGAACCGACGTTGATTCGGCTTTGGTGATTCCCATCAAGAGCACCGCTCGTCCCCAATCGTCTCGCGCCGAGCGTAACACCGATCAACCCCTAGTCTTTCATCGGGTGGTATTTGCCCCATCCGAAGTAATCGTTATAGATTTGTGCGGCTTCGTCATAGGTTTCGGCATCAAACGTCTTTAGTAGCACTGGCGTGCCCTCGAACAAGTGGGCTTGCGCTTCGAATTGCCCCTTTTCGATAAGCGCGTTTTGTCCGCTTCCATCAATGTCCGAGATTGCTTGCCAAATCTCGTATGTCTTGGTCATCCTGTTCCCCCTTTACGGCACGAAAGCCATGCCTTTTTGTACCTCAATATCAATGCGCTCACTGCCATTGACTGCGATGACCTCATCGTTGCGGAAGGTCTGTTTCGTTGGGCCTGTTCCGCCGCCTCTGCTGGCATTCACAACAAACCGCTTAGCTCTCGCCAAAGCCTGTGAACGAGCTTGATACTGCTTCTTTGTCATTCGCCCTTCAAGGGCTTCCAGTTTCGCCAATCCAGACGCTGCAGAAAGCGGGTCCGCCTGCGCCCACGCCTCAACATCGCCAACGCCCTCATCTGGATAGCCAGGACCTTGCGCCTGAATCCGTCCTCGGTGATCGGTTTTCGGACTGTTTCCCGAACACGCTTCAATCAATCGTGTCGTCCAAATCGCCATCCACTCCCAAGGCTTCTTTCCACCGAGGTTGGGGGCAAGCACGTCCCATGGGTTCGGTGTGTAGGTACCAGGAATCGACATAGATGCGCCTACTGCCGTTACCGGCACTGGTATCGCTTGCGCATGTGCCGAACCGAACAACCAGTTGAATAGCTTCGAAACCCAACCCATCCATGCACTGAAGGGATTGGCCCCTGCATCTTCTGCCGATGTCCTGGCTAGGGCCAGAGGTTGCTCATCCGGGTCTGGGCCAGTGAGCGACTGACCATTGAACAATACGTCGATGAGCCGGTGCGCCGCATCGTAAGTGTAGTTCGTGACGTCTCCGTTGGGACTGGTCACCTGGACTTTCTGCCCGATTGCGTCGTACACGTATGCGGTCACGTTCTCGCCATACAGGTACTGGAGCACGCGACCTCGCTGATTGTAGACATACTTGACGGTCACGCCTTCCAGATCGACCGCTTCGAGGAGGCGCCCGGCGGCATCATATTGCACAGCATGCGAAGTTCTACCGGTTCCGTCTGCCGCAGACGTCAAATTGCCTTGTGCGTCGTAGCCGAACGTCCACTGCTGGGTCGCCGTGCCATCGACTTGTTCGGTCAATGCTGTCATTAGCCCGTTGGCGTCATAGCCATAGCTGTTGCTGGACACCGCTCCCGATGGGGCTGCGTTGAGCCCTTGGCCGCCATTGACGTCGGCTGTGGGAAACCACCCATGGGCGGTCATTTGACCTTGACCATCGTAAGTGAAATAGTCGACCCGCCCGGGCGCAGCCACCTTCAGCGGCAAATTCCACGTCGGATGCCACTCGGTGGTCGTGGTCTTCGCGTCCGCCGTGCCGTAGCCCTCGATGCGTTGGGTCTCGCGCCCGAGCGCATCGTAGCTGTAGCGCGTCTCCTTGTCCGCAAAATTCCTCCGACTCGCAACATTTCCTGCCGCATCGTAGGTCACCGCCTTGGCGATGTCCCCGCACGCTGGGCAGGGGGCCGAGGCGCCGGTAGCACGTAGCACGTTGCCCTGCAGTTCCGAGGTGAAGGTGCGGCTGGTGCCGTCCGCGGTGGTCACCGATGTTTGTCCATTCCCGAGGAAGCTCAGTTGGAACTTGTCGACGCCCCCGGCGTGTTCGGTGCTGGTGGCGCGGCCGAGGGAATCGTAGGCATACGTCGCGAACCGGACGCCCTTTTCATCAGTGATGCCCGTCAGCGCCCAGCGGTACTGGGAGTTTTCGTAGTGATACTGGCGTCGCGTGCCATCGGCATAGGTCACGCCGTTCAGCATGCCGTTGGCATCGTACGAATATGTGATTACGTTCCCGCCGGGCGTGGTGACAGCAACGATACGACTCTGCGCATCGTACGCAAAAGAGAGCTTCTGACCAAATGCATTCCGAACTTCCAAGAGAAGATTCGGTTCCGGTGCAATGCTCGAGGGCGTGCTTGCGTCACTGTATGTCAGCGACGTTGCCCAACCATTGGCTTTTTGTACGCGCAGGAGCTTGCCGGCAATGTCAAAGTCTTCCGTGACTCCCATCGTTATTTGGGCAAACCGCCAGCCAGAAATTACTCCTTTACCATCTCGAAGTGGCGTCAGGGAATCGCCTTTTCCATCTACGGAAAGCCAAATACCGTTGCTGGGGCCGAAGTTGGAATGACTGCCATCGGCACGCTGAACAGTGAGCAGAGGCGTGGTGCCAGAGTACGAAGAAAAATCCAGACGCCTCTGCCATTCGTGCATCCACAGGGCACCGAAGCCTTTTCTTGGCGCCACCAGGTAGCTCGATCGGTAGGTTCGTTGCAGGGATAGAGGCTGAGCGCCGGCGCCGACATAGTCAACCTCGGATTGCCGCTTTAGCCCTGAGCCAACGGAGCATGGATTGCCAACGGCACAGCTCCGCTCATCGATTTGATTGACGGGGATCTGCGAGCCCGGGTAGTTCGACACGTTTCCCCGGACCGTGCCGCATTGTTGATCCAAAGGCTTCGTCGTATCAGGTTTCGACCCATCCTCGCAAATGGAACCATACAAGTATGGCCAGCCGGCGGGCCAGTCTGTCATAACGGTTCCGTCGTAATTCTGCCTTATATCCATCACGCACATACCCCGACTGCCGAAATATGGGAAACTCGTCAGCGTCCATCCCGGCATGTCCGAAGCAAAGGTTTTCGGCAGAACCTCTGTACATAAGGCTGCAGCCGATGATTTGATGTTCCCCGGTTCGTTGTGATAGGTATCGTTCCATCTAAGAATGAAGGCTTGCACGGGCGGATCAGCCTTTGCCTCTGATACAAAGGAAGCGAAACAAAATCCCGCAAGTGATAATGCGATCGGAAGAAATTTTCCAAAAATTCCCAGCAGCTTCAGCGAAGCTATATTTTGGAGCGCTCGCAACGGGTGCAAGCCCGTCGCCGCGCTCGAAACGGATATTGTTAGATTCATTTTTTACCGACCCGAAGTCGCGACTGCCGAAGCGCCGCCTTGATTAATTTGGGTTGAGTTTAAACAAATCGCATCGAACCATGTATCTTGTAATGCATATCAGGGTTAAGTCGAGTTGAAATCAGGCACGCACTTTAGGTGTCGGCAGTTGACGGTAGCCGCAGGAGTCGACAATCGAACGAAGATCTCAACGACTGGCTAGTACTGGATAGCGGCCATTGAAGGCGAGCTGCTGAGGGTCTATAAAGGGACGATGGCGGCCTTGCGTAGTCCCGAAATACTCATGCACCTCCAACCAGCACAGGAGCACTGATTGCTACCCCTCATCCTCTTGCCCGCGATGCCATGCGACGAACGTATGTATGCCGCGCAGGTTTCTGGTCTATCAGACCTGACGGAGTGCAGAGTTATGGTGGTAGACGCCCAATCGTTTGACGCGGGTGCAGAACACTTGCTGACCAGCATCCATGGCAGATTTATCATCGCCGGCACCGCCTACGGTGGGTGCCTTGCGATTGAGACAGCGATTCGTGCACCAGAACGCGTTGCGGGGTTGTGGTTGATGAACTGCAATCCGGGGGCACACCCTGACCTCGACGCAGTGCGGGAAACCAGCTTTCGGCTTAGAAGCGGGCAACTCGATCAGGTGCTCGAAGAATTTGCCACTGCGGCGATGCCGGATACAGCAGCGGACTGCCGCACCGTGTTTATCGAGATGGGACGAGTCATCGGTGCGGAAGTGTTCGCTCGTCAGTCAGACGCTGCTCTTACCCGAAGGGACCACTGGGACAAGCTGAGTTCCATCGTCGCCCCAACCCTTATTACATGGGGAATGGTCGATAGGTTCCTGCCCACCGGGATTGGAGAAGAGATGGCGAGGCTCATGCCCCACGCCCAACTCGACATGCTGGAGGGCTGTGGTCACTTCCCTTCCCTGGAACAGCCCCTGTTGACAACCGCGCTGGCTCGAAACTGGCTGTTAAAACACCAGAATGCGTTGACATGATCCATCTTGATCGGATGGAAGGCAGGGGCCGGCCGACTCGGTCATTGCGATTTAGTTCGTGGGCGTCCGCTGTGTAGGCATGAGCCGACGTTGGCTCGGTCTGGGGCCATCGCCTAGTCTTTCGTAGGGTAATGCTTTCCCCAACCCATATAGTCGTTCCGCATCTGGGTCGCCTCGTCGATATCTCGCGCTTCGAACACTTTAAGCAATCGTGGCTTTTTCCATTCCGGGGGATCGAGGTTCACAAATTTCCCTTCCTCGCATAGCTCAACCGAGTAGGAATTCCCCTTCTCGTTGAAAAATTCCCAAAGCTCAAATTTTTGCATCATTTTTTCTCCTCAGGGCACAAACGCCTTGCCACCCAGAATATCGACATCAACGCGCTCATCTCGTCTGCCACCATCTTCATTCTCTTTCCGGATCTCGTCATTGTAGAAAGACTTCTTTCTGACTGCGTCGAGTCCGCCGGCGCGCCCTGTTGAGATTACATATCTCTTTGCGTCCTTGAGCGCCTGATTTCTGGTGCTACGCTGCTTGTTATTCATGCGCGCTTCAATTCTCTCCAACGCTTGTAGCCCCCACTCCACCGTCGGCGGGCTTAGCTGGGGTCCCCACGTTTCGGCATCTCCTACACCTGGATCACGATACCCGGCGCCCTGAGCCTGGATCTTCCCGCGATGAATGTTCTCCTGCACCTTTGAACGGCAATAGTCGACGGCACGCTGGGTTGCCATGGCCAGCCACTGGCCAGGCGTCTTGTCACCATTCAGCCCCGGCACCAAGTCCTGCAGCGGATTGGGTGTGTATGTGCCCGGTGCCGAGCCACCGCCTCCATAGATCGGCGGTGAAGGTGCCGGTACCCCTTGTGCATGTGCCGACGGCAACAACCATTTGAATAGCTTGGCGATCCAGCCAAACCACGACGCAAAGGGATTGGCACCGGCATTGTCGGCCCCGGATTCTGCCTTTGCCATCGTGATGGCCGCCGTCTCAGGCGCCTCCGGTGTAGTCAGAGACTCGCCGTTGTACAGAACATCGATCAGGCGATGGGCCGCATCATAGACGTAGTTTGTCACGTCTCCTTCCGGACTAGTAACCTGAATCTTTTGCCCTATCGCATCGTAGACGTACGCAGTCACGTTCTCCCCGAATACATACTGCGTCACCCGGCCTCGGGAGTCGTACACATACTTGAGCGTGTCGCCGTCAATGTTCACCGCCTCAAGCAAACGGCCGGATGGATCGTACGCCAGTGCCCGCGCTGTCCGCGTGCCGTCTGTTGCCGTCAGCAGATTTCCCTGTGCATCGTAAGTCAGGCTCCATTGTTTGGCGATCGCACCGTCCTCTACCTCAGTTAGCGCCGTCATCAGCGCATTGGTGTCATAGCCATAGCTGTTGCTGGACACCGCGCCCGATGGCGCTGCGTTGAGCCCTTGGCTGCCGTTGGCGTCGGCTGTGGGAAACCACCCATGGGCGGTCATTTGACCCATCCCGTCGTAGGTGAAATAGTCGACCCGCCCTGGCGCAGCCACCTTCAATGGCAGATTCCACGTCGGATGCCACTCGGTTGTCGTGGTCTTCGCGTCGGCCGTGCCGTAGCCCTCGACACGTTGGGTTTCCCGGCCGAGCGCGTCGTAGCTGTAGCGCGTCTCCTTTTCGGCAAAATCCCTTCTGGTCGCGACATTCCCCTGCGTATTTCGGGGCGCGTGATCAGCGATTTCGGGGGAACGTGATCACCTGTTTCGGGCGGATGCTGATCGCTGGTTTCGGCGGAACGTGATCACTTCGGCGATGCCGCCGAAATCGGTGATCAGCTTCCCGAAACGAGTGATCACGTTGCCGAAATAGGTGATCAAGCAGCCGAAATGGGTGATCACGCACCGCAATGGGGCCGGGGTTAGGGGTGGGACTGCGCATGGACTAGAACGCCGGCGATACGCTGCTTCCTTTTTCAAGGAAGCAAGCTGATGCCGGCCAACCGGATGACCATGCGCAAAATCAAGGAAGTGCTTCGCCTGAAGTGGGCGTGTGGCCTTTCGCACCGGCAGATCGCTAGGGCGACGGGTGTGAGTGTTGGCGCCGTTTCGCAGTACGCGGCAATGGCGAAGGCAGCGGGGCTGGATTGGCCGCAGGCGGACAGCCTGAACGAAGATACGCTGGAGCAGCGGCTGTTCGGCGCGCAGAAGCCGGCCAACAGCCCGGGCGGGCGGGTGATGCCGGACTTCCCCTATCTGCATCGCGAGTTGCGCCGCAAGGGCGTGACACTGCAGTTGCTGTGGGAGGAATACCTGGAGGCGAATCCAAACGTCCCCATTTACCAATACACGCAGTTCTGCTGCCGTTACCGGGACTGGGCAGCGACGCTCAAGCGGTCCATGCGCCAGCAGCACCGCGCCGGCGAGAAGCTGTTTGCTGACTTCGCCGGTCAGATGGTGCCGATTCTGGATGCGGAGGGCGGCATTGCCTTCGAAGCCAGCATCTTCGTCGCTGTGCTCGGCGCTTCAAATTACACGTACGCGTGCGCCACCCGGGGGCAGACCACTGCCGACTGGATCGGGGGAATGGTCTGCGCGATGGAATTCGCCGGCGGCGTGCCCGAGCTGCTTGTTCCGGACAACCCGCGCGCGCTGGTGGCTCGCCCTGACCGATACGAGCCAGTGCTGTCCCGAACTGCAGAAGACTTCGTTCATCACTACGGCACGGCCATGCTGCCAGCACGGCCACGCAAGCCGCAAGACAAGGCCAAGGTCGAGACTGGCGTACTGATCGTCGAGCGGTGGATCCTAGCGCGGCTGCGCAATCACCGCTTCTACAGCTTGGGCGAGCTCAACAAGGCTATCAAGAAGCTCGTCGCCGACCTGAACGACCGACCGTTCAAGAAGCTGCCTGGCACGCGCCGGGAGTGGTTCGAGCGGTTGGACCGGCCAGTGCTGCGACCGCTGCCGCCGCGGCGCTACGAAGTTGCAACGTTCAAACAGTGCCGCGTCAACGTCGACTACCACGTCGAGATCGACGGCCACTACTACAGCGTGCCGCATGCCCTGGTGCGCAAGGCGGTGGAGGCTCGCGTAACTCGCCACACCATCGAGATCCTGTACGGCGGCAAACGGGTGGCGCTGCACGCGCGCAATACCCGCAAGGGCAGCCACAGCACGGTCAAGGAACACATGCCGGTGGCCCACCGCGCGCACCTCGAATGGACGCCCGGCCGGCTGCTCAACTGGGCAGCCTCGATTGGGCCCAACGTCGCCGTCATCGTCGAATACCAGCTCACCCACAAGAGCCATCCCGAGATGGGCTATCGCGCCTGCCTGGGTCTGCTGAGTCTGGCCAAGAAGTACAGCAAGGAGCGGCTCGAAGCCGCTTGCGCCCGCGCCGTCGCCATTGGCTCGCTCACGCGTAAGTCTGTGGTCTCCATCCTTGAAAACCATCTGGACCGGCAAGCCACTCTGCCGGTATCGCAAACCGAGTGGCATTCCCCCATGCACGACAACGTGCGCGGACCCGACTACTACCATTAGGAAAACTATGCTGATGCAACACACCGTCGGCCAGCTCAAGGCCCTGAAGCTCGACGGGATGGCGCGGGCCTTCGAGGAACAGTCTGCCCTGACCGCCAGCTCCAGCCTGCCGTTCGAAGAACGCTTCTCCATGCTGGTCGACCGGGAGATTGCTTGGCGTGACACCAGGCGCCTGGAGCGGCTGCTGCGCTCGGCCAAGCTCAAGCACGCCCAGGCATGCCTCGAGGATGTGGTCTATGACGGCAGCCGCGGTCTTGACCAGCGGCTGGTCGCCAGCCTGGCCAGTTGCGACTGGATCCGCAATGCTCAGAGTCTCATCCTTACCGGGGCGACCGGTGCCGGCAAGTCCTGGCTGGCCTGTGCGTTTGCTCAGCAGGCCTGTCGGCAGGGATTCTCTGCGCTCTACCTGCGGGTGCCGCGACTGTTCGAGGAACTGCAGATCGCCCACGGCGACGGGAGCTTCACCCGCCGCCTGGCACAGCTCGCGCGCATCGATGTCCTGGTGCTGGACGACTGGGGCCTACAGGAGCCTTCTAAAAGCGCACGCGGCGATCTGCTGGAAGTTCTGGACGATCGCGTCGGCACCCGCTCGACCATCGTGACCAGCCAGCTCCCGATCGAGCATTGGCACCAGTGGTTGGATGATCCGACGCTGGCTGACGCCATTCTGGACCGGCTGGTCCACCAGGCGCACAAGGTATCGCTCAAAGGCGAATCCATGCGCAAGCGCTCGGCTACCGACGTCAAGAAACGGGCATCGTGATCACCTACGCTACAATCTCCTGACCGCGCAGTACCACCTTCCTTCCCTGATCACGTTCGCCGAAACCGCTGATCACCTTCACCGAAATCCGCACCTTCCCCGCCGCATCGTAGGAAGTCGATTTCGCAATGTCACCGCACTCCGGGCAAGCGGCCGAAGCTGAAGTCGGTCGCAAAACGGTACCTTGCAGTTCCGAGCTCAGCGTAAAGCCAGTGCCACTGGGAGAAATGACCGACGTTTGGCCATTCCCCAGGACATTGAACTGGAACCTATCTACGCCGCCAGCATGTTCAGTGCTGATGGCGCGGCCGAGCGAGTCATACGCATAGGTAGCATAGCGAACACCCTTCTCATCCGTGATGCCAGTCAGCGCATAAGCGAATCGGCTGTCCTCATAATGGTACTGCCGGATCTTTTGATCGGACCACGTTACCGTGACCAGCATATTGTTGTTGTCGTATTGGTAGTCCGTGGCTTTGCCGGCCGGACCGACCACACGCGTGATTCGCACACGCGAGTCATAGATCAACTGCATCTCACGGCCAAACTGACCCCGAATCTTGATCAGGAGCCCGCTTCTTGGCGCGATGCTTATCGGGGTGGTGGCATCGCTGTAAACAAGGCCCGTCTGCCAGCCATTTAGCGCCGTGACGGATCGCAGCAGTCCAGTGTTGTCGTAGGCCTCAACGGTGCCATCCTCTGCGGACTCATATTGCCATCCCGTAATAGCGCCCGTGCTGCTGAACGATGGAATCAACCGATCTCGCCCTTCGGAGGAAAGCCAAACCGAGCCGCTCTTGAAAAACCGCAGATAGTTACCGTCTCCTCGCAGCGCCGCCACGCTACCACCCGGTTCGTACATGATGGAGGTGTCCAGCCGCTTCTGATACTGGTGCATCCAAACGGCACCGAATCCGTTCTTGGGGGCAATGTGAAAGCTCGAACGGTAAGTGCGTATCAGCGAGAGCGCGTCCGCACCCGCTGCGGCGTAATCAATTTCGGTCGCAACCTTAATGCCTGTCCCGGGGAAGACCGGGTTCCCATATGGGCAGGACTTTTCCCGCGCTTTACAACTGGCAAGCGATACCCCATTGAACGACAAGGCCACTTTGGCGCCGCTCCCGCAGCTATCTTCCGGCCAATCCGCCACCGGGCATATATATGCGGAATTAGTAAACTCTAGACCATCAGGACACTTGAAAAAGCGTTCCACCGTCGCAAAACTACCGTACTCGATTTCCTGATTTGCTGTGTTCAGGATAATTGCGTTGCAGTGAACTAGTCGCTCAACGTAGGGATCCTGTTTAAGGTACCACCGCACGGTAGGATATTCATACACTGCACTAAACGCCTGGAATGCATCCGGACAAGCATCCTGCGGCGCGCTATAGAGAAAATCGGTGTTTAATTTCGTGCCCTGCGGAACCGCAGCGAGCTTCCAGTATGTCTTTCTCTCTGCGGCATGAGATGGGCCAATGCAGAATATTAATTGCAGAAAAAATAGAAAAAGTACAAGACAATGTCGTCGACCCACCTTCCCACTCCCCGAAATTGTTATTGCTATCCAAGCATTATTCTCTAGCTGGTGCGGCGTACTGCCGGCAGAAGTCTACGGCGAGGACGACTTCGACATGTACTGAGATGCTCACATCTGATATCAATATGGGTTACATCGGCCACGCTCTATAGGGGTCAGACAGCCTTGCCTCCGTGAGGATGGAGCACTCGCGAGCGAGCCCCGTACGAAACTAGGCGCTTGCGGCCAGTTTCGGTTCTGACTTAACCTGAAACGCGTCCGAATGGCCGTACGATATCGCGTAACTGCCGTTGCCATGGGTTGGCTGAACGGCTCAGAAGGGTCGATTCCAGCCAATCGCCGTGGTCGAACCGAGCGACGGCTCACATTAATACCCGACCTCCGAGCACAGCTGACGCGACTCCCTGCTTTACTGCGGGCTGTCGTCGAGCCGCCTTAGGAACTCCGAAGTCCAAGCACATCCTTCAGCGCAGCAACAAGCCTCCTTGCAAGGGAGTTGCTATGATCTTTTGACGTGCCCTGTTCCTTGAGCAGTTTCTGCCACTACTGCGAGGCTCCGGCGCCGCCAATGTAAGCTGATAGGTGCGTGTGCAAGAACTAGTGTTCCGCAAGCGGCGTCACAAGGCCGTTTGCTCGGTCAATACCTTTGCCGGCCATCCCATTCCATGTCTGAAGAGATTAAGAACACTGCGATAACCGCCGCCGGCTACATCTATCAGAATCGGCAGGGACTGAGGCTTCTTTGCGATTGGCTAGATGCGCCGACACGCTTCACCCGTGTGAAGTTTGAGTGTGACGACGAGGCCGTTGCGCCGAAGGGACTGGACGACATCGTCGCCGAGCGCGCAGATGACCTCATCGATCTGGAGCAGGTCAAGTACACACCGAACCCGGGTGCGCACGCGCTGAGCTGGGAGTGGATGCTTGAGAAGGCAGGCACGACTGCGCGGTCGAGGTCCATGCTTCGGAAGTGGTTTGACGCGTTCGCCGCTTTGGACCCCGCTCGGGTTGGCGTCCTATCGCTGAGGACGAATCGCCGGCCAGATGCGGAAGTTGAGGCGTGCTTGTCCGGGGGGAAGATCGACTTCGCCAAAGTTCCCGAGCCGCGGCGCTCAGCGTTAATCGCCGAGCTGGGCGACCAGGAGAAGTGCGAAGCCTTCTTCAGTCAGCTGCAGGTTCTTCACAGCGACAAGGGGTTCGAATCGCTCGAGCACGAGGTCGATGCTCGACTGCACCGGCACGGTACGCCTGAGGGCATTGCGAACCTCAAGAATGTCGCTTTGAACTGGGCGATTCGGAAGAATTCCCCGCCGCCTGACGGGTGGATCTCCTTGAACCAGGTGCTCACAATCCTGCGAGCTGCGCCGGCGGCCCCCTTGCCTGAAGACTTTTTCGTGCCGCTCGGATATGAAGTGCCAGACGAAACGTTCCACCGGGACTTCGTGCGCGACACCGCCGCCGGTGCCGGACAGGCATTCGTGCTCACGGGGCCGCCTGGCCGCGGGAAGAGCACGTACTTGAGCGCGCTGTGCGACAAGCTTGCTAGCTTGGACATTCCCACGGTCCGTCACCACTACTTCCTGTCGACGACCGAGCGGGGGCGCGACCGCGTGCACAGCTATGTGGTTGAGCAGTCCATCGCGGCTCAGGTCAAGCAGTTTCATCCAGGGGTTCAGGCACTCGGCGGTGACTTGCGAGGGCTCCTCGAAGCTTGCGCGGCGTACTACGAGGGTAAGGGCAAGCCGTTCGTGCTGGTTCTGGACGGCTTGGACCATGTCTGGCGCATCAATGCCGCCGACAAGCGTCCGCTGGACGACTTGTTCTCGCAGGTCTTGCCGTGTCCGGACAACATGGTTCTGTTGGTGGGCACGCAGCCGGTTGACGACGCCCAGCTTCCTAGGGACCTCTTGGCGGTAGCCCCGAAGGCCAGTTGGCGTGAGTTGCCAGCGATGTCCGAGAACGCAGTGTTGTCGTACCTGCGCAAGGCTGTTGACGAGGGCAGGCTGTCGACCCGATTCGACGATGAGGGGCAGTCGGAGCGCCAACTGCAGGAGGCGGCGACCGCGCTTCGCAAGAAGACCAACGGCCACCCGCTGCACGTCATCTACGCCACCGCGGAGGTTGAGCATGCCGGGGGTGACCTGGACAGCTGGGATATCGAGCGGCTGCAAGGGGATATGACCAAGGAGGTTAAGTTCTACTACGCGTCCCTGTGGGAAGAGCTGCCACCCAGTCTGAAGGACACGCTGCGCTTGGTGTGCGCGTTCCCCTTCTTCTGGCCAAAGGCTGGGTTCTTGGAGATTGCGGCGAAGCTTGGCACTGCTCAGCCCGATGTCGCGAAGGTGGAGCACCTACTGCATTCCTCAGCGGCTGGCCTGAAGGTCTTCCACGAGAGCCTGGCCGTCTTTGTGCGCTCAACACCGGACTACGACGAGCGCATCAAGGAACTGATGCCGGCGGTGGCGGGCTGGCTTGAAACATCGGCACCGCCTTCTTTGCGCGTCAACTGGCTCTGGTCGGTTCAGGCCAGGCTCGGTGACCCCAAGAACCTCATTGCCGGGTTGACCCGCGACTGGATCATGCTCCGCCTGGAGGAAGGCTATCCAGAGTCGCTGTTCGACACCTTGTTGTCGGAGGCCATGGTCGCGGCGCTGGATACCAATGCGTTTGCCGACGCCTACCGCCTTGACCATCTCAGGGCGCGGATGGTCCGTGGCAGCGAGTTTCAGATGCAGGACGACGACATGGCTCGGCTTGTGTCGTTTACGCTGAGGCTGACAGCCGACGACTGTGTTGTCCGAGAGGCTGTGGCGTCGCGGCACGAGACGGACATCCTGCGTGTGGCAGCCCTTGGCTTGGCCTTGCAGGCGCGAGGACATGCGGTACTGGCCAAGACCTGTGGTTCCGAGGCACTGCGGCGTTTCAGAGGTCTCAGCCGCTTCTCCACGCGGTACTCGTCAAACGAAGGAACTGCTGATTTCAAGTTCTTGGTCGAGGCGTTCGCGCGCTTGGGTGTCATCGGTGCGACCTCAGAGGCGTTTGCCAAGCTGGTTCGCGAGAACGCCCCTGTCGTGTGGATGCCGAGAGCCCGGATGCTGGTTGATGAGGGCGTGCTGGACGACCTGATGGACGCGGCCACCCCGCTGCCGCCCGACGATCCGGATAAGAGTGTTCTCAGCGACGTCTGCGTCCGGGCGGCTGCAACGGCGGGGGTGAGCATCTTTGACCGCGACGACTTCAACAAACTGGCGCGAACCCCATTTGTTGCCGCATTGGAGGCCGCCCGCACACGGGGCTCCAAACCGCTGAACGAGCCCATCCCCATTGAGTGGCTCAAGGGTGACTACTACGAGCGCAAGGACGACCTGAGTGCGCTCGTTCATCATTGGTTCTTCAGCGGCGTGCACCTGAGCCTTTGCATGAAGGCAGAAGGACAAACCGGCTTCGAGTTCGTGCGGGCGCCCACCTACGAGGACAGGAGGAACATCAGCTACTTCTTGAATTCCCTCTCAGCAATTGCAGCTCAGGTTGCTGAGCGCTGGTGGCGCGGGGAGTTCGTGGACTTTCATGAGCTGTTCGAACTGCTCAAGCCTATCCAGTTCAGGCGCTTTAGGCAGGGTCACGATGCCAGCTCAGCAGCGGAGGATTTCCGGGCTGGACTGCATCGCATTGCCTGCGACATCCGGCTGGGGAGCTGCCTGCTTGCCGGTCGCGACGATGTTGAACTCACTGAGGCCACCATGGTCGCCTCAGCTACTGGCGAGTGGTTCGACCCTGCGTCCTTCCGCACCCAGTACGCGGCAGGATTGCTGACCAGGATGAGCGATGAAGCTGCAGCGGCCTTCATCCAATCCCAACGCGTCCTGCTCGATGCTGAGATCCGCCAGGAGACCAGCGTTCATCTTCAGACGCCTCTGCAACTCTGCGGCATCACCCTTAGCCACGGCTTAAACACCAGCGCCCGGGAGCTCTGCACGCAGACTTGGGAGCTGGTGACCGGCTACGGGCACCGCAAGGACCCCACGTTGAACAACACCGTCGACGCCATTGACTACCTGGTGGAGGTCGTGCCAGACGATGCTCGACGGCTGCTCAGCTCGATTTCGCCCCAGATCCACCGCGTGCTGGACTTCACGGACGGAAAGGGCACGAGGCACGTGCTCTCAGCCGCTGACCGCCTGTTGGCGAAGCTCTGCCCACCAGCTCTGGTGGTGAAGTATGAGGAGCACACGGCCGCCGGCGATTGGTCGCATGCGGAGGACAGCCTGCGGGCGTACGTAGAGCAGGGCGTGCGGGACGGTTGGCCCCTGGATGCGCTTATGCGCACGGGTGTTCACCCAGAGGTCCAAGACGCGTTGATGCAGCTTGAGCGCAATGGTCAGGATGGCGCTGCCGAGCGGCTGCGTGTTCTCAGGGAGCATGCCGGCTGGGACGTCGGCGTGCTTCAGCGTGCAGACTCGTCTAGCGGCGACATTGACAGCAAGCCGTATACGGGCGATGTCACCACGTTTGCACCGGAGCAGGTCGACGAGATGCTGGCAAGCCTGTCGACCAGCTACAACGAGAAGAAGAGGCTCTTTCGGACATGGTACGAGCACTGGGATAAGGCCGGACATGGCAAGCGCCTTCTCGCGGCGTTGGACGGCTTTCTTCACTCAGACGAGGGGCGCATGAATGGCATCCTCGAACTGTCTGACCTCGCCTTTGAGACGAGGCGCAGGCTGAGCGGCTCGAAGGCTGCGTGGAATTACCTCGTTCAGGCACAGGTCCGGAAGGGTGCATGGCTGGGCTTCGCGGAAAGCGAAGAAAAGACGCGTGAGAGGCTGGATATGGTCGTTCAGCACTACCCGAGTCGTTGCGACGAGTTCGTCGCTGAGACGACGTATGGCATGTTCGGAGAGCCCGAGCCGCCGCGTGTAGCGCCGACGAATCTGATGGTCTATTTCTATGCACGGCAGAAGCGCGTTGCCGACGCCGTGAAGTTCGCCGAGATGATGGTGAATTGCGTTCTTGAAGACACCCGAACCCTTCCGCTGGAACGGCCGCGCTGGGCAGAAGAGCTCGACGCTGCGAGGGCGAAGGGCACATGATGGATGACCTTCGCATCCTCGTCGCTAGGCTGGGCTGGCCGTCGACCGCTGCACGGTGGTGGACCATGCAGGAGCTCGCCGCTCGGCTGGGCGCGCCGGCGTCCAAAGCGGCGACGGAGGCCGCACTTCTTGAATTCCTCGGCACAAGGAAGCTCGAGGCCGAGGTGGTGGAGGCGCTCTTCGTCTTTTGGATGGCCGCGCAGGCGCACGGGTACGAGGCCAGCCAGAAACTGGCCGAGAGCATTCCTAAGACGTCCGTCCTCTCGGAGCTATTGCTAGAGAGCCTCGGGCTGTGGGCGGACATCCCGGACGAAGGCCTAGAAGAAGTGCCTGAGGACTTCGAGATTCCACAGGATTTCAACGGAGTCCAAGGTGCGGACCTTCCGCGGATGTTCCGTACCTCCATGACGGAACTTGAGGCCGCTACGCGGCTGCCGTTCGTCCGCCAGATGGCTTTCGAGTGGTCGATGAACAAGGAGGCCTATCCGGATGCTCCTTTTCAGGGTGACCCTTGGCATTTCTCGCGCCTCTTGGGCGACGGGTTCAGCGGTCAAATCTCATCCCGGACTGCCTTGCGGATGATCTCCGCCTACCACCGCACGTTGGCGGTTGCTGAGGAGTTCTGGGGCATGCCTCCCGATACAGCGGAAGAATGGGCTCTATTGGCTTTGCCTGTTCACCCGACACTTGCACTGCTTAGGCCTAGGCGGCCAGCTTGGTTTCCAGGCCGAACGGAGTTCGACGGCGATGACGAGGCTATTGGTGGGGCTGTCCGCAGTCTCGTTGAACGGGTTCAGCTAGAACGTCCCGGCGACGAACTGATGGCCTTCGCGTCTCCCGTTGTGATGTCAATGGACCGCTGTGTGGAGGTCTCGGTCGTCCGGTGGGCGCAGGTGGCAGGTAGCAGCGTCGCTGATGAAGGCTTGGCTGAACACTTGAAGGATCTGTGGAGAACTGGAGAGCTACTCGCTAGCGACTTCCACGAGCCCCTAGGAACGACGACGGTCCTGGAGTCACCGGCGCATCAAGCGATAGCCGATCGGGAGAGCAGAGCTTGGCCGCTGGCAAAGCTGCTCGACTTTGAGCGCCTCGGTTACCTGCAGCTCGATCTTTATCCCGGCCGCCTCTACTTGCCTGCAATTCCAAGGCGCGACCAGTTGGAGGTCACGCCTCGTGATGGGGTGCTGGAGGTTAAGTCGGGTAGCGCCGTCATCGCCGACCTCAGCTATTGGAATGCAGGCTGGGGTCCGGTTCGCCCCATGCAGTTCGACGGAAACTGCGGCATGGCCCTTGTCTCCAGAGGTACGGCATATCGCATATCACCGGATGATGCAGTTCAGGAGGTGCGATCGTTCTACTTCTGGCGTGTGAGAACGCTCCATAGGAAGGGCGGATTCAACGGCTTTGAAGAAAAGCTGTCTTTTGGTGCCACGTTCGTGTGACCCAGCCCTCCATTCAACTAACTTTCACAGGAGCGCAGCCAGAGCTAGTGGCCGCTTAGTGGCCGACAGCGTGAGTTCACCCGTTCAAGCCGACCGACAGCAATCGCTGCGAAGCAGACGTTGTTCAGCGAACCCCGATCGGGCAGCAACGGGTCGAGGGGTGTTTCCACACGGCCTCGGTCGCCGTCAGTCTTTCATTGCCGCTGCATACGGTTGAATCCGCCTAGTGAACCTCAATCTTAGCGCTCGTGTGGCAGAGCAAATCGATCAGCCTGATCGAAATACAAAGGGGACGTCGCGATCATGCTCTGGGGCGCTTCAGCGGGGTCGGCTGCCTCGAGTCGGGGCGCTGATTCAGTTGCAACTGCAAATCTGTGATTACTCGGTCTCGTATCCGGATCAATTCCTCCAACTCCCGAATCCTCGCGTCAAGACGATAGTTGATACGTGCCAAAGCCGCGACCTCGCTTTGGGCATCCTCAACCAAAGCACGATATTCCTTGAGTTTAGCTTCACTCTCAGTGAGGTTTCTGCGAGTCTTCTTTGCCGAAGGCTTCGAGTCGCCGGCCGCTTTTCGGATCGCGTCGAGCACCGGTTGATGGAAACGATATAGCGTGGCACGATCGACACCCGCCTCTTTAGCCACATTGGAGACAGTGAGCCGGGAGCCTATGATGACGGTCTCGGGTGTGCCTCGGGAAAGCCGTTGCAGCGCCTGCTCAAGGCGTTTCCGCGTTCTCCTGGTCGACACATCTTTCTGCTCCGATAACGCCTTCCGTGCGGCCGCCGACAGTACTCTCATGCCGGGTCTTTATCGAGGCGACGGAGAACCTTCTCAGCCTTGACCAGAATCTGTTGGGCGCGAGCCTTCCCGCTTTCACCAAGGTCGCCAATGGCGATGGCTTCGATTTGCTGATCTCGAATGCCCTCCCAAACGGAGCGGTGCTCCTGACCAATAATCCCGTGATTGCAATCAACACACATTTGGGCCTCGAATACGCATAGACCGCCACAACCTACGCCCTTGGCGTTACCTACGCACCACGAGTGGCCCGTGCCATTGAGGGTGATCGTGCCGGCGTACTCGGCAATCAACTCCTCTTTGTTCGCGGCTGTGCGAACCGTACTGCGCCAATCCTCTAGCCAGTGCGAGCCGTTGGCGAGCGGAGCGTCGGAGTCAAGGTAGGACGTCATCACCTCCGTCTGCCGGATGCGCTTTTCCTCGGTCACCATCTCCAGCAGCTCCGTGTCAGTCTCGTATTCATCCGGGGCTCCGTCGGCGTAGAGCGCAGTCATGTCCAGACTCCAGTGGCCGAAGTGGTGTTGGAGTGTCAGGAGATCTCCCAGTTCGGCCTTCGCGATGAAGCGCGCATACGAGCGGCGGAATTGATGTGTCGTAAGGGGGTAAGGATTCCCATCCAGACCAACAATGTTGCAGGCCTCGCAGAACTCTTTCAGATTCATGTTGATAGCGCGGCTGGAGAGAGTGCCGATTCCCCCCGACCGTTGCCGGCCAAGAAACAGGCTCTTTTTCTGGACCCGAACCTCGTCAAGGCGCCGTCTGACGCTCGACCCAGAGCCAAGCGACGCGTCCAGTTGGCCCATGAGCGCGCGCTCCTCACCAGCCAATGCAATTCGCCACGGCTCCGTAAGGCGTGTCAAGACGCTGATAGCGTCACCGACAACGGCAGGGACCATCCACTTTTTTGCGCGGCGGCCGGTTTTATAAATCGTTCCGTGCAGCCAGAGGACTTCAATGCTCCCATCTTTGCTTCGTGACGACGAAAGGCAGTTTTCCTCCAGGGACATCATCTCAGAGTCCCGCAGCCCCGAGAACATGGCGACAGTGACGTAGCACGCAGTACGCAGCATGCCCATCTCGCTGATTACATGGTTTACTCCGTCGAATCCATTCTGGGTCGCGGCCGATGCCAGATAACGAGTCAGTGTTCCCCCAGACCGGCCCACGCTGTGTAGGCGGGCCTCGGCGACGGCGTCACGGGCCTTCAAGATAGAGTCGCCCTTCACGCGGACGTAGTCGAGTGCGGCATCCGTGATCCGCTGCGCTATTTGATCGGGGATGAACTCAGTCTTAGGTACGCGATGAGCGTGCCTCCGCCGTTCGCCCGCCAGAGACATCGCGCTTTCATGAGGCCACGGGTGACTTCGAAGCGCGTCGTCGAGTTTGTCGCGCTGCAAATAGAGGTCTTCAACAATAAACAGCTTCGTTGCCACTGTATGCGGTACGGCGGCTGAGCCATTAAGATTGAGCCTCGCGGCCGGAACATATTGAAGAGTGTGGCCCGACAAGTCCTCGAAGCGCCGCAGGCCCATCTCGAACATCCAGCGTAGCAGCGGAACGAGACTAGCGGTCTTTTCGCATAGCGTGAGCAGTGAAGGGCGCTTCCGGCCATCAACCGGATCGGCGAATAGCGACCAGATATACGCCTTGCTACTGGCGAGAAGCTGTCCGTGTTGCGGATCCGTGAGGAGCGATCCGTCGCTCAAACGTATTGCCCAATTGATGCGTTTGCTTGAGCCCTTTAGATTGAGTTGGGGAATGAACGGGTAGAAATCCCACTTGGAGTCGCCATAGCGGCTGATCACATGACGGCCACCGTCCTCCGTCGCGATCGCCGACACGGGCATGGAGTTACGATCTGCCGGATCGACAGCGCCAGCCCGCTTGATATCGATTGAGAGTGCGTTCATAGGGCGATACCACGCCAGGTCGGATGGGGATTTTGTTGGGCACGCGCTCGCGCCTCAGTGACTTTGTCCTTCGGAAACTGCGGTGCGATATCGGTATCAATGCGCCGGATAATCGGAGCGTAGGTCTTCAGCCAGTGCGCGGCATTGATCTTCGGCCGTTCGGAGATCAAGCGGTAGTAGAAGCTGAAGAGCCGCCACAGGTCATCTTCGAAGACCACCATATTTGGACAGCCGAAGCAGGTAAAGAACTTCTTGCAAACGGACGCGTCATCCCGAAATGGATTTCGACACCGCGCGACGCCGGTGTTGTATCCACCCGAGAGGAGGTCTTTTATGTTCGCCGCGGGGATTAACCCGTCGGCAGCGATAAGGACTTTGCCAGAAACGTCTTGCTTAGTGAAGCTGCTGACCATCCCATCGAGGACAAAGGCATGATCACGCTCAGCCTCGATGGGTGAGTCGACGTAGTGACGGGCAGTGGTGGAGACGCTCGCGTGCCCGAGTGCCCGTTGCACGCGGCGCAAGTCACGGGTGCGGCGGTATAACTCCGTAGCAAACGTCGGGCGTAAGCGCGCGACTCTGACCTGCAGAGGCTGGCCGCGATCATCCTCCAATTTGTGCCGGCGCATGAAGATCGCGACGGCATTCTTGGCATCTCTCGCGGACAGTCGAGATACAACGCCTTTGCGCTCGTTGAGAAGTCCGCGACGCAGGAACACATACTCGCGGTCACGCGGTGCAGCGTCATCGGCGACAGATTCAGTGAACTGGCACAGAAACCGGAAGTGTTCGCCGATCGTGGACGGGACCGATTGCATATTTGCGGTAGCAACTGGTGCCTCGGCCGCGCGGACGGACGTGTTCTGGACGGAATAGCCTCGACGTTTGAGCGTGACCAGCAATTCTCTGTCTGGGAGGGGATGGGGTCGAAAACTATCCCGCTTGAGATCCAGCAACGGCTGCTGATTAATGCCCGTTGCAAGAGCAAACAATAGCAGGTGAACGACGAGCACCTGCAATTCCGAGAGGGGTGCTCCGACGCCCTCGTGGATGGTGCGCAAATCTTGATTCAGCGCCGCAAGAAGTCGCTTCTGCTCTCTGTCCGAATAGGGCTGGCGCTTGGAGGAGTGACTGTTTGCGTTGGGAAATGGGTTGCGCGGAAAAGTCAGCTGATCGCTTACCTCGTCGGGAACCCGCTTTTGCCTTGCTACGAGGAATGCCTTGAGGGCCTTGTAGGCAGTGCGCCGAGTCCCTATCGACCAAATCTGCCCACGGTTTTGGGTGGCGACGATGATCTGGCGTTCCATCCACGCCAGATACCGTTCAATCAACGACCGCGTAATCTGGTTGAGAGCAACAATATCCTCGCCCTTTGCGGACAGGTCGTCAAGAAACAGCCAGAAGCGGCGCAGAAAGCTAACATAGGAAGTCAGGGTGTAGGCGCCTAGCTCATTGCGTAGACTCCAGGCGGCGTCGCGCATATGCGCTGCAAGATTCTCGCGGCCGCGCGCACGATACTCTTTAAAATCGAACCGCTGCTCGCCCTGGTGAGGGCAAACGAGCGAGAAAGACCAGCCGGGCGCCAGGTCAATGACCCGGCCGCCTTGAATCTGGGCGCTGGCTTTGCGATCAAGTTTTTGACGTCGGATTGCCATGTGCGAGCGCGCGGCAAATATCTAAGTGGTAGCCATCCACGTCGTCATGCTCGACCAGGTCGGCCGCGTGGACGTAGATTTCAGTCGTTGTGATCGAGTTGTGCCCCATTCTGTCGCGTACCCACAGCAATGCCTGGGTCTGGGTTTTCTGTCGGCTCATCCGCATCAGTTCATAGGTGCCGAAGGTGTGCCGCAGCATGTGAGGTGTGCACCAGATCCCCGTCTTCTGGCTGACACGCCTGAACGCGTTGTTCAGTCCGTTTACTGACAACGGGTCTCCCGTTTGCGAAAGAAACAGCAATGTCGTTTCGATGCCGAACTTGGCCCTGTGCTTGGCGAGCAAGCGCGAGCGCTCAAATGTGAAGTACTGATACAACGCGACGGCGAGATCGTACGGCAACATCACGGTCCGGTCCTTTTCCCCCTTCGTTGGGGTAATGGACGGATCAAGGTGCATGGGGATCTGCTTGTTCGAATCTCGTCCGGCTGGGTTGGGCAGCACGCGGCAATCCATGCTGACCACCTCTTCGCGCCGCATGCCAGTGAGCAGGGCGAGATACCCCATCAAGCGCATGCGGTAGGGCGTCAGCGCGTCGAGAAAGCGAATCGCGCGGTCCAGATGGAGAAACTGGGGGGTAACCTTGTGCGTTTGCACCGTAAGGGAATTGGCCTCGAATCGGTCGCCTGACGCATCGACGTGCGCGAGGAACCCACGAGGCTTCGCGACCCAAACATCGGTCCGATCGAAAGGAATCGAGTGCGTCATTCCATTCGACTTTGCCCAGTTGTAGAAGGCGTCAACGGTACGAAGCCGCTGATTGACGGTGCTTCTGGCGCAACCGCGCTCAAGCATGGTGTCACGCCAGGCCGCGATCTGGCTTTGATCGACGCGATCCCATGCGAGGCCGTTCGCCTCAAGAAACGCAAAAAACTCGTAGAGCGCGGCGCCGTATGTGCGCCAGGTATTCGCAGCGCGAGTCCGCCCTTTGACGGTCGCAATGTAGCGCAGGTAGCGATTCGGTGCGTCGACTAGCTCCATCTCCGCATCGCAGAGAAAAGGCACGTCTGGGCGAGAATAGCCAGCGACAGCAAACTGGCCATCGGTGAAGAACAGTTTCATGCAGCGACCGTCTCGCGCGGAGGATATTCGGACCACGCCTTGTTGATCTGCCAATCGAAGTCCAGTGGCACCCGTTTTACTTGGTGTCCCATAAGATCCCTAAGTGCCAAAAAAACTGCTGCGGTCCATCAGTCTGAGGATTTGTGGACTTCCTCCTTCGGAGGACGAGCTCCTTCCTATGGACGGCTCGTGGACAACCTTCAGGTTGCCCACAACCCGCCCACAGTCTCCAGCCTAGCCCACAAGCTCCACAGGCTCCGACCTACGATTGAAAGAGAAAACTATCCCCCGACACACCTGTCGCATTATATCGAGGCCCCATGCAATACGCAGCAGACAGATGGTTACATATCACGGGTTCCAGGTGTGGTCGGTCCACTCGATCTTCGTGTTTTCGCTCATGACTGTGCGTCCTCAAACATGTCGATCGTCAGGGGGTCGCGCTCGGGCGCCTCGGTCGCAGGCGGTTGCGCTGCCTCGCATTTGATGCAGGTAGGGGGCACGGCGCCATACGGTAGCCAGCCACTCCGGCGCTTCATGCGCTTGGCCGTATGGCGCGGCTTGTGTCCGCATAGCGCAAGGCCTGTGGCGAGGTCCACCAAATGCACTAGGTAGCCGCCTTTGGCTCGTGCGGCGATGGGCCGGCGGCCGATACTGACAAGCGACGGCGACTCGGCTCCAGAGGGTATGTTTTCTCGTACGGTATGTTTTTCCATATGGTCGGGCTGCGTATGGAGGCGTGGGGTGTTGGGTGCAACGCGCCGGGTTACCTCATCAGCCTATCGAGGCGGCAACGAAGTCAAGACTTGCGGCGTAATGCCGTAACGGTCGGCAGCAGCGCGGAGTTGCTCGGCGTCGATGCGACCTACGGTGATTGCCGTTAGGACCTCGCGGGCGAAACCGTGGAAAGCCTGCAGTTCGTTGCCGATGATTTCGCCGACGAACAGGTAGAGCCCATCTGGCATCCTGCGCACGAGCGTTGTCTCCCGCGACATGCGCAGCAGCAACGATTCGGCAACATCGGGGCCAATCTGCAAATGCCGCTGCAGCAGCGCTACGGACGCAGCGCGAAAGCGCTGGACCAGATCCAACGCACGTGCGTATTCACGGTCAACCAGCGCTGCCGATGCGATATCAGGCGCCGTCATTGCTTCGGTTCGCGGTTGGCAGACGGACGCTGGCGGCCGGACCGGCCTTGACGTCCCACTCGAGCAACGGGATGCCGGAGGCAAGGTAGTGTGCTCGCTTCTCGGCAATTCGGGCGTCATAGTCTGCATTGCCGGACATGCCGAGGACCTCGATGACCACCTCCGGAGCTACATCGGTCAAGATGAAGTCCGGGTGAGCGGCAGCCCGGCCGATATGGCGCAGCGGCTTGCGAAACGCCCGACGCTCGGCGATCAGGTGATCGGCCATGGCGATTTCATGCGACGAGTCACACGGCACGAAATGGCTGTTGGTCAGCATCGCCGCGATGTCGACCACCCGCAGATAGCCGCCCTTGGACATCTCTACCAGTAGGATTGCAACGCAGCGCTGGTCGTCTCTGCCCACGGCGGACAAGGCGCTGCCAAACGAACTCTGCAGGCACGCATAAAGGTCCGCATTGAGGAAATAGCGTTGCCGGCTCTGTCGCAATACGAGTTTGCCGCCGTACTGTGAGGGTTCGTGGGATTCAAGCTGGCCGATGACGATGCCACGCGGGTTGCCGGCGGCCATGGGGGTGAGCCGGGCCTGCCAAGCGTCGAACTCGGCAAGGATTTCCGCTTTGCGACTGGGATCCCATCGCTGAACGATGTGGAGCAAACCGTCGGCAGACGTGCCGTTGATCCGGCATCCCGCAAGTTCGGCGGTCAGTTGTGACCAGCAAGCAATCCAACCGCGATAGCCGGTTCCGGGCCACACGTTCAGCCCGGCCTGCTCCCAGGCATACTCTAGGAACGCCAGCAGCCCGGCGGAGCGCCGCTGGGGCTTGCTGCTTTGGCCCTGCGCAGACCGCTGGACGGTCGCCGCTGGCGTACGCGTGCTGACGCTCAGCGCTACCCCGAGCCTGATGTCATGATGGCCGTCCTTGAGCCGGAAGGCATCGAGGTTATCGGTTGGCCCCGACTTGGCCAGCGTCGGCCGGTTGAACGGGCAGGCCGCCGCGTGTTGGTGCGCCTGTTCTGGCCATCGGGCAAGCAGAAAAATGTCCCGGTGGCGGCGGATCACGAGCTTCGGCCTGGGCCGTTGCGTGCCGCACCCGCATTCAGCAAAGCCTTGGATTTTCTTGGCGCGCTCGAGGTGGCGCGCGTAGCGGCCGGGGTCGTCCAGTACATCGTCCAGGGGGAACTCGTTCCCGCCAATCCGCACGGTGATCATATGTTTCCTCTCTAGACGCCGGCTTCACGGAACATCGTGTACAGGTCGCGGCGGATCTCGCTTACATCCAGTACGTGCTTGGCGCGGGTCATGGCGACGTAGAGCAGCCGCATTTCTTCCGGCGCCATGGTCAGCTTGCCGTCGTCGCCGTTCTTGAATTTGAAATCCCCTGCCAGCTGCACGCGGTCCCATTCGAGGCCTTTGGCCCGGTGTACGGTTGAAACGATGTAGTCGGCTTCGTCCTCGGGCGATACGCGGGTGAGGATCAGCCGCAGGTAATCCACTCCCTCGTTGTCGATCAGCGTGACCAGCGGCTTAAGATCCCGGCCAGCGAAAGACTCTGCATATTCCTGCACCTCTTCCCACGTTTCGAAGAGGGCGAGAGTGGCCGGATACCCGATTCGCTGGCCGCGCATGAGCTGCTCCGCCCCGTCCGCAAAGGCCCGCAGTTCGTCGACGTTGGCGCGCACCGCGACGCGATCGCCGCGGCCGATGCCTTGGGCCAGGTGAGTCAGGACCGTAGCGTTCTTTCGGCACAGAACCGCGTCGAATCGTTCTTGTCCGAGGGCGGACTCGTGCAGGATGCGGGAAGCGACTCCGTTCTGGCCGCGCACGGGCGTGTCTTCGTCCATCAGCGCGAGGACACGACTGGCCAACTGTGCGATCGCAGGCCCGAATCGGAACGACTCGGTGAGGGCGCATTCCGGCGCGCGGATATGGTCCATGGCGTTGACCGCGCCGCGCCATTCGTAGATCTGCTGGTAGGGATCACCGACGTAAATCACCTGGCATTGCTGGGCCCGCAGCACAGAGAGCATCAAGCCGTCGGCGTCCTGCGCTTCATCGAACAGGATGAAGTCGGCGCCGATGCGGGGCCTGCTGAGTTGCCAGAGTTTTACGTACGTATCGTGACCGATTGCCGAAGGCGCGGCCGGATCGAGATATTCCGACCAGAGACGTTTCACCGAAGGCAGGAGGGCTTCGCGCAGGTGCTCGGCTTCATCGTCCTTCACGATCGCGTCGACCGGGATGTGCCATGCCAGCGGCTCGGCCTGGGCCGACCGGCAAAAGCGGGCTGCTCCGTCCATCACCATGCGTGCGACCTTGCTCGGGCTCAGCTCCAGATCCTTGCCGATCGTCGTCGGCAGGTGCAGCTTGCCCAAGCCATAGCGCAGCGCCAGTTGGTGGGGCGGCTCGACGGGATTGCGCAGCTTGCGGGTGATCTCCGGGCGTGTGCCGCTATATGCAAGGGAGTGCACGGTGCGGCAGCGCGTGTTCTGCGGAAACTTGCGGGCCGCCTCGTTGGCGATCTCCTTGTTGAATGCGAGGTAGAGGCCGCGCGCGCGGCCGCGGGCTTCTGCGGCCATGCGCAACGTCGATGTCTTGCCAGCGCCGGCGTAGGCTTTGACCTTGACGGGGCCACCGCCGCGGACGGTTTCCACAACCTGTTCCTGCTCAGTGGTCGGCGTCATGCCATCTCCAAAGCGACTTGCTCGGGCATGTTCGCGAGGACGCGGCGCCGCACTTCCAGCGTGCGGGCGCGAAGCACCTCGTCGCGTCGTGCGGCCTCGCCACTGATGTTGTCTACGATGTAAGCGAAATAGAACGCGGTGGTGGGGCCTGTCCAGGCCAGCCACTTGGCGCGGACTTCGGCTTGCTGTTCTGGGGTGAGAGAGAAGTAGACCGCGCGCTTCTGCCGCCAGACACGGGCCTGGTGGTCACGCGTGGACGCTTCGAGCCGGTCCGAACGTCGCTGCCGGCGCGCCAACTCGTCATCAGCAGAATGCTGCTCGGCGGCGACATGCTCGGCGAAGAGCGGGTACCGCTCGCGCTCACGCTGCTGTTTGCGAGCGAAGGCGGCTTGGCGGCGGGTATTGAAGTTGATGGGGGAGTGGCGTCCGAATCGGGTGAATCGCATGGCGGCTAAGGTAAATGGGTCTAGGACCAAGATACCGGGGCCACATCGAAGTCAAGGCCGCCGGCGGGCGAAGTTCGCCGCCAAACATTTTCAAGGCAGAAAAGCGGGCGTAGGCCGCGAAAGGGATAGAATTTCGTGCGCCTTTTACCGAAAACCCATGTCCCAAGTCACTACATCGATGGCCCGCGAGGTATCGCTCGGCAACCGCCCGAAGAACGAGCCGCAGTTCATTGCCCCAGGCGAGCCGCAATATGGCGAGATTGCGCGGTTGGACGCGTTCATCTTCAAGCGCTACCTGGACCGCGTGTTCTGGCATCCGCGGCCCGACGTTCTGCGGTTTGAGGTTCGGGCGAACCCCTCTCCCGTAGGGAGCATCTATGACGTCGTTGCAATCGTGGGGAAGGGCGAAGGCGAGGTTTGGTTCGCGGAGGATGCCGTCCCGACGCGGTGGGACTACGTCGCCATTACAGAGAGTACCGACGGGCTTGGGCGCCTGCAGCGGGAAAAAGCCAAAGCTGACGGCCGGCTTCCCGAAGACTATGTGCCTTTCGTCGGGGACGGTCCCGTGCAGGACTATTCCAATCTGGAGAACCCAGAAGAGGTCGAGCAACGTCGCTGGGCCGTGGTGAATCGCCTCCGTGAGGCAAATCGTCTCGCCCGGCACGCCGCAGGGAAGCGGTAGGCGTCGTGGTGTTGTAGGTTGTCGGAAGGCGAGGTAAGATTCGTCCGATTCTCCGCGCTACTGCGCATCGACACCTGCCGGCGTACCGGCCATCTGCTTTTCTTCCACCCATTGGGGCTTTTGTCCCCTATGGGTCATGGCTCCACTTTCTCTGGAGCCATCATGCCTGTTATCGAGACCCGTGAGACCGCCATCGCCGTTGCTGCGCTGGTCGTGATCCTGTTCGCCGCGCTGTTCTTCATCGTGACGACTGCAAGCCTCGCACTGCTGTACTTCCAACTGACCTCTCTCGCAGCGGCCGTCCTCGTGGTGGCCGCCGCCTGGGTGTTGTCGAAGTTCTCGCATCTCTCTGGCCATCTGGCCTGAGCATCGCCGCGCGCAGTCCTTTACCGGGCTCGCGCGCGGCCCCCCTCCTAACCGGGAAACGTCCCGGCCGGGGCGTTTCCCATATCCGCATAGGAAACGCACCATGTCTTACCCCAGAACTATCCGCATCGAAGTCGGCCCCGTGCCGGCGGAGGAATCGTGCGCACAGGTTGGCCACGAAGATTACAGCGAGCGCTCGCGGCGCGAGTGCGCCGTGTACATCCGCCAGCTGCAGCGGATCTTCGATAACCCCGATCCCGAGGATCTCCGATTCGTTCGTTGCGGCTTTCCGCACGAACTCGGGCGCTACCACGAAGTCGTAGCCGTCATGACGGCCGAGGGAGCGAAGCGCTTCGACGAGGCCATGCTCCCGATGCAGTGGGACCACATCGCACGCGCCGAGCTGACCTGGCTCGAGCTTCAAGGGAAATGGCGGGCGACTGTAATGGCCCGCCCGGAAGCACTCGCGCTGGTACCGGACGTGTTCCGGAGCGGCCAGATCCCGCAGTTTCCCAACCATCCCATCGCCCAATGGTGGGCCATGGGCTTCACGCCTGTCACGACGGCTTACCGTCTGCACTAATTCAGTTCTTCAACCCTGCCGGGATTCGTCCCGGAGGGTGCGTTTCCCCGGCCAAAAAAAGCCGATTGAAATGCCCCGAATACATACACAGATTGCCAGTCCCACCTCGGCCGCGTACCCATTTCTGCGTGAGCGGTTACGATGAGTCGCGCCGCCAAACGGAGGTTCGAAGGCAGTGCTAGCGAGCCGCACAAGGTCTTGCTGTCGCTCTTCAAGCAGTTCGGCCACCGATACTCGGTACACGAGGTGTTCTCCGATTTCGTGGAGATCGCAGCCCTGTCCATCAGCAATTCCGTTGATCGCCACCACGCCGAGGCTCGTGAGAAACGGTACAAAGAGATCGTCAGGCGATACGAGCGCGTGGATCGCGAGCGCTTCCCACAGATGTTTGGGGCGCTGGTCCAGACGTTCGAGGATTTGGTGCAGGGATGGGTGCCCAACGGCGACGGTCTGGCCGATGTCCTTGGTCAGACGTACATGATGCTTGAGCTCGGTAACGACAAGGCGGGGCAGTTCTTCACACCGTACCCCGTTTCGCGGCTCATGGCGCGAATGAACATAGGAGATGGTGCTCCGTTCGTCCAGCGCGATGGTTTCGTGACGCTCAGCGAGCCAGCGTGTGGCGCGGGCGGCATGGTGATTGCCTGTGCCGATGCACTGCACGATGCGGGGCACAATTACCAGCAGACGATGCACGCCACGTGCATCGATATCGATCCGCGGTGCGTGCACATGACGTATGTCCAGTTGGCGCTGCTGCACATCCCCGCGATCGTCATTCACGGCAACGCGCTGTCGGTGGAGGCCTGGTCTACCTGGTTCACGCCGGCACATGTCGTGGGAGGCTGGGGCGAGAAGCTCAGGTTTCGCCGGAGGGCCGAGGCCATGCGGGAGCTGCTCCAGAGTGCGAAGCGCGTGAATGAGACGGAGGTCGGCGACCGTGCGGCCGACGAGGCGTTTCGCGCTGACGGAACACCCATTCCCGCAGCGGCACTGCGGGTCCTTGTGCCTGACGACCAGCTCGCGCTGTTCTAACCGCAAAACACCCGCAAAATTGGCGAGCTTTCGCCTCCTGCGGGGAGCGGGTTCGACGATAAGATGATCTCTGTAGCACGACCCCGCTACAGGCTCTCTCAGATGGACCCGTTCCTACCAGCCCCTCCTTGTGAGGGGCTTTTTTTTTGAATCTTAATCTAGTCCGATACTAGTGAAGATTACAGGTTCGGTCGACAGAGGTCCTCGCGGTCTTTAAGGCGAATTCATGGGACGAGAAATAAAACGCCGCCGCCATACTGACAGTCAGCATACAACCCATCCCACACTGCGCCTTCGCCGTCGTGATTCCGAAGCTCGATGGAGAAACTAGCCCCTCCGCATCCGATAACGGTGACTTTCTGGTACTTTCCCTCGTCAGCACATTTTTTTGGGTCGCCGTAGCTGCATGTTCTTCCTATTGGAGCCATGGGTGTGAAGGCCGTCCACGGATTATTTCCCACCTTCATTCGCTGAAGACTCACGACTATGTTAGTTAGGTTCGCGAGCGCAATGATATAGTCATCTGTCGCAATTCCAACGACCGGTTCCGGCTCGCCGACATCAACAATTGGTTGAGACTTACCAAGCGCGGCTGCATTAAAGAGCGTGAAAGGTTTCGTCATTTTATAATCTCTCAGGAGCATCGGTAGATGCTAATGGTATTGCTGAAAGCCTCAATTACAGCTTGTCTATTGCATCAGAGAACGCCGATATCAATGGGGCGTCATCGACGCCCGTAGAGGAAATATTCTTTAGAGACATTACGAGTTCTCGTTTTTTATCGACAAAGACCTGTGAGTCCGCGTAATGTGCTCGGTAGAATTCGAGCATGGTGATGACTTGATGCGCCATTGTGAGAGCATTAACGTCCATAGGAGCGGCTAGTTTATGAAATCTTGTTTATGTCGGAAAAGTTTACGTCGTGGCTGGAAAATAATGAGGCCCATGGGTCGGCTTCCGTGTGTTACCGAACATAGCGTCGATGGGATAGGGCTCGCCCAGGATGGCGTAGGGCCTCGGAGTCACAGATTTGGAGGTGCGACTGCGATCCTGCGAGATCTGCTACCGGGGCCGGTATTGCTGGGGCACTTTAGCGATTGCCTGTTAAACAAAATTTAGGTATTCTTCTCGGCACCTACCGCGTCCTAGACGCATCGACCCCGCACCTTCCGGTGCCAGCTTTTGCAGTACGGTGGCCGGCCAGCATAGCCTGGTAGTCCATCCTTCCATCCCATCGGGAACCACGTTCCCGGTGCGGCAACGGGTTCCCCATTTCGCGAGAACCCAGAAAATGCAAACTCCGACCGTAGTTGTTGGCAAGATCCGTCCTGGCCGTAATCCGCGCAAGTACTTCGATCCTGCCGAAATGGCCGAGCTCACCGAGTCCGTCCGGGTCAATGGCGTGCTTCAGTCCCTCCTGATTCGCCCCGTGGAAGAAGACGAGAGCGGCCGCGAGTACGAGGTAGTTGCAGGTGAACGCCGCTACCGCGCAGCGCTTTCGGCCCACGGCGAAGACTATCCCGTTCCTGTCATCATCAAGGCCATGACCGATGCCGAAGCAGATAGCTTTGCGCTCATCGAGAATATCCAGCGTGCCGACATGGCTCCTTCCGAGGAGGCAGTGCAAGCGGCCAAGATTGTGGGCTGGCTGCAGGGGGACCGCGATGAGGCGGCTCGTCAGCTCGGCTGGTCGCGATCGACGCTCGACAAGCGCCTCGCGCTGATGAACTGCAGCGAATCCGTTCTGGAGGCGCTCAATACCCGCACGATCCAGCTGGGGCATGCCGAGCTGCTGGCGACGCTCGAGAAGGGCACGCAAGATAAGCTGCTGCCCGTCATCGTGAGCGAGAAGAAAGCAGTTGCGGAATTGAAGAAGACCATCGAGGCCGCCGCGTGCAGCCTCGAGAAGGCCATCTTCGAGAAGACGCAGTGCACGACCTGCCAGCACAATTCTTCGTTGCAGACGGAGATGTTCGGCGAGGCGATCGCGACGGGCAACTGTACCAATCGCGCATGCTATACGGAGAAGACCGACCGGAAGCTCGAAGGCATTGCCTATGGGCTGAAGGACGAGTACCAGGTCATTCGGATCGTGCGCGCGGGGGACAACGAGACCCGCGTTCAACTGCTGGTCGAGGGTCCCACTGGCGTTGGTGAGGAACAAGCCAAGGCGTGCCACGGCTGCCAGAATTTTGGCGCCGCCGTCAGTGGCCTCCCGGGCTCTCTCGGCAAGGTCTATGGCGGCCAGTGCTTCGATACCGCCTGCAATTCGCAGAAGGTCGCGGCTCGCATCAAGGCCGAGCGCGACGCGAAAGCGGCCACGCAAGCGCCCGCGAGCAGCAGCTCCTCTTCCGACAAGCCTGCTACCGCCAAGGGTGCGGCGGGCAAGGCCACTGCACCTGCAGAGAAGCCCGTTACGTCGATCAGTGAATCCGAGAAGGTGAAAGCCTATCGGACCGATGTCTGGCGCAAGGCGCTGCGCAAGGAAGTCGCGCAGAATGCCGAACTCGCCAACGCGTACCTGATCTCGATTGCCTTGCACGGGCTTGCACGTACCATCACTGGCGACACGATGGGCAAGTTCTTCGAGAAGCTTACCGAGCAGAAGGCGTCTTCTACGTTCCCCGGCTGTCTGACGGCGGTACAGGCGCTGGACCCTGGCAAGCGCCAGCAGCTGACTGTTGCAACGACGGTGGCGGCGATCGACGGGATGGACGTGACGAGTCTTCGTGACCTGTGCCGTTATCACAAGCTCGATCTCAAGCTGCACTGGAACCTGCAGAAGGCGCAGGACTTCCTCGAGATGCTCACCAAGTCGGAGATGAAGGTTCTCGCCGACGAGTTGGGTATCCGCAAAGCGCTGGGCGACGGCTTTGCCAAGCTGTTCAACAAATCGAAGCCCGAAGTCATCGCCGGCCTGCTGGCGGTGGACGGTTTCGACTACACCGGGAAGGTGCCCAAGGTTTTGGGCTTCTGACCGAACTTCACTCTTCACAGTTTGGATGGGCGCTCATGGCGCCTATCTGTCTTTCCATTTCCCCAAAGGACTCACCATGTTCACTGAATTGGTACCGCTCGTTCGCGCGAGCGACAAGGTCGTGATCACGCTCACGATGCAAGGCGACACCATGTCGGCTGTCGTCATGCCCGTTATCAAGAATGCCGCAGATGCCGCGCTGACGACGCCAGTCGTGTTGTCCGCAACGGCGGCAGAGCTGGACGCCGAGTTTGCCAACGCGGTCACGAGCGTCACGGCAGCGCATCGCTCTCTGGCGGAGCAGGCCGAAGCAACGAAGTCGATTCTCGATGCAGCCAAGACCACGCAGTCGTCCAAAGCGACGAAGGCACTGGCCAAGGCGGCGTCGGGATCGGGTTCGAGCGATGGCAACGATGACGATGACAACGATGCGGGAGAGGTTGCGGTACGCGGTAGCACTACGAAGGGCGACACGCAGACCGAAGCCAAGGCCGAACCGGGCACCATGGTGCCCTCGGGCACCGATCTCTCATCCCTGCTTTAAGGAGCCCATCATGGCACTCGAAATCGTCAAGCTGATCCGACAGTTCTCGTACAACGGCATGACGTTCATGGATCCCGGTGCTGCGTTCACGCCGGACCAGGTTCGCGATGTCTACTCCGCGCAATACCCCGAGCTGACCACCGCTGCGGTGGATGGTCCGGAGGTAAAGGACGGTGTTGCTCGATTTACCTTTGTGCGCGCTGCCGGCGCCAAGGGCGCGTATGCGCAAATCTGACTTGATGAAAGCGCTGGCGTCAGGCCAGTTCTCTTCCACTACGAAGCCGCCCGAGAGGGCGGTTTTTTTACATTCTGAGGAGACTCAACAATGCTGTTCGATCCTCGGTCGTTTGTTCCAGCGCTCGATGGAGGACAACCCGGATGGTCGTTTGCGCGACAGCATCCCGCTGCCAGACATCGACCTTCCCATGGTTTTCTGACGCTCCCGGCCATCGCGGCGGAGACCCCCGGTCGTGCGTTCCTGTCGTTCGGTGACGAGCCCGATGCGCTCGAACTTGCTCGCGCGCAATTCGAGACTGGCGTGCTTCGAGCCAGTGACGTCGTCAATCCGACCAGCGCCGCGGATGCGTTCGCGCAGGCGATGTTTGCGTGGCTGGCCGCGCGAATGCCTACCTGCCGCAGGCTGAACTTCAGCTTCTCGCTTGTCGACCTCAATGCGGCGAAGGATCAGCTGATGCAGTTTGGCTGGGATGACCAAGTGGATGCATCGCTTTACCTGGCCATCGACCTGCCTGGCGATGAGGTCTATTTCATTGGCAAGGCCCGGGCAGATGCGCTGCGTGCAGTGCATCCCTACCTGCTCTACACCGCCATGTCGCTGATCAATCTGGCCAGCTCGAAATCGTTGCACCTTCGTACACCGGATGTCTTGCTCGACCTGTTCGCGCGCTGGCACTGGGAGTACGACTGCACCCTGGCCAACGACGATGATGCGCGTGAGTTTCTCAAGAATGGCTGTGGCATGGATGAAGGCGACATCGCACGGTATCTGCCATCGGCCGTCCGTCCCGAGCTCGCGCCCGACGACGTGCTTCCACCGTTCTGTCATGCGTACCCGGAGTCGCGCAAGCTAAAGACCGTTGGCAGCAGGAAGCTCTACGAGCTGGCCCGAAGCCAGCATGGTTGGCTCAAGGATGTTTGCGTGGCGCTGGCGGAGTTGAATCTCGCGGTCAAACGACAGCGCGACCGCTCGGCCGTTGCTGACTCACAGTGGGCTGAGCCGGCCCACTCCGCGGCGACCTTGGCCTATGCAGAGTCGGACTACGTCACACAGGTGCTCGACGACCTTTATGACGGGTACGCTAACAGCGGTGACGCGACACTGTTCCAGTGCTTCATTCCCATCGCCGTTGAGCCAAAGGCGATCCGGCAGCAGTTCGAGGATTTGAGCGGCATGTTCAAGATCATCGCTGCGCTTGATCGCGTTCTCACACTTATCTCTGACTAGGAGGGCCACATGGCCGAAATCCTGACCGTGTCGCGGTCGCATGACGTGGCCCTCCAAGGGGCCATTTTGCTTTATGGGGAGGGTCCCGGACAGTTCTCGTACGCGACTGCCCATCGGATGGTGTCGGATGCCTCCGGGCGCCCGGTGATTGGCGCTGGCGTACCGCTGAACCGCATGGCTCTCATCCATGCGGTTCGGCAGGTTGCCGCGAACGCGCTGCCCAAGGGCGAGTTCCTGACACCGAATGTACTGTCGATCAGTGCCACCACTGTCACGTGGTGGTGCCCTGCGGCCTCGCGCCGCGTGTTCTTCAAGTGCGAGGAGTTCGGTGAGCGTAACGCGATCGTCGCGCATCCAGCCCTAGTGTTTCAGGCGTCGCATTCGGGCTTCAGCGTCTTTGCCCTGCAGGGCGAGGATCGCCCGGGCCCGGAGACCGCCTTGTTCGAGCCGCCTTACTTCAACACTTGGGACCACGGAAGGATCTGCATTGGCTCGGCGCAGGTGCCAAAGCAGATCGACGTGGCTTCGATCTCTGGCTGGGAGGAGGGCTTCTTCAACTCGGCCTTTACCCACCCCAATCACGGCGGCAAACGAGTCGCGTACGAACGCGGTGTCTACGCCTTCTGGAAGGACATGCTCGACGGTAAGTTTCCGGACTTTCCGAAGCAGGTTCTCGTTCCCATGAAACTCACGCTCGCGCAACTAATCGCCGGCAAACTGGACAACTAATCATGCATCCAGCTGATATGGCTTTGCAGCAGTCGTTTCCCTCGGTGATGGTGCCGCGCCACGGCGCGTTGCCGGCACTGGAGCAGGTAGGTGAGCGATTGCTCATCGCTGCTAACGGTGTGTTCCTCGAGATCGTGCGGCCGTGGCTGCGCGTTGTTCGCCGGCTCGGCGAGTTCCAGCATCAAACCGCCATCCCGTATGGCGATGCGACCGAAGTAACGGAACTGCGCTGCGGCCGCGTGCCTCCGGCGCTCATCGGTGAGTTTACCGACATGGCGCGCGCTGCGTATCCGAATGAAACCGGTGCGTTCGTGGTCTGGAATGCCCGTACCCAGCAGTTCCGCCTGGTTCCGCTGCGGATCCTGGCGCAGGGTACTGGCCACCTCAAGTACGACCGTCCCCGGCTCGGTGCCGATGATGTTCTGGTGGTCGACTGCCATTCTCATGGTCGCTACCCGGCATTCTTTTCGGCAACGGACGATGCGGATGACCGGCACGACGTAAAGTTTGCCTTCGTGATCGGCAACTGCAATGCCGCCGTGCCATCGCTGGCTCTACGCCTATGTGCCAAGGGCATCTTCGAGAACGTCGAGCGCATCCCGCACGGTTGGTACGACGCGGCGCGCGCGGAGGTGTCGGCATGACCTTCGTCCATCGCATTCCAGAGGACATGCTGCTTCGGGCCTGGCGCGTATCCGTTGTGGGCGCCGGCGGTACCGGTAGCGCATTGCTGCCAAATCTTGCACGCCTGCATCATGCGATGCTCGAGCTGGGCCACCCCGGCGGCATCGACTGCACGGTCTACGATGACGATACCGTCAGCGAGACCAACGTCGGCCGTCAGGGCTTCTATCCGGTGGACGTGGGCCAGTACAAGGCGACGTTGATCGTGAACCGGCTCAACAACCTGATGGGTACGCGCTGGGAAGCGCATACCCGGCGCGTCGGGTCGGGAGATCGCTTCGTGTGCGACATGGTGATCGGCTGCGTCGATAGCCGTGCCGCGCGCAAGGCGATTGTCGGTGCCATGCAGCGCGGTGCCGGTGGTTACTACCTCGACTGCGGCAACAACGCGGATGACGGTCAGGTAATCCTCGGTCAAATCGGTGGTAAGGCAAAGGAGCGCCTGCCGCACGTCGGTGATCTGTATCCGCAGCTGCTGGATCCGAAAGGGGACAAGGCTGATACCGCGCCTTCGTGCTCGATGGCTGAGGCACTGCAGAAGCAGTCCTTGGTGATCAACATGGCGATCGCAGTGCAGGCGTATAACCTGCTCTGGACGTTGTTCCGCACCGGCACGCTGCAGAACTGCGGCGCGTTCGTGAACCTGTTGACGGGGAGAACGAGTCCGCTGCCCGTTGATCCCGTCGTGTGGGAGCGCTTCGGCTACAAGCTTGGCGCACGCAAAGCACGAGCGAAGCGCAAGCCTGCCCAGTCTGTTTAAACAGCCATTCCCGATTTCGTCGGGAGTGGCTTTTTTCTTTTGCGCGCCGTTGCAATCGCGCGTGCCTGGCTGCTACTATGCAGCCACACCTCGCGCCTTAGGCGCATCGACTCAGTGGCCGCGGCCACATATCTTTCTCATCCCGTTGGGGCACCTGCCCTGGCGGAGTGCTCCACATCTTTTGGAGCACGTTCATGAGTCAAGTTCAATCGCCCGCAGCCTTTCGCCAGATCTTCGTGGCGTCTCTAAGGCTACCCAAATCGCTGGTCGCGATCGCATTCTCCAATGGGAAGCCATGGCAACCGCTGCGCTCCCCATTGTTCACGCGGACCGAAGGTCTCCAGTTGTGCGAGTACGTACGCGGCCTGGCTTTCGACGAAAGCCGGAATGCCTTTGTGGAGACCGCGCAAGACGGTGCAACGTGGTTCGACGCCGTGCCGCAGGTCCTCGACGGAAAGCTCGTGCAGTTCTATGCCATCGGACCGGACTGGGGCTGGCAGCTCGCCAAAGTTGACCGCGTGCCGCGCGGCGACTCGCTTTACGTGAACGTGCGGCCTGCCGCGCTGGAATGGATTCAGGCGCTGGCATCCGATGCCGACGTCGGTCTTGCTGCGTTCTGCTCCTTCCTCATCGCTAGCTATGTCGAACAGCGCATGGAGCTTAAGCACGCGCTCGACCTCTCGCGCTTCGACGCGCTGCTCTGCATTGCCAGCAAGGCGCCGGTTGGCGCCAACGTTGTGCGTATCGCTGTGGTCGCGGAGACCTGGATTGGCATTGTGGATGCGCTCGCGCATCTCAGTCCCGACCTCGCGTTCAATGCGCTGGCGCAGCGGACCCGGCGCGAGCGCATTGTCGAAGCCATTCTCGACCAGCTGGCCCGCGAGATCGGCCGCATCTGATCACAGCGGCATCTTCCATATCCACCCGCTCGGGCACTTGCCCGATAGGGCGTGCTCGTTTTAGGAGCATTTCTTGTCTCGACCTGCAAACGGCGCGACCGTGGACGATCTCGCCCGGTTCCATGCGCGATATCCCAGCATCGGCTTCCACATCGCCATGTGCGACGACGGTATGGGCGATCTTCTACCGTGCCTCGTTTTCGTACACAACGATACGGAGATCATGAACCCTCTGTTTTGCGAGGGCTATGCCAGCGATGTCGACCCCGTAATCGAGTACGGCATCCTGCAACAGGACGCCGAAGAGATCGCGTCGATCAACGGTTGCTGAAAGCACGGCAACGCTGCTAAGATTGCTCCACCTACCGCGTCTCAGACGCATCGACCTTTCCGGTTGTATAGCCGGACATCTGTTTTTCTCCCACCTACGGGCCACCCTGCCCGTAGGCATGTTGGCCCTTATTTTTTTGAAGAGGCCATCATGTTCAAGCGTATCGCTTCGCTTTTCCTTGCTTCGATCATCTTCACCGGCTGCGCAGCTCAGCAGACGTCTCCGAACAGCTATCGCAGTTCGGAAGCGCTCCGCACGGGTTCCGCGGAAGTCGTCACTGTCATTCGTCTCCGTCAGGTGACGATCATCGACAGTGACGGCTACTCGTCGGCCAACAGCGGTATCCCCGGTGTTGTCGGCGCGTTGGTCGGTGGATTGCTCGGCGCGCGTGTGATTGGCGGCGGCAATGGCCGCTATGTCGCAGGTGCGATGTCCGGTACCGTTTCCGCGGTGCTGGCGCAGGGCGTTGCCTCGCAGCTCAACCGGCGTGCAGGCGTCGAGGTCGTTGTCCGCAAGGAGAATGGCAGCCAGATCGTTCTCACGCAGGATGCCGATCAGCAGTTCACGACTGGCGAGCAGCTGTACCTCGTGTCGTCGGGTAACGGCTACCGTCTTACGCGTTAAGCGGACTCCAGTCGGAGTCCCATCTCGTTCTCTCCTGCGCGGCTTGCCGCGCGGGCCAACCTATCGCAAGCCCGAGAGGGCTTGCCCAAGCCCCGAGGCTTGGGCAAGTCGCTTTCACCCGCGTCTTCGACGCATCGACCATGTCCGGCATCGCCGGACTACCAACCCAGCTGGGACAACCGTCCCGTGGGGAAGGATGTCCCGTCCTTATCCAGGATATCCATGAAAATCCCCAAATCCTTTACCCGTCGGCATCCGTCGACCAACACCGCGGCATGCCAGGAGATCCGTCGTGATGCTTGCCGCGTTCTGCGCCGCGTCGCCGGAGACATGGCGTTGCGCCCACGCGATTTCACGATCAGGGAGCATCGTCAGCGTCGCCGCGAGGTCGACGTGTTCGCGCTGCACACCGATTCGTTGCTCGTCGAGATCAAGCATCCCGCCGGCGCCGAAGGCGGTGTGCTCATGTCGTACCGGACTTGTCGGAACCGTGAAGATTTGACCGGCGGCCGTGAAAACGCTGTCGCCGTCGAATCGTTGGCCAGCGACCAGGGCTACGCGAACCTCGTCGCCACGCTTCGCGTGGTGGCCGGGCGTCGCGGTTGAAAGGAGTACGCCATGAGTCGACTGATTAAGGTCACGTTCAACTCCACTTCCGGAGAAGAAACCACGGCGTTTGCCACGCTGCATACGGATGACACTGTCGAGCTTCCCAAGCGGATGGCGGCACGTGTCACAGCTGCGGTCGATGCCGGCGAGGGCTATGCGCTCGTGGCCCATCAACGGGGCAGTTCCGTTCCGCTGGTGCACATGGTGGACGCTGTCTATCGGCTCGACACCGAGCATGCCACCGGCGACGGTTGGCTCAGTCGGCTGGCCGACGCCCTTACCAACCCAACCAAGGATCAGATGCAGGCATATGGTCGCTATTACCATACGCTGTCCGCAGCCTGCTCCGTTGGCTTCGCTGGATACGTTGCCGGCGTGCAATCGATCAATGCCACGGTCGTGATTAACGCCGCGTGCCTACTCCTCGGTGCTGCTGTACTATTTGCGCTAGGAGCAGTCTTGGCGAAAGGAGAGAAGTGATGTTTGGACCATTTGTTCTTGGTTTTGCCTTGTGTTTGGCCGCCTTCGGCATGTGGGTTCAACGCAATGCCGATCGCCAGCGCATGCTCGAAGACCTCGACCGCAACGGCTGAGGCAATTCCTTCTCAGGAGCCGATTCGTCGGCTCACCGCTTGAACGCACCTCTCGGGGTGCGTTTTTTCGTTTTCCCTCCCACACGGGCGTCGTCCCGTCGGGGCGTCTCCCCACTAAAGGAGTATCCCGATGAGCCGTACTGTCTATGGCGCAGGCCTGGCCAGCTATCCTGCTGGCGTGCTGCTTCGTGCCAGTGTCTATTCCACCAACCTACGCCCAGCCTTCTCACTGGTTTGCGCCGATGACCAAATGCCCTACGGCGTGTTGTCGGTGAACCTGCCCGATGCCAATCTGGCCGACGACGAGTTCCTCGTTACGGGCGACTGGAATCTGCCAACCGATCTCAAGGCTGCCTTGCTTGAGACCGGCAAGTTCGTGCAAACCGGCCGTTGGAACCAGGTCGGGTTTGACCAGGGTGAAGTCTGGCGCATTGTCGACGCCGAAATCCTTACGGAAGTCGCTGCGGCACGGGTCGTGGCCAGTCGCAGCAGATCCGATCGGCGCACCGCTGCGGTTGCCTGACCCCTTCCTTAACCCTTGCGGGCCCATCCCGCAAGGCGGTGGGCCTGGGAGACCCCTATGCCCATCACCATCGACGGCGCCGGCCTGGCCGGATCGCCTGGTCCATTGCGCATCGCAGTGGAACTCTATGCCGTCAACGATCGCGCTGCACTGTCGCTGGTCGAAACGAAGACCGGCGATCTCTACGAGACTTTCACGAGCAACGTCCCCAGCGAAACGCTTGCGGACAATGAGGTGATCGTCTGCCTGTGGCGCTTGCCTATGTCCACCGTGGTCGCGCTGCTCGATTCGGATTGTTTCGAACCGACTCGAACGCTTGCCGTAGGCAACGCTCGCGGGGCCGTCTGGCGCATCACTTCTGTCGACCTCCTGCAGGCAATCCACGACGCGAAAGCGGGCGTGCCTGCATAGGTCATTCTTTTCCAACCCATTCGGGGCATGTCCCCGAAGGGGCATGCTCCGTCCTGGAGCTCCCCATGTACGTGATTCATATCGGCCAACGCGCCGAGCATCGCACCACGCTCGCCGGCGTGCTGCAGTACCTGAATGAAGATAGAGACGGGAAGGCAGCGCCACGCGTCGAAGATATCGCAGTGCGCCATGTCGAACGCGGCGCAATTCCAGTGGTTCGACTGGCCGGCGGAAACTTTGCCGTTCGACCCGTTGGCACGCGGCGGGCCATCCTTTCGATGATCCTCGACGAGGTGGATCGGTTTATCGTTCGTGTCGGCGGCAAGATCCTGCGCCCACACGAGATGAGCCGCGCCGCCTGGGGCGCCGTGGTGGCCGCTGGCCGCTTGGCGTATTTCCCCGAGGAGGCTATCGACATGTCTCACGACGATGCAGGTCCGCTGTTCCAGACGGTAGATCTGTTTGAGGATCGCGGAGCGTTCGATATCGCAGGCTTCGTTTGCGGTGAATTTGTCCGCCGCTTCGGCTATGGCACGAATGGCCCGCTGTATCACCCGGCCGCGAGTCCCAACTGCCGGCATGAGGTACATGTCGCCTACGCGCTGATGCGCGGAGAGAAGGTGCGGGATTGCATCATCAATACCTACCGCGACAATCCGCACCATGCGCGGTCCGAGTTCTGGATGCAGCCCTTGATCGAAGTGCCGGCCCTGCGAGGAGCCCTGTCGTCCAGCGTGCTGCAAGCGCTCTGCCAGGTCATGCGCGGGGAGAAGCTGGAGATCACGCCGCACAACGCTCCCAGACTGCTCGCAGCAGTGCGTAACGTGCCGAGTGACGGTGGCTACGTGGCTGTCGATGACGCTCTTTTCGCGGCCGGAATTGTTCCTCCGCGGACGATGCCCACGCCCAAGCCCCTCGAAGGTGAGAATGCACGGCCGGCCACCAAACTGGCGGCGCGAATCCACGGTCTGATAAGCGAGCGGCAGTACCAGGAAGCCATGAAAAAGGCGGCTGAGGAGCGCGAAGGGCAGAAAATCAGCCAGCGCGAGTTTGATCGTCAGACCAAGGCGGCCGCAATCTACCGGGCCGGTTATGGATACGATTGGGCCAACCGGGTGGCGCTCGCGGTCATGGAGCGCAATGTTGCGGCAGTACTCCACATCTTCGACGGCCCCAAGGACTGGAATACCGACTCTAAGCGCGCTCTGCGTGACGAACTCGGTGTCGATGTCTTGCAATGCAGCGCGGCAGAGCGCCGTCGTCGGCTTTTCGAGCTATGTGGGTTCTCAGTAGACGAGCAAGCGCAATGGGAAGCACATGAAGCCATCGACAAAGCGCGCAAGCGCGCTGAACGTTCGATGGCCGATGCAATATCGTTGGCGGAAAGCACGACCTACAGGCTCGAGACCGGTCAGCAAATGAACGGACGCGAGTACGTCGATTTCTGCATCGAGGCCGGCTTTACCCAGCTCGTCGACGAGCGTCGGGGCAATGTCACGCGCTACCGTATCTATGATCCGGTGAAGCGCATGTCGCGGCCGTTGCGTGCAAAGGACGGCACGCTCAACTATGCGCGGGCACGCATTGCGCAAATCGCCCCCGAGGTGACCGCTTGATTGTTTGCCCCCAGCCGAATCCGGCTGGGGGATATTCTCGATTTGGCTATCAAAAATCCGTAGCTTTCGCAGGCTCGGCTCAAGATTCTTGCGATAGGCTTTCCCGTACCACCAGAGCTTTGTTTGCAGTGAATACGTTCAGTCCAAACAAAGTTTTACCCGCGTCTCCGACGCATCGACCCTACGCCGGCACCGCCGGCCATCTCTTGAAACCGCCCACAGGGAGCATTCCCTGTCGGGACGGCTCCGTGGGCATCTTCCCGATCCCCATGCAATCCACCTTGCTGTAGCCACACGGCGCGTTGTCATTTGTCGCCGTAGGCGGTTCATGGCGAGCGTCGCATCCCCGACCGCGCACAAGCACGGTCTCCATTTCTTTCTCCCTTCATTTCCACCTTCGAGCGTCAGCACAGCCTGTCGCTCGCATTCCCATTTTTAGGAGCAATTTTATGTCCCATCTGGTTCAAACCATGGCGTACGCCGGCGCAACCCCCTGGCACGGTCTGGGCAACCGCCTGGCGGAGCATCAGCCCCTCGAAGTCTGGGCCGAAGCCGCCGGCATGAACTGGCGCATTGAGGAGACCAACGTTATGTACCGCGTTGGTTCCCATGACCTGGATCCCATCCAGTCGTTTCCCGAGCAGAAGGTCCTGTACCGCTCGGACAACGGCAAGCCGCTGTCGACGGTATCTCAGCGGTACCAGGTTGTTCAGCCTGCAGAGATCCTGGAGTTCTATCGAGACCTCGTGCAGGTGGGCGGCTATCAGCTCGAGACTGCAGGCGTGTTGAAAGAGGGTCGCAAGCTCTGGGCGCTCGCCCGTACGGGACAGTCAGCGCTCCTCAAGGGTGGTGACGAGGTCCGTGGCTACCTGCTGCTGGCCACGGCCTGCGATGGCACGCTGGCGACCACGGCGCAGTTCACCTCGGTCCGCGTGGTTTGCAACAACACGCTGCAGATCGCGTTGGGTCGCAATCGTGGCGCCGTCAAGGTGCCGCATCGTAGCCAGTTCGATCCGCGTGCGGTGAAAGAAGAGCTCGGCATTGCCATTTCGTCGTGGGATGGTTTCATGGCCAACATGCACAGCCTCGCAGACCGTAAGGTCAGCAAGGCCGAGTCCGAGCGGTTCTTCCAGCGCCTCTTTACCTATTCCTCGGCGAGGGATGGTGCCGATGCGCCTGCAAGAATGAACGAGCGTGGCCTGAAAGCCGTGCTGAGTCTTTTCGACGGGGCCGGCCGCGGCGCTGCGCTGGAGTCTGCATCGGGCACTGCTTGGGGCTTGGTGAACAGCGTCACCGAGTACGTCGACCACCAGCAGCGAGCCCGCTCGCCGGGTAATCGGCTGGACTCTGCATGGTTCGGCGCGGGCGCATTTCTCAAGCAGCGCGCCTGGGACGCAGCCCTCGAACTCGCGGAGATTGCATAAGCAACTTCGAGCGTCTCTTCTATCCGCCCTCAAGCGAGCCGCTCCGTTGCCGTTGTTTGGTAATGGAGTGGTCGTTTCAGGTCTTAAAGCCCCGGCACAGCCCGGGGCTTTTTTCTTTTGCTCGTTGCCATGTTCCACATTGATTTCTATTCACGTTATCCGCGATGGCTGTTTCGCGGAGGCGATGCCGCAATCGCCGGGCTACGGGGCGAGTACGTTTGCCGTAGCACGGCAGGGAACAGGGTGCAGCGAGTACAGGACCGACTCATGCACCAAACCATTGAACTATCCAGCCTGCAGAAGGAGCGGTTCACCGGGCAATATACCTCTTGGCTCGTCCAGACCCGCGATCGCCTGACTACCCTCAGTTACGATACGTGGATGGACTTGCGATACCAACAGAATCGGGGCGCGTCAGCTAGTTTCAGTCAAGGCGCCGTTGTCTTCGATCTGATACATGGGGTGCTTTACGAAGTCAGAGGCAAGGATCGGCTCCGACGGATTTTCCGCATACAGTTGGATGGCGATTTTCCCTACCTGTCCTTCAGGGATCCCGCCAATGCCATCGATTTCCCCTGGATCACGTTCCCAGGTGTGTTCACGCAAGCGGAGCTGATGACGCTGCGGCGTGTCTATTAAACAAGAAGGCCCGGCAACTGACGTTGCCGGGCCTTTTGTCTTTGAAAGAGTGGTCTCAGACGGTCGCTTTCGCGTTTTTTGAAAGGAACATGTTCCTTCCTTACGCCGCAGTACCGGGGACCTCCGGGTCATCGATGTGGATAGCGGGCGCATCCTCCTTTTGGGGGGACGCCACGTAGCCCACAGCGGGCACCCGAGTGATGGAGCTGCCTTCAAGCGTCACGTTTTCGCCCAGCCGGATGGTCCCGGCGTAGAAGATGCGGCCGATCACGCGGCCGTTGATCTTGAGGGAGACCCGACTCTTGACGTCACCTTCTACGGTGCCGTCGATGATGATGTGTTCGCCTTCCACGTCGCCATGGACGACCCCGCCACGACCGATATGCAACAGGCCGTGGCTGGCCCTGACGTTGCCGGTAACGAGGGCGAGGCAGGTGAAGCCGTCCTCCGAAACGAGATCGCCGTGAATGCTCATGCCGGCGCGCAGGACGCTGAAAGTTGGAGTACTTGGCATCGTCATGGGACGCTCTCTTAGAACAGTTTGATTTCGCGGTTGGGGGCGGCTTGCGGCGATACGGCTGGACGGGCGATCTGCGCAGGCACGACGGGCGCTGCGGCTTTCGCCGGCGCGGAGGCCGCCGCTGCAGGCGCTGCAGGCGCGGGGGCTGGCTTCGGGGCGGGCGCAATCGGTTTGACAGGTTCCTGCGAAGGCAGGGTGATTCTCGGGGTGTCAGCTGCTGCCGCCAGTGGCGCCGCGCCAGATGCCGGCGTTGGGCTTGTGACATTGTTCGCATCGCCGCGCACGGGCCATTCGTGCGAATGCGGTTCGGGCTCTGCCTGGGAAGCCGCAGACGGCCCTGCTTCCGACGCGGTGACGGCTGCGGCGGGCCCGTCCGAGCTATGGGTACGGGCGTCGCGCTTGCCCATGGAACTGCCAATGAGGAACATTGCGGCGGCGCCCACGACGAAGACGGCTGCCCACAACGCACGCGGAGGCACGGACAAGTTTCCACCGGCGGGAGCCGATGCTTCCTTACCAAAGCCGCCACTATTATCGTTGCCAAGCCACAACGGCGGCGTCGACGAGCGTGCCGGTGAGGGCGAGATGTCGATGGTCAGGGCGGGTTGGGCGTACTGAGCATGCAGCTGCTCGATCTCACGCATGTCCATGGTTCTGGCTCCGGGAAGAGTTGAGGAGGGTGCCGTCCGGAGCGAACTTGTCGGTGTCCGGGATGCAGAGTTGCTGGATGGCCTTGATTCGCTTGGCGGCCACTGCCGTCGTGTTCTCGCGCGCGTCAGCCGGGATGGATTCGCAGTTCAGGCCGTAGAGGGTTTCCGCGAAGAGCCTGTCGTATTGCATCAGCAGCCGGAGAAGGCGACCGGCAAACGAATGCGACACCTGCACTTCCCGCGACTCGTAAAACAGCGGGATCTCGACCTGATCCTTGTTTCCGATCCACTCCAAGGCTTTGGCGTACCACGCTTCCGCGTCTCGGAATGCCTCGTCAAGTGCCTTGACCTTACCGCCGCGCGCGACGACAAATTTGGACGAGCAAAAGTAAAAATGCGCGTCCAGGAAGTCCCGAGCGAACTTTGAGCAGTACTCGTGGTTGGTTGCGGATGCCGTTGCCGGTGTCAGTCGGCTGAGGCGTTCCTCACTGTTCAGGCGCTCGATGGGCCTGAGCCCGGTAGCGGGCTTCTTGGGTGGATCCTGTTCGGCCATTTGTCCATGTTTTCGGATGCTCTCTCACTCGGAATTGTCGGACAAGAACGGACACCACATGACTTCGAAAGCTACGCGAAATAGCCGAGCATTCGTCAGTTTTGAAAGAAAGTCCTGTGCCACAATGCTTTCACACCTAGCGTCATCGACGCATCGACTCTGACTCCTGGCGAGTCCATCTCTTTGTTCAAGTCGTGCATTTGCGCACGCGCCGACTGGTTGGCTACCAGTGTGGATATCTCTTGTGCTAAGTGTTTTCGCCGAACACTTCCCCTCATCAGCTCGTAATACGCGTTCTCGCTGTGCCTCTTCATGAGCGCACGCTGGACACCGTTCGAGCCTGGGACCATGTGGAGCTCTCTCAAAGGCCCCTCCTAGGCAGAACGGCAGACGTCGAGCCGATCCGTGAACCTGCGGCCGAACCTGTGGGTTCGCGAAAAGGGTTGTTGTGCAGCGTGACCATGCTGCACGAGGGCGACTTTACGTCCTCAACATTGAGCCGCGCGCACTAGTGCGCCGCTCCCCGAGTGCCACGCCCCCGGAAGGGGCGTGGCAGTTCGGGTTCCTGACATCAAAGCTCGCTGCCGGCGCAAACCGGGGCGGGCTTTTTTTGTTTCTGGTGAGAGACCTCGATCTTCAGGAGAAGCTCATGCACCAGAACGCCGAGATTTCCGCCGCGATCGCGGCAACGCTGAATTTGCGCCGTCCCGAGTACAGGGACATGCCGCAGGCTTGGCGATCCCTTTGTGAGGCGGCATATGTCGCCAGTCTTCCGGAAGTCGCACAGAACGACTTTCTTAATCGCGTAACGACCCAGCGCGGGGCCGACACAGCCCTGCGCCTTCGGGAGCATGCTGCGTCCATCCGGGCCAACGTCGTTCGTTTCCTCGACAGGAGAAAGAACGCATGCATGCACCCATCACCTACAGCGAGCCCGGCGGACGCCGAAGCCTGCTAGAAGAGCGGCCCATGCGGCCGCCCATCATTGGCAAGATCCGACCCGGCATCAAGGTCCTCACCAAAGCTGCGCGCGACAAGCTCGAAGCCGTGAAGATCCACGATGCTGGTCTCGCGCGGGGCGACAGCTTCGAGCGCATCGAAGGCGATATCACGCGGGCGACAGGCATCAAGACGCCGCTCGTGCCGAAAAACGTTCCCTGGTTCACCTGCCGTGCATCTGACTTCGCCAACCCGGCGTTGGCCGAAGACATCGTCCAACGCTACGGCGAAGATCGCAACGACGGCAACGGACATCGCCTCTGGCGTTTTCCCGTGGTCTTCGCGTTCGACGACTGGCTGAGCAACATGCCCAACCAGCTCGTTGCATGGACGAAGAGCGGCAGGCAGTACTTCTCGGAATATGGCCGTGACGGCAGGCGCTACTGCAAGATGTACGCACCTCCGGTGCGCGATGAGCGCGCCAATCGTGCCAAGCGCACCTGGGGCGGTCGCACCGTCATCCTGAGGCAGGACAATGATATTCAGGATGGATTGTGCGATCCGCAGGAATGTCCCCAGTACCAAGGCGGCCATTGCAACCTGTCTGCGAGCTTCTTCTTCGCGATTCCGCATATCTCCGGACTCGGGCTCATCGAAATGCCCACCACCTCGATTTACGTCCTGCAAAAAGCCCACGCGGCTATGCAGACCGTGGCAATGGCGCGAGGGCGGCTCGTAGGCGCCAAGTTCTGGATGTCCAAGCAAGAGCTTGAGATCAGCCGCATCGATGACACCGGCAAGCCGGTGCGGCAGATGCAGTGGCTGATCACGCTCGACGCCGAAATCGATATCGCGGCATTGCTTGATGGCTCGGATCGGCGCCCGCCGGCATTGGAGATGGCAGAACAGGCCGTTTCCATGCTGGAAGGGGATAGGGAGGTTCGGCCCGACCACGGGTCGGTCGATGACGGCACCATCGAGGCGCCGCAGACCGGTACGTCGGAAAGCGGCGTAGTTCAGTCCGCGGGTTCGGTGCCCCCATCCGATACGGCGGGTACTGAGGACCTGGAGAGCGAGTATCTCGATCTCGTGAAGCGCCTTGGGCTCAATAGCGAGGACGGCGCCCGCCAGTTGAAAGCTTATGCAGCGGCGACCTTCGGGCGCGGCTGGTCCAAGCGGGAACAGGATGTGCGGGGGTTCTTGGCTCAACTTCGCACTGCGCTGACCAAGCCCGCTGCCTTCCGTGAACACGTAGCGGCTATCGCCGCTGACGTCGCTACATAACTATCGCCAGCCTTGTGCCGGCAGTTGAGGGGAGCCCATGGGCTTCCCTTTCTTCTTTCTTGCCGCATGCCGGCACATTCCCTTGGAGGTTCCACAATGCTCGAAGATGGCGAAAGCCTGTTGGCTGCGCATTTCTCTGATTTGCACTACTCCCCTGGTCATTTGGCCGAGGCAGATCGTTGCTTTGGCTTTGCGGTGGAGGACGCGATCGCAAATCGTTGCCGGGTTGCCGTGGTGTCGGGCGACTCGACCGACCACCGGTTGGATGCCCACACGCCGGCGCTCTCCGCGCTGGCGCGACGCATTCACCAGCTATCCGTGCACATGCCTGTGGTGATGCTTCAAGGCACCTTCAGCCACGAGCCCCCAGGCACGCTGGATCTGTTCCGACTGATCGGCGCAAGCTTCCCGGTATACGTTGCAGACCGGATTCACCAGGTCGCGCTCGTTGGCCGGACATTCATTCCGAGCGATGGCGCGATCTTCAGCCATGCGGAAATGGACAAGCTGCTGACCCAGCAAGGGCTACCAGACGTCGTCTTCACCTGCGTACCCACGGTCAACAAGGCGGTGCTGGCGGCCGCGGCCGGCGTGGCAAACGCCGCGACGGCGGTTGGCGACCACCTGGCTGACTATCTGGCTGCCGCGGGCACTGTGAATCGTCAATGGCGCTCACACGGCGTCCGTACGATCGGCGTTTCCCACGGCACCGTCAACGGTTGCCAGACGGAGCACGGCGTGCCGATGGCCGGACTCGACCACGAGTTCACTATCGGGGCACTGTTCGAGGCTCACTGCGACGCGTTCATGCTCGGCCACATTCACCGTGCCCAGCAGTGGGAACGTGAGGGCAGGGTGGTGGCCTATCCCGGGTCTATCGGACGGTTCCACTACGGCGAAATCGGCGCGAAAGGCTATCTTCAGTGGCAGGTATCTCCGGGGGAGGCAGTGGCTATCCCGGTGAAGACACCCGCGAGCGAGACCGTCTGCATCGACTTCGACGGGCCGCCTGACATGGCAAAACTTGCCGAGATGGCCGCGGACGCAGCGCACAAGTTCGTGCGGGTGCGGTGGACGGTCAATGAGGAGCATCGCCAACTGGTCGATCGCGAAGCCATCGAGGCGCTTTTTGTCGGCAGTGCCGAGGTCAAGCTGGAAGCACGTGTCCTGCCGGCTGTTCGCAGCCGCGCTGAAGGCATCAGCCGGGCGGCCACTTTGTCCGCAAAGCTGGGACGTTGGTGCGAACTGACCGGTGTCGATGCAAATCCGTTGCTGGACAGTCTGTCGATGCTCCAAAACCTCGAGGCCCAGGCGATAGCCGATCAGGTGCTGGCTGGCCTTGATGAAATGTCCATGCCCGTTACGCAGAAGGTCGGCGCCGTAGAAGCTGTTGCGCCACCGTTCGTTGCGAAGCTGACGGACATGGAGCTCGAGGAACCGAGCGCCGCACCCGAGGCATTCCCGGTCGCGGCGGCGGAGCCAGTAGCGCCCATTGCCACTGCGTCAGCACCGATGAACTGGCTGACCGACGATCTTTTTGCGTAGCAATACGCCAATCCCTAGAACATGCGAAAGCCATGTTCCGACAGCCCGCGAGGCTGTCGAAATCTGGTTTTACCGGCGCCACCGGCGCATCGACCCAGCAGTATCCATTTCCTTCTTTACTTACCCAGACGGGTGCTTCCCGTCCGGGGCGCACTCCGTCATATCCCTGGAGTGCAAGATGATTCTTTACCACGCAGGCCCCGAGTGGCTTTTTGTCGAGGAAACCTTTATCAACCGCTCGGACATGGCCAAGCGCCTCTGCGAGCAGCACGGCTTTACGCCGTGCACGATGTATGAGCCGTTCGGCCCCGGCCGCGGCGCCGTGATCGCCAAGCGCGACCACATGCTAGTGATGGCCTTGGGTGAGGCGGGTGGCAACACCTTCTTCGCCGTAGCCCCGTCCAAGGAACTGCAGGACTTGATCTGGTCGTTCTCCAACGGCCTGGCATCACAGTGGAGCGAGCAGGAACTGCGCGCCCTCACTGGCGAGCAGGATTGGGACGCCGTGATGAAGCTTGCTGGCAAGCAGTTTTCCGCTGCGCGACGCTCAGTCGAGCGCGCCATCGAGGGCAAGCCGGAACAGGATCGCCCTGTGCTGGCCGAGATGCCCGACTATTCGGACGACGCGATGGAAGTGCCGCCCGACTATCTCCATTCTTTCACCGGCCTGGAGGTGTCCGAATGCGCCCACTGAAGCTGACGCTTTCCGGATTCCACGGGATCCGAGACGGCATGCATCGGGATAGCGTCACGGTGGATCTGTCGACGCTGCCGGTCGGCCTGATTGCCCTTGTCGGCCCCAACGGGGCTGGGAAGACAACGATCATGGACAACCTGCATCCGTTTCCCGTCATGCCAAGCCACGCCAGCAAGATGTCGGCCGACGCGTTCTCGTACTGGGACCATCTCTGCGCCCCGCGCGCGGAAAAGGACCTCGAATGGGAGCACGGCGGCAAGACCTACCGCTCCGCGTTCGCGTTTCGCAATCCGGGCAAGAGCCGCAAGGCCGAGTACTACCTGTTTGAGAAAGACGCCGCGGGTGAGTGGAAGCCTGTGCAGTTGGCAGACGGCACGCTTTCGGACGGCAAGGCGGATACCTACAACCGGTGTCTCGAAGCCGTCCTCGGGTCTCCAGAGGCGTTCTTCACGAGCGTGTTTTCTGCCCAAAACAGGCGGCCCCTCGCGAGCTATCAGCCCGGCGAGATCAAGAAGCTGCTCGCCGAGTTGCTGGGGATCGATCACTTGCGTGACCTGTCTGCGAAGGCGGGCGAGGTGGCCAAGCTGCTGACCCGCTCGCTCGACACCCTGCAGCGCGACGTGCTGACCCTAACGGGCAAGCGTGATCGTGCCGCGGTGGTGGCTCGGGAGATCTGGCAGATAGGCGAAAGCCTGGATGCGGAGCGCAATGCTCGTGACGGTGAGAGTGCAAATGCAGCCAAGCTGCTGCAGGAGCGCGCGACGCTGGCGGCGAAGCAAGCCGCCAATGCCGGTACCGAAGCGCGGTTGCGGGAACTGAACCAGCGCAAGGGCGAATTGGACCAGCGTGCGGCATCGCTGGCCAGCGACGAGCAGGCCGCTTCGGGACGTGTCCTGACACGCCGGAGCGATCTGGATCGGCAGGTGGCAGGCCATCGCGCGGTACTGGCGGAGGCCGCTGACATTGAGGCGGCGTCTGGCCAGCGTGACGTTCTGCAGATGGCTATTGGCCGAAGGCAGGAGGAAATTGTCAGCCAGCGCGCTATCGTGGAGAAGCTCGATGCAGTCCAGGTCGAGCATGCAGCGCTCAGTACCGAGTTGAAGGGCCTGGAACAGCAAGGCATTGCCGGCGCGAAGTTGGCCGATTCCTTGAAACTGCAAGCCGAGGTCATTGAAACGGTGCCATGCCGTGAGGATCCCATGCACGCGAACTGTCCGTTGCTGGCACAGGCTCGTACAGCAAAAGCGAGGCTTGGAGAGCAGGTGGTGTCGGTCAAAGCACTGCGTGAAAGCTATCGAAAGAAGCAGGAACAGGTGCAATCGATGCAAGGCCCGCTATCCGAGCGAGCCACGGCACGTGCTGCCTTGTCGGCATTGGAGGCCCACCTGGTTCGCGATCAGCAACTGCTGCAGCGACTCACAGCGATGGCCGCCAAGAAGCCACTGCTGGATGCCGCGCGCGAAGGACTGGCACACGCCGAACGGGACCTGACAGCGCTGGCCGAGGAGGATGCTTCACGCGTAGCGCGCCAGAAGCGCGATATCGCGGACGTGCAATTCCAAGTCGCTGCGGTCTGTCGGGAACTGGCGACGCTGGCCACGGAAGACGTGACCGGCATGCTTGCCAAGATGGACCGCCAGATCGCAGCCAGCCGGGAGGCTGTCGCTGCGATCGCCGGCCGGATCGAAGCATTGATTCGGCAGGAGAGCATGTTGGTGGCCGAGCGTGAGCGTCTTGAGGTCGAGCTTGCTGGTATGCCGGCAATCGAGGCCAAGGTCCAGGCGCTGTCCGACCAGATTGCGCAATGGAAGCTGCTCGCGAAAGGCCTTGGCAACGATGGTGTGATCGCGTTGTCCATTGATGACGCGGGACCCGCCATCACGCAGATCGTCAATGACTTGCTTTTGGCTTGCTATGGACCGCGATTCACCATCGCGATCCAGACGCAGACAGCGCTGGCCAGCGGTGAGCTGCGTGAGGGCTTTTCCCTCAACGTGATTGACGCTGACAACGACACCACAAAGGAGTTTGGTGTGATGTCAGGGGGACAGAAAGTCTGGATCAACGAGTGCCTGACGCGCGGAATCGCCCTCTATCGGGCGCAGGACGCGCAGCAGCCTTTCCAAACACTGTTCACTGACGAGGCGGATGGTCCGTTGGATCCGGAGCGTAAGCGCGCCTTCATGAAGATGAAGCGGGAGGTGCTGCGGATCGGTGGCTATCAGCGGGAGTTCTATATTTCGCAGACTCCTGACCTGGTCGACGACGCCGACGGCGTCATCGATGTCGTTGCGCTGGCGCTCCAGTAGATCGGCGCCATTCATTAACCGTATGCCCGCTTCCCGAAAGGGAGCGGGCTTTTCTTTTGTCTCCAATGGCCATCGAATGTCATGAAGATATTTTTGCCCAACTCCGAGCCGATGGCATCGAGAGCTACTGCCAACAGATTTGTGGCGGCGGCAATTGCGGCACTGGACCCGTTTGCCAGTACGGCATCGACGCCGAAACCGAAATGCCGGTCGGATTTTATCCCCTTCCGAAGGGCTGCCTTTGAGCTCTCCTGATCCGTTAATCACACAGGCGTAGCCCTGTTACTAGTCATGTCAAAAGTGTTCGTCACGGCCGAAGTGGCCGAAAAGTTGTTGCCAAGGCGCCGCAAGGTCCACACATTCATCCGTATATTCGGATGGCAGGGGGCCGATGTGGATCGCGAGAAACTTCTCGAGGTGTTCCACGCTGCGAAAAGCGTGGAGGTGTCGCAGGACGCCGCGTGCTTTGACCACTATCTTGCCGTCAAGATCGACGGCATGGTGACGTACGTCGAGACCAATTTGAAGGCGCTCGCGAAATTCGGTTTGCTGCCCCCTAACCGCAAGCTGGTTTGAGCGAAGTCGCTCCAGCACGTCTCATAACGCCTGCGTCATCGCAGGCTTCTTTCCTTCCAACCCAACGGGACCAGCGCCCGTTGGGCGTTGGTCCATTCAGGACCATCATGGAAACCATTTCATTATTTCCCCAAGGCGCTTTCGAGCCGATCGAGAAGAAGATCGACAACGCCCTCGCGATAATCACCGCTCTGTTGCACGCACGGCATCCCATTGTCGTTGCGTTCAGCGGCGGCAAAGATAGCAGTGTCGTAGCGGCATTGGTGTTGCACGCTGCGATGCTTTATCGCGCGGCAGGTGGCACGCCGATCATTGTTGCGACGACGGGCGACACCCTCGTGGAATCGCCAGAGGTCTCGCATCATTACCGGGCGGAGTTGCGCCGGATGCATCAGTACGGCAGGGATCACGACTTCAAGGTTATCGTCAAGGTGGTTCAACCGTCCATGGCCGCAACCTTTCAGTTGAAAGTGTTATCCGGCCGGGCCTTGCCAAGCTTTCCTGGGACGCACGGCGATTGCAGTACCGACCTGAAGATCAGTCCGCAGCGGGCGTTCCGACGAAAGCTATTCCGAGACCTTGCGGCGAAAGGTCTACCACCTCCGGTAACTTGCCTAGGAACGCGGTATGACGAGAGCGCCAGGCGGGCGGCGGCGATGCGTTCTCGAGGGGAGTCGGATCATGCGGCCATGCAGAACAAGGATGGCGACTGGGTTGTCAGCCCGATCGCACGGTGGTCCGACGACGATGTCTGGGAGGCGGTCGCCCTCTATGGGTCCGGTGCTTTGCCGGGCTTTTCGGATTTCGAAGAGATGCGCCGGATTTATGCGCATTCGGTTGGCACCAGCTGCGCCGTAGTGGCCGACGCGATCCTCGATGGAGCGGCAAGAAAGCAGGGCAGGTGCGGCGCCCGTCTCGGATGTCACGTGTGCCAAATGGCGGAGGACAAGAGCCTCGCCAACATGATCGCATTCGACGAACGCTATGCCTATGCTCGTGGCCTGCATCGGCTCAACTGCTTCATTCGAGCTACGCGCCATGACTGGGAGCGTCGACACTGGATTGGCCGGACAATTCGAGGCGGCTATATCAAAATCCAGCCTGACACGTATCATCCGGCGATGCTGCGGCAGTTGACTCGTTTCATGCTGCAGCTGGACTTCGATGAAGAGCGACGAGCGGCAGCTGCGGGTGACGCGCCGAAGTTCCGGCTGCTGCCAGTCGACCTGATGATAGCCGTTGATGCGATGCAGTCTCTGAACGGCGTGGCAAGGCCCTTTGCGGCTTGGGCCGATCTGCGCGACATTCGTGCGCGAGGGATACGATACGACATTCCGGATGTGCCTGAAGTCGCGCCGACGCCTATTCCGACCGCGCGATTTCTTCACGTAGGGGACGGTTGGGATGAGTCGGCCCCGTGCGCGGATTGGACTGGTCTGCGTGACCCGATGCGAGAATCTCTCACCGAGGGGAGTTGCTGTGCGCCAGCGATCGTCACGACGTCCGACGGTCGTGCGGTACTGGATCTCCCCACAGAGCAGCAATTCGATGTCGATGCCGAATCGGCTGCATTCATTGTTGACTTCGAAGTCGAGCGCCTGCTGGCGATGCATGACGCGGGCAACCGACCTGGGTCTATCACGGCGGGGTACCGCTGGTACCTGCATTTTGGATGTCTCACGCTATCGCATTCGCAGAAGGTAGAGCACGATGACATTGCGAGGCGCACCGCCTTCAAGGACCGACTGGGATTGACGGACGCTTATGATGTCCGAGACGTACTGGCCCGCTCTGTGCCCCCCGAGGCACTGCCGGGCAGGGCGCGCGAAGCGTGGGGAAACCACGCGATCAAGCAGGCCCAGTTGGCCCTGTGTTGATGTAAGAGAAGCCCCGACTCATCGAGAGTCGGGGCTCTTTTTTTTTGTTGACGTATCGTGCAAAGAGCGTTGTTTTTCTCAGTTGCACAGCCACCACGGATCTCGGCACAATTACGTTACTCACCCCAAACAGCTTATGCATATTCCCGAGGTACTTTCCGTGGAGACGCAGGTCTTGCGCGTGGCGGTCTCCACGCCGGTAGCTGTCGGCTGCCTGCTTGCATGGGTGCTTTTTCGATATGTACGGTTGCGCCGGCTGCGAAGACTACAGGCGGAAAGGAACGAGCGGGAGAGGAAAGTCTTGGCGGTGCTGCTCGACCCTCTGCGTCTGGTCTCGCTGACCCTGGGAGAGGCAGTCGATTTGCTGGGAGACCGCTATCAGTTTTGGATGCTCGACTACGGGCGCTGTGAGGCCCGATGGCAGATTGGCAGGATAGAGGTGTGCGCAGGATTCGACTACCAAGGTGGGCCCATCACCGACATGCAAGTAAACATGCTGCCGAGATAGTCCAGGGAAACCAGGACGAGGCGTGCCGATCATACCGGCTCTTTCGAGATCGATCTTAGGTAGACGTCAATGAGACATGGGAGCAGCGGTATTGGGCGGTTTGTGTCGTGGGAGCAGACGCTGGTCGACGTACTGATACTCGTCGGCATCGTGATCGCCTTGTTCGCGCTTGTGTGGTTGATCGACTACGGCTGGGGGATCTCCTCCCGGTTCGTCAAGAGCTTTTCGGCTTGGAGGAAAGGCCGTGCAATTCGACGAAGGAAAAGCCGGCAAGCGAGAGAGGAGCGGGCGCGTAAGCGCTGGCATCAGTAGCGCCCAGGTTAGGGTCATGTGCTATGCGTTGGCGGACGCGGCCGCTGTGCGCGTCGAATAGATAGGAATTAACGGCCTATGAAGTCGCCACGAGTTAACGGATTTGCAAATTTCCTCGGAGCCGTGCTGTTTGGGCTTCTGGTGTTGGCGATATCGCCTGGCGCCGCGGCGGGCACGGTTTCGGGCGTTGATGACCGGATGCCTCCGATTACCCCCCACAATCGCCTGCCGGCCAACATGAGCGGGCTGACCATCGTCGGCTACAACTACACGGATACTTACATCGGCAGTTTTACCGTCAACGGGGCCGGCGGCGGCAACATCGAGGTTTCGTCAAAGACTTCTGGCGGTGGCGGTGGCGTGTGCTGTGCCGCCATCCCAGCCGGCGCTGCACTACCGATTACGATCGATATCGCTTGGAAACGGGATGGGCGCGTGCCTTGGTGCAGGCAGAGCGCCGTTCTAGATGGCCCGGTGCCCGCCGATCCGCAGTATCTGGGGTGCCCTTGATTGTGCTGCAGTTTGCCGGGATAGCGACCCCAAGCACTCATGCGGGTTTCCGGGCAGAGACGAACACGATAGTCATGTAAATCAATGAGTTGCTGACTCATGATTTTCAGTTTCGCAAGTGGCTTGAGAGCCTCTTAGTCGGCGTCTCGTTGCGTCTCGGTCTTCTTGCCGCTAATCTCGGCGGTCCGTCTACTGCTTGGGAGCAAGCGCGATGGATCACTGGCAACTGGCGTATCTCGGCATGCGGCAGATGCCGCGCGAGCTCAGCGAGTTCGAGCTTGCGACATTCTTCACCTTCTCCCCCAAAGAGCGCGCGCTGATCGACGCGCGGCGCAGTCACCTGTATCGGCTGGCCTGTGCCGTCCATATCGGTTTTGTCCGTATGACGGGGCGCACCCTTGACGCCTCCAAGCAGGTGCCGAAATTTCTCTGGGCTTATGTGGGCGCCCAACTCGGCATCGCTCCGCCGGATATGGGCACACTGAGCGCCCTGTATGACGGACGCACCGACACACTGGTAGACCATCAGATGCTCGCCTATCAGGCGCTTGGTTTCAGCCCGATGGCAGAGCATCAGCGCCGCTACGTGACGCGTTGGCTCAAGGAGCGATTGGCTGGACAACCCAATCGCAGTGACATGCTGCACGAGCTGAAGCGGTGGCTGTACGAGCATCGTGTTCTGATTCCGCATGATCGTGCGCTGAAACGCCTCATCAGCCAGGCAGTGGAGATCTCCGAGGCTTCATTGACCGACGCGTTAGTGCTCGCCTATGGGGAAGCATCGCTTGATGCGTGGGGCGCCTTGCTACCTCGCCCGGAAGGCAATCAATCGAGTCTGCAGCAATGGCTGTGGGCTGTTCCCTTGCGAAGCTCCACGCATCAAATGGGGGAGCTGTTTGACAAGATCGAGCGGCTGTACAAGTTGGGCATCCAACATCGCTGGCCGGCGGTCTGCAACGAGGCGGTGGTGCGGCACTACGCGAGACGTTGCGCGAATCGACCGCCCTCGGTCAGCAAACGCGTGGTGCAACAATCCCGCCGCCTGGAGTCCGCTTGCTTTTTGCGCTATGCCTTGTGTGCTGCCACGGACCAGATGTCGTCCATGCTGCGCCACTGGATTCGCAAATCCGTCAACGATGCCGGACGACTCATTGACGCTGGCCGACCGGATCCAGACACTAAGCTGCGAGAATTTGCTTCTGCCGTCAAAGGGCTCATCGCTGACGACACGCTCACGCGTGAAGCGCTCTGCCAACATTTGGATGCGTTGGCGGACGCCGCAACCAGCCAGCAGCACCTGCGAACCCGTGCCGGCATGATTCGCGAGCAACTCTTGTCGAGGCATCGGGTTGCCAGAGCCATGTTGGCCAGGATAGTCCGACTTCCATTCGCCACGCAGTCCGCCCATCCCGCGATAGAGGCAATGGAGGTTTTGCGCAATCTCTATGCACGAAGGGCCGACTGGCTACCAAATCGGGGGACTGTGCGTTTCGGGCGAGCCTGGCAGCCAATACTGGAGGGGCAGGACCGTAGGCGAGCGCTGGCCGCCTTCGAATGGGGAACGCTGTTTGCGCTGCGCGTGGCGCTACGTAATGGCTCGGTATTCCTGGATCACAGCTTCGCCTTCCGCAGCCAGGCCACCATGCTGATATCCGGCCAGGATTGGCAGGCGCGGCGCAACCACTTCTATGGCCATCTCAAACTGCCGCAGGACGCCAACGCATTTTTGGAACCTGTTGTCGCGCATCTGGACGCGGGGCTAGCCCGACTGCGCGATGCGGCCGCGCGGGGCGAACTGAAGATCGATAGTGCCATCCATTTAGAACCGCTCAAGGCGAACCGGCCCGAGACTTCGGTTGACGCCCTGCGGCGTGCACTGTTTGACCGGCATCCAGAAGGACAATTACCCGAGATCCTTCTGGAAATCGATAGCCACACTCATTTCAGTTGGATGCTGCTGGGCAGAGAGCCTTATTCCCGCAGTGAGTTGCTCATGGTCTACGCCGCAGTGCTCGCGCACGGAACGTCGATGTCTGCGGCAGATCTCTCCCGCATGGTGCCGGAACTCTCATCAAGCGCGATTCGCCAGATGATGCAACGTATCGCGGACGAACGGAAGCTGCGAAAATCCGCTGATGCAGTGCTTGTCTTCATGCATCAGCATCCCATCGCCACGCATTGGGGTCGCGCCGACTTGGCCTCATCGGACATGATGTCGCTCGAGACGACGCGCTCGGTCTGGCAAGCGCGGACTGACCCGCGTCGACGTACCGCGTCGATTGGGATGTACACCCATGTCCGCGATCGATGGGGCATCTTCTACGACCAGCCGATCCTCTTGAATGAGAGACAAGCGGGTGCCGCCATCGAGGGCGTGATTCGTCAGAATGGCGGGGAAGACGTCACGCAACTCGCCGTCGATACCCACGGCTACACCGACTTCGCCATGAGTCTGTCACGGTTGCTGGGCTTCGATCTCTGCCCGCGGCTCTCCCATCTGCGTGATCGCCGGTTGCATGTCCCCAAAGGCTATGCGGTTCCGTCAGAACTGGCCGCGGTCGCGGACGCGGATGTTCGGCTGGTGTTGATCGAAATTGCCTGGGATGAACTGGTCCGGATCGCGGCGTCGGTCCAGACCGGCCAATGCACGGCGGTGCAGGCATTGACACGTTTCGGCGCGGCGGCACGGGGCCAACACGTCTATGAGGCAGGCGTGCATCTGGGAAGGCTATTCCGTACGATCTTCCTCGTCGACTATTTCACCAACTCCGCGTTCCGCCAAGAGATGCAGCATGCCCTGAATCGCGGTGAAGCTGTGCATACCGTGCAGCGGGCCATCCATTACGGAAAAATTCCCTTGGAGTTGGCTCGACACGATGCGTCCCTGGCAGCGGTCTCGTCCTCGTTGACGCTGCTGACCAATGCCGTGATGGCTTGGAACACACTGCACATGCAGCACGCCCTGGAGGCGATAGAAGCTCTCGGCGGCGAATCCATGCGTGCCGAGGACCTACGGCAGATCGCACCGACTCGGCTGGAAGGCATCAACTTACGCGGTACTTTCGATTTCCCGATTGCGCGCTACGCGCATCGACTACTTCCGAGTGCCACGACCGCGCAGACGTTAGCGACGACATGGCGTACCGGATGACCCAACGAGCCTATTCGGCTGAGTCGTCGGGATGTCGAGAGCCTCTTACCTATAGAGGCCTTTGCCAGGCAGAACCGAGGCAAAGCAACTCTAGTGAGAATGGCGATGATGCACGTCCGGGTAGTGTGGATGCTTGTGCACCATCACCTCGTGCCGATGCCAATGCCTGTGGGGTTCCTTCCCATCCCATGGGAAGTCATGCTCATGCTGATGGTGTTCGTCGTGCCGATGCGAGTGGCTATGCTCCAGTGGCTCATGGGTATGCTCATGCTCGTGCCTCTCTCGCAGATGTAACCACACACCCAAGGCCATCAAAGCCAAAGCCGCCCAGAATGCGAAGCCTGGCACCTCAGGCCAGATCGCAAACGCAAGCAGGACGCCAAATAATGGGGCGACAGAGAAATATGCCCCGGTTCGCGCAGTGCCCAACAGCCGCAGCGCCACCACAAACAAGGCGAGGCTTACACCGTATCCGGCGAATCCGATGATCAGCGCTGCCGCCGCAGTACTGACCGATGGAAACACCGCCCCATGCGTCAAGGCGAGGGTGGTGTTGCATAGCCCAGCGACAAGCCCCTTCAGGCAGGCGACGAGCAGCGCGTCATTGCTGGAGACCTTGCGGGTCAGGTTGTTATCTACGGCCCAGCACAGGCAGGCACCCACGATAAGCAGCGCACCGGTTGACATCTGCAGGCTGCCCGGCTGCCAAGACAGCAGAAGGCCACCGGCCACGATCGCGATCATCCCCAGGACAATCTGGCGGTCAGCATTCTCCTTGAACACCACCCAGGCGATGACGGCCGTGAACACACCCTCCACGTTCAGCAGCAGGGATGCCGAAGCGGCATTGGTTGAGACGAGCCCGGTCATCAGCAACGCTGGCCCCGCTACGCCGCCAGCGAGGATGGCGCCGATCAGCCACGGCACTTCCCCTCGCGGAATACCCACGTCATCATTTCCTGGGTCAGGCGTGATCCAGGCTCTTCGGATTGCGAGCACAAGCGCCAGTCCGATGCCACTGCCAAGATAGAGCAAGCCCGCCAACAGGAGTGGGGCAACGGAACCGGTTAGCGCCTTGGCCAGCGGCGTGCTAGCTCCGAAAAGCAGAGCGGCCAGTAATGCCGGAGATGCGGTACGAATAGACATGGGAAATCAAGGATCAAGGCGCAGTGGGAGCGTGGACTCGCAAACTCATGCTTCCAGCGCTGCTTGCGCTTCCGGTCGGCCAGCGGTCCGGCGCTTCAGTACTATGCCGCAAAGGGCCGGCAGTACAAACAGTGTCAGCACAGTTGCGGTGACGAGTCCACCGATGACGACCGTAGCTAGTGGTTTCTGGACTTCGGCACCTGTACCTGTAGCAATCGCCATCGGCACGAAGCCCAGAGAGGCCACCAGAGCCGTCATCAGTACCGGGCGCACGCGTTCCATCGCACCTTCAATCACCGCAGCGTCAGGCGCCATCCCATCGTCCAGGCGTTTTCGGATAGCGGAAATCAGCACCAGTCCGTTCAGCACCGCCACACCGGATACCGCAATGAAGCCAACTGCCGCCGAAATAGAGAACGGAATCCCGCGCAGTAGCAGCGCAAACACGCCCCCCGCAAGTGCCAGCGGCACGGCGGTCAGCACGGTCGCCGTCAGCGCCGCGCTGCCGATCGCCATGTACAGCGTCGCCGCAATCAAAATAAAGCACAGCGGGACAATGATGGCCAGGCGCTTCGTAGCCGCCTGAAGATTCTGAAATTGGCCACCCCATTCGATGTACATACCCGGCGGCAACTTCACTTCCTTGGCGATCCGCGCCGCGGCATCGTCCACAAAACTGCCCAGGTCACGGCCGCCGACATTGGCCTCCACGTAGACGCGCCGCTTTCCGTTGTCGCGGCTTACTTCGTTGAGCCCCTGCGTGAACCGGAACTGTACCAGTTGGCGCAAAGGCACCGAGGCGCGGGCCTGGCCTTCCGATAGCGGCAACATGACGGGAAGCGCGCCGAGGACGTCGAGGTTTTCCCGCTGCTCACCGGGCAAGCGGATCACAATATCGAAGCGGCGGTCACCATCGAAAATCTGCCCGGCAGGTCGGCCCGCCATGGCGGTGGAAATAGTATCGGCGACTTCCTTGACCGTGAGTCCATATCGGGCGATTGCGGCGCGGTCGAACACGATGTCAAAGGTCGGAAAGCCGCTAGTCAAAGGCACACGGACGTCCGTCGCTCCCGGCGTCTTCTTCAAGACTGCGGCAATGCGTTGCGCTGTGGCCGCCAACTCGTCGAGATTCTCTCCGTACACCTTTACGGCCACGTCGCTTCGGACCCCACCGATCAGCTCGTTAAAGCGCATCTCGATCGGTTGCGTCACGTCGTAGTTGTTGCCGACCATCGGTGCTGTCTTCTCGCGGATACGCTCAATCACCTGTTCCTTGGTCGTCACGCCCTCCGGCCATTCGCTTTTCGGTTTCAGAATGATGTAGTTATCCGATGCATTGGGCGGCATGGGGTCGGCGGCGAGGCTGGCCGTACCCGCCTTCGAATACACAGTCTGCACTTCCGGCAGCGACAAGACGGCGCGTTCGAGCGGCAGGTCTATGGCAACCGACTGGTCAATCGACGTAGACGGAATCCGAACCGACGACAGGTTCAGGTTCAACTCATCCAGCGTGGGCATAAACTCGCGACCAACAAATGTGAACGCCACTGTAGCCACAGCGACTGTCGCGATGCCTGCGCCGATGAAGGGCATTGGGCGTGCCACGGCATGCTCCAGCCATGGCCGGTAACTTTCTTTGGTCGCCACGATGACGCGCACTTCTGTCTCTGCAACCTTTTTCCGGAGCATCACGGCGACCATGGCCGGCACGAAGGTGAGCGACAGCACGAAGGCAGAGGCAAGCGCCAGCATCAGCGTGATTACCATCGGGGAGAACATCTTGCCTTCCACGCCCTGGAATGTCAGACATGGCAGGAAGACCATGAAGATCACAAGCTGGCCGTAGACCGTCGGACGCACCATTTCACGTGACGATTGGACAACTTCCTGCAAACGCTCATCGAGCGTCAGCAGGCGCCCTTCGCGGTGCTGGCGCTCGGCCAGCCGCCTGAGGGAGTTCTCGACGATGATGACCGCGCCGTCAATGATCAGGCCGAAGTCGAGCGCACCCAGGCTCATCAGGTTGCCCGAGATGTGGAACTGATTCATGCCGATTGCGCTGACCAGCAGGGACAACGGAATGACTAGCGCGGCAATGGTGGCGGCACGCCAGTTACCCAGCAGCGCGAACAGAATCGCCACCACGAGCAGCGCGCCTTCGATCAGGTTTTTTGCCACCGTTTCGATGGTTGCAATCACCAGTTGCGAACGATTCAGCGTCGGGACAATCACCACGCCTGGTGGCAGCGTCTTCGAGATCTGTTCGAGCTTGTCACCCACGGCTTGCGCCACCGTCCGGCTGTTGGCACCGACCAGCATCAGCGCACTGCCCACCACCGTTTCATTGCCATTCCGGCTGGCGGCGCCTGATCGCAATTCACCACCAATCTTGACGCGCGCTACCTGCCCGACTGTGATCGGGACATTTTGCCGCTGCGCAATCACGGCACGGGATATCTCGTCCGCAGATTTGATACGCGCGTCGGCGCGGACCAGATACGACTCGCCTGAGCGCCGAATAAAGTTCGCGCCGACAGAAAGGTTGGTATCTTCGAGCGCCCGGGCTAGGTCCGCGTAGGAAACTCCGTATGCTGCCATCTTCCCCGTGTCCGGCTCCACCACAAATTGCTTGACATAGCCCCCTAGGGAATCGACATCGGCGACACCAGGCGTGGTGCGCAATTGCGGGCGGATGATCCAGTCTTGCACCGTACGCAAATAGGCCAGTCGTGACACACGATCGTCCAACCTCTCGCCACGCTCGGTGAGAAAGCTGCCGTCGCTCTGCCATCCGGGCTCGCCGTCCTTGATGGAGGCCCCTGTGCCGTCCGGATACTGGTATTCCACGCTGTAGTGGAACACTTCCCCCAGCCCCGTCGAAACAGGCCCCATCTGTGGCTCGACGTTTTCTGGCAGATTCGGCCGCGCCTGTGCCAGTCGTTCTGACACCTGCTGGCGCATGAAGTACAGGTTGGCACTCTCCTTGAAGATCACCGTCACCTGGCTGAAGCCGTTGCGCGACATCGATCGCGTGCTTTCCACCCCGTTCAGACCAGCAATCGCCGTCTCGATTGGATACGTGACACGCTTTTCTACCTCCACGGGGCTCATCGTTGGCACCACGGAGTTGATCTGGACCTGCTTGTTGGTAATGTCCGGTGTGACGTCGATGGGGAGCAGGTTGAGCTGCCAGGCCCCAATTACGGCGACAACTGCTGTCAGAAACAGGACCAGCCAGCGATAGCGGACTGAGCCGCTGAGAATGCTCTCGATCATTCCTCGTCCCCGCCGCCTTTGTTCATCTCGGCCTTAACCAGGAAGGCATTACGGGTGGCCACCTGTTCTCCAGCCTGCACGCCTGACAGAATCTGTGCCGAGCCGCCGCTGCGGGTGCCGACGAGGACGGGCATAGGGCGGAAGCCTTCCTGCGTGCGGACGAATAGGACGTCACGGCCGTCGAGGTTCTGCACCGCGTCTTCCGGCACGGACAGGGCGGCGGCATCAGCCACCGCTGTACGCAGACGCACCTGCACACCCTCGCCAACGACAAGTCGATCTGTAGGCTGTGCTGGTACCACCACCACGGTTGCAACGCGAGCGCTGCCCGTCACGGTTGGCGTCACCGCCTGCACGCGCGCTGACAATGGCGATCCATTGGCCAACAGAATGGTGGCTTCGCTCCCAGCGACGATGCGACTGGTATCTGCAGCCGTCACGGCGGCTTCTACCTGTACGGCGCCAGTTCCGGCTACCCGAAAGAGTTCGGCTTGTGGCGCCACAAATGCACCCAGGGTGACGGACTGGGCGGTGATCTTTCCTGCAATCGGGCTGACCACGGCGACCGAGCGCCCGTCGGACGCAAGGTGAGCGGACTGGGCCACCGTAGCAGCGCGCAGCGCCTCGGCTTGCGCAACATCCAGAGCAGCCTTTGCCGCCTCCATTTCCTGGCGCGGTGTCACGCCTTGCTGAAACAGGCTCGCCTCGCGCTCGTAGGTCTTGCGCGCGAGATCGGCCTTGGCCTGGGCCACTTTCCGCTCCGCTGCCATGCCGGCGGCCTCGGGGCTATCGACCAGGGCGAGTACATCGCCAGCCTTCACGACGTCGCCAAGCCGGCGCTGGACGCGTTGTACGGCGCCGGCCGCACGCGATACGATCACGGCTTCGCTACCGGGCAGCGCAGCAACCGTGGCGGGCGCAAGTATTTCCGTTCCGACGGCGGCGCTCGCCACAGGTTCTACGGCAATGTTTGCGGCGGCAAGATAGGTTGCTGGGATCTTAACCTCCTTCAGACCGGGCTTTACTGGGGCGGATTGTGGCTTCTGTGCTTCCGGGGCCTGTGTAGATGCGGGGGACTTCTCCGACACTGGGAGATGCGCCGCGCCAAAACCTACTGCCGCTGCGACGGCGGCGACCCCTGCGATCATCGGCCAGTTGACCGACCGGCGCTCGTTCTTCATCATCGTGATTCCTCAAAGGCTAGGCGGCCGTCCGCCTGTGCCAGCGCCGCCAGGGCGCGCACGCGCGCCAGGCGCGCATCGATCGTCAGTTGCCGGGCGTCGACGAGCGCTCGCCGCACCGCTAGCAATTCCATCAGTGGCGTCTTGCCGGATTCATAGCCAATGCGCCCCATGCGATAGGCTTCTGCCGCCGCCTGCTCTCCTTCGCTGGCAGCAGCGAGCTGCTTGTCGGCGGTCGCTACCTGGGATATGGCCGATTGGCGCGCCACGTTGGCCTCGAGCCGGACGCTGTCAAGCCGCGCTTGGGCGGCTGCAACCCGCTCAACCGCGGCATTGATGCCGTTCCGGTTCTGATCGAACAATGGAATGGAGGCCGTGACCCCAACCACATAGCCACTGGAATTGGTCCAGCCATAGCGGCGGACGCCCGCACTGACGCCAACATCAGGAATCCAGCGCTTCCTCTCGACGTCAACTTGAGCATCCAGCGCATTGCGTTCCGCTTCGGCGGCCCGCACTGACGGAGACTCGGCGAGTGCTGCCGGGGCATTCGGGACGACGGCCTGGGTCGTCAGCAAGGAACTCGTGACGGCCGTATAGGGTTCGGAGGCGCCGGACATCGCGGACAATCTCGCCAGAGCCTGGGTGGCATCGTTGGTGGCTGCCGCCTCCGCGGCCTGCGCCGCCGCCACACTGGCCTTGGCCTGCGCGCTGCGCAAGCTGGCTTCTTTCCCGGAATCGACCAACGCACGCGCGGCCGCCAACTCTTCATTGGCACGCGCCAGGTTTTCCGTGGCCAGTATCTTGCGTCCGAGCGCCGCTTCAGCCGTTGCATAGGCTACTGCAAGTTCGGCGGCGTAGGCTACCTGTGCCTGACGCTCCCGTGCTTGCGCCGCAGCGAAGTTGCGTTCGCCAACTTCGATCCGTGCGCCGCGCTTACCTCCTAGCTCGAAAGGCTGCGTGATCGAATAGGTATTCTGGCGCTGACTCAGCCCATCACTACTGGGAGCGCCAAGGTTTTCAAGCACCGTATCGATTCGCGGATTCAGCCAGGCTTGGGCCTGAGCAGCATCGGCGCCAGCCGCACGAACATTGGCGGCCTGCGCGACCATCGCCGGAGCGAGTGCAAGCGATTGCTGCAACAGGTTCGGAAAAGGAGGCGCCTCGGCAGCGTGGCTCAACGCAACGGGCAGCAGCCATATTGCGGAGCCGACGAAGCGAGGTCGACAAAGGAACGAGGAGATCACCTGTTTCATCAAGAGGTCAGCGGTGGAGGCTATCCCTCTCTATACGGACCAGGTCGATGCTTCCCCTCGGTGAATCCAAACTTATTTTTCCGAGTCAGCATCCAGCAGGGCGGAAAGCTTGGCCCGTGCCCGCCCGATGCGCCCTTCGACAGCCTTCACACTCAGCCCAAGCACGGCAGCCGCTTCTGGCTGAGACATCCCGACAATGGCCGTCAGGACTATGACTTCTCGCGAACCCGTGTCCAGCTTGCCCAAGGTGCTAGCCACGCGGGCCAACTCCAGCCGGGCGGCAACCTGTTGCTCCGGGCCCGGCTCGTCGTTGGCCACGCCGCCCGCAAGCTCCAGGTCGCCGAGGTTTTCGGCACCGAAAAGGAACTGCCTGACGCGCCGAAAGCGATACAAGTCCCGCATCTTGTTCAGCCCAATGCGGAAGAGCCAGGCGCGAAATGGCCTGTCGGGATCGAAGTCATCCAGGGCGTGCCAGGCGGCAACAAAGGTGTCCTGGACGACGTCGTCCACATCGGTTTCAGGGATGCCGAAGCTGCGCGCGGCCTGAGCCAGCGCCACGCCATGTCGCGCCACAAGTTGGCCGAATGCACGCTGGTTGCCGGAAGCGGCCTGTGCGGCAAGGATCCTGTCAGCGTCTTCCGGATTCACTGCGAGCCGCGGCGTAGTGCATCGATAAGAACGCGATCGTAAGCAGGTCGATGTTCCGGCTTCAGGCCCGCACGCATTTCAAACACGTGAACCAAGGTCGCTCGCTGGAGATCGCCGGCGGCCCGCTCTACTTCCTGGGTTGCTGCTTCCACCTCCGGTGACCAGGCGGGATTCTTGGCGATGGCGTCGGCAAGCTTGCCATTTGCAGCCCGCAGGCGTGTTTCGATCTCGCGCCGACGCTGCGCAAAGGCATCTTCTTTCAACTCAAGAATCTCGCGCTCGTTGGCATCTAGTGGAACAGCTTCGTGCAGGATTTCATGCAAGTCACCATGTCCGGCTTCATTCCGATGCGAGTAATACAGCCATGCCGCCGCGACGGACACGCCAAGTAGTGCGCCAAACAGCGTAGACAAGGAAAGCCGTCGGGTACGAGATTTCATCATTTACCGATGAGGAGTCCAAAGGGAGAGGCGGCGGACGGCGTCGCCACCCACGTCGGGGCAGGCTTTTCCAACATGATGGTCGCCACGCGATTGATTGCCGCAAACGCGACCAAGGCTGCAAATGCGGCGCAGCAGATGGCACGCCACGCGTCGCGGCGCGCGACGAGGACTCTTTGGGCCGGCTCTGCACTGATGCACTCCTGAATGCTGGTCACATCGACCCCAATGGACGCCTCTTGCGTCACTTTTCTCGCGTGCGTCAGCCACTCTTCCACGTCTGCCATGGCAAACCTCCATCCAGATCCATTGCCTCTTATACGGCTGCGCGAAGGACTCCCCCTTGAACCTCGGGTAGAAAATTGCAGAAATTCGCGACTCAGGGGCTGAAGGAGACTTCAGCCTCGCGGCACGTCTTGCCGCCGAGATTCTCGGGCGTTGGCGCTGTGACACGGCCGCAACAGGCCCTCCCGTGGCGGGGAAGGCCTAATCACCGCTCTGATGATAGTTTGAGCGTGCGGCAAATTGAGACCGCAAACCAATATTCCAGGGAGACTGACTTTGAAACGGATTGCCATCATTCTCACCGCCGTTCTGGCTTGCGCATCGGGCAGTGTATGGGCGCACAGCGGCGGAACTGACAGTCAAGGCTGTCATATGGACCACAAGACCGGCATTCGTCACTGCCACTAAAGCAAAGCCAGGCATTACCTGGCGGCCGCCAACGTCGCGGCCGCCAGGGTTCTGACCGCAGTCAATGCACGAGGGTCTCCCGCCCGAACTCTCATTTCGACCAAGCGTTCATCGCACAGGCACGCTGTGCCAAACCTCATTCAGACCATCCCCTGAACGGTCGCCTGGCTTCTTGTCCATCAGGCCGCGATACAACGGCTTTCCTTGATAAGCCCATTGCGATTTACCACCGCGGCCGGGGACTAGCGTGAGCATCCCAACCGGTTTGTCGTCGGAAGCGGCGAGTGCAGGTGGAAAATTCCGCTCGCAGTTCCCCTCGCAGGATTTGGCATCGGGGCTGCTCTTTCCAGCGAAGACGTACAACGTCATTCCCTGTTCGTCGACCAGAATGCCTTCGCTTGCGTGCGGGGCGGCGGCAACAGCAGAAGGAACGGCGAGATATCCCATCACAATCAATGCGATCGAGAGTCCTTTCATAAGGCACCTCCTAAATAGACCCAACTCGGCAACAAGAACGATGGCCCGGATGTAGAGGGCTCTGTCGTATGCGCAGGGGGCGATGAATTCTTGTAACTCCATAGGGGCTGGCCATACATCCGCCATCGTCCTACAGACTGCTCGCGAGTTAAGGAGCGAGCACCATGGAGGTAAAAGTGCTCATACGGCACTTTATTGCAATCTCCAAGGCGCCGAACGTTGATTTTGTAGAGATCTCTACAACATTGAAGTAGCGCATACAGCCCGCTAAGCTGTCTGCATGAACGCTCTCCCATCCTCTCCCGAGACTGCCTGGCTACTGCTCGTCGTTAGCTTGCCAACATCCGCCTCCACTGCGCGCATGCGATTCTGGCGCGGGATCAAGGCGCTTGGCGCCACAGCACTGCGGGACGGGGCCTATCTACTCCCCAATCTGCCAGGACTGCGGGCACCTTTGCAGACACTGGCAACCGATGCGGCCAGTGAGGATGGCAAGGTCTGGATGCTGTCCGTACAGGCCGCTGACGACCAGCAGGAGGCGGAGTATCGCGCGTTGTTCGACCGGTCCACCGAATATGCCGAATGGATGGTCGAACTCTCCAGCGCCCGCTCAACATTGTCCGATTCGGACGAGGCGGAGCTGCTGCGCGTGGCACGCCGGCACGGTCGAGGGATCGACGCTATCCGCAAGGTCGATTTTTTCCCTAACGAGGCGTCCGCCCGTGCCGAATTGCAGTGGCGCGACTTCAATGCAGCGATCGACATCTTGCTTTCGCCCGGCGAGCCGCACGGAGTAGCCGGCAACATTCCGCGACGTGACCCGACCCAGTATCAGGGGCGCCAGTGGGCGACCCGCCAGCATCTATGGGTAGACCGTGTCGCCTGCGCTTGGTTGATCCGGCGCTTTATCGATCCCCATGCCACTTTTCTCTGGCTCGAAGATGTCCGTCAGTGCCCTGACGACGCACTTGGATTCGACTTCGATGGCGCGACGTTCACACACATTGGCGACCGCGTTTCGTTTGAGGTGCTGCTCGCCAGCTTCGGACTAGACGAAGACAAAGGGCTCGCCCGCCTCGGCCAGATGATCCATGTTCTGGATGTCGGCGGCACACCGGTTGCCGAAGCCAGTGGCTTTGAGGCAGTGCTGGCAGGCGCCCGGGAACGCCTCCCTAACGACGACGCACTGCTGGATGAAGTCGGCTATGTCCTCGACTCGCTGTACACGCATTTCTCAAGCCCGCGCAAACGCTAGTCGTTGCCAATCAACAAAGAAGCAAACTATTCAACAGACACGATGAACTCGCCCCAACCACCCGATACCACTGCAGCCGGTTCGGTACATACCGCGCCCACTTATACGCTACGCCAACTGGTGATGTACTTCCTGCGGCTTGGCACCCTCGGCTTTGGCGGTCCCGTGGCGCTAGCCGGCTACATGCACCGCGACCTCGTCGAGGCAAAGCAGTGGATCACCGATGCCGACTACAAGGAAGGCCTTGCCCTGGCCCAGCTCGCGCCGGGACCGCTTGCCGCTCAACTGGCCATTTACCTGGGATACGTCCACTACCGCATCGTAGGCGCAACGCTCGTCGGCGTGGCCTTTGTACTGCCGTCGTTTCTCATGGTGTTGGCACTCGGGTGGGCATATGTGCGCTTCGGCGGCCTGACCTGGATGCAGTCGGTATTCTATGGCGTAGGCGCAGCAGTGATTGGCATCATCGCAATCAGCGCGTACAAGCTGACCAAAAAGAGCGTCGGCAACGACAAGTTGCTCTGGTTTATCTATCTGGTGCTCGTGGCCGTCACGGTCATTACAGAATCGGAAGTGGCGTGGCTGTTCCTTGCCGCGGGCGTCCTGGTCTGGTTCTGGCGCGCCCCGCCGAAGTGGCTGCGCCAAGGCAAGATGAATGCGTTCGCTGCGACCCCACTGCCGGCGGCAAGCGGCATGATGAGTACGTTGGATTGGCCGCTTCTTTCCCAGATTGGCGTGTTCTTTGCCAAGGCGGGAGCCTTCGTTTTCGGGTCGGGACTTGCCATCGTGCCGTTCCTGTACGGTGGTGTGGTGACGGAGTACCACTGGCTGAACGACAAGCAGTTTGTCGATGCCGTCGCAGTCGCCATGATCACACCCGGCCCGGTGGTCATCACCGTTGGCTTCATTGGCTACCTCGTCGCCGGCCTGCCTGGCGCCTGCGTGGCTGCGGCCGCAACGTTTCTACCGTGCTACCTGTTCACCGTCCTACCCGCCCCATATTTCAAGAAATACGGAAAACTACCTGCGATCCTCGCCTTTGTGGACGGTGTCACCGCGGCGGCCATCGGCGCCATTACTGGCGCGGTGATCGTGTTGGCGAAGCGGTCGATCGTTGATATCCCGACAGCGTTGCTGGCGCTTGTCACCGTCGCATTGCTTCTGAAGTTCAAGAAGCTGTCCGAGCCCATGATCGTTGCCGGGGCGGCCTTGATTGGTCTGGTCGCCTATCCGTTGTTGCATCACTGAGATGCCACAGGAGACTCTTATGCTCTACGAAATGAAGCCGCTAGGTTGTGAACCTGCGAAGCTGACTGGCCTCTCCGAGAAGCTGATCTTCAGCCACTATGAGAACAATTATGGCGGCGCGGTCAAGCGACTGAATGCCATTACGGCCACGCTCGCAGAGCTGGATATGGCAACCGCTCCCGTGTTCACGCTCAACGGACTGAAGCGCGAAGAACTCATCGCGACGAATTCCATGATTCTGCATGAGGTGTACTTCGACAGCCTGGGTGACGGCGGTTCGCTGGACGGTGCTTTAAAGACGGCGATCGAACGTGATTTCGGCTCGGTCGAACGCTGGCAGGCCGAATTCACCGCGATGGGCAAGGCGCTCGGCGGCGGATCGGGCTGGGTACTGCTTACTTACTCGCCGCGTGACGGGCGGCTGGTCAACCAGTGGGCATCTGACCACGCCCATACGTTGGCTGGGGGTACACCGGTCCTGGCGCTCGATATGTATGAGCACTCCTACCACATGGACTACGGCGCAAAGGCGGCAGCTTATGTGGACGCGTTCATGCAGAACATCCACTGGCAACGGGCGGCCACTCGCTTCGCGGCTGCCGTGCGGGACTAACCGAAGCAGGCACACCTATGCCTAACGCCACATCTTCCTTGGAACTCGCGGCTGCCTTGCACGGATTAAACGCCCCGCAGTTGATCGACGTCCGGCGTAAGCCTGCGTTCGATGCGAGTGAACAAATGATTGCGGGGGCTGCCTGGCGCAATCCGGACGAACTTGGCAACTGGATCGCCACGCTTGATGCGAATCGCCCGGTTACCGTCTATTGCGTCCACGGCCACCAGGTCAGCCAGGACTGCGCAGCGCTACTCGAGGCCGTTGGCTTCGACGCGACGTATCTGGTTGGTGGATTCGAAGACTGGATCGCAGGTAATCACCCGACGATTCGGAAACCATTACGGATAGAGCCATGAAATGGATCACACGTGAACGGCCAAAGATCGATCGTATTGCCTGCCCATGGCTGATCGCCCGATTTGTCGATGACGCGCCCGACTTCCTGTATGTACCGTCGGGCGACGTGGTTCGCATCGCCAACGAAACCGGCGCGATCCCCTACGACATCCCAGGTGTTGAGCTCACGCACGTCGGTGAGCTGTGCAGCTTCGACGCGTTTCTGGAGAAGTACAAGTTAGGCGAGAATCCGGCCCTTCAGCAACTAGCCAGCATTGTTCGCGGTGCGGATACCTCGCGGCTCGACCTCACGCCGCAGTCAAGCGGGCTCTACGCCATTTCACTAGGGCTTTCTCATGTCTTCACGAATGACCACGAGATGCTTGCGCAAGGCGTGGTGATGTACGACGCATTGTACGCATGGTGTCAAAGCTGTTAGGCGGAAACCCATCAATGGCCACCACAGGTCTCCACCTGACTTCCCTTGGGACGTTCAAATGAAACGAATACTGACTGCGGTATGTGCAGGAATCGCTATCACCAGTTCAGCGACCGCAGCAACGGCGCAAGACGTATTTCGACACCTGAAGGCATCGGAGATCAAACGGACAATCAGCGGGAAGGTGATCACTGACGGCCCCCACTGGGCCGACAAATTCGCATCGGACGGTACCGTCGAATCCATCATGCAAGGCCAGGTGCAGAAGGGGCGCTGGAGTGTACGCGGCAGCAATCTTTGCCTGGCCTATCCCAGCGCAAAGGCCGAGGAGTGTTTCGAGGTGTGGCGGTACGGCCAAATGATTGAGTATCGCCGCGATGGCGTCCTCTTGGCGCAAGGGAAGTTGGTGATTCAGTGAAGAAAGGAGGGAGCCTGCGATGTCTTCTCGTCTTCGCAAGTTCGCATCGGCTGCACTGGCTGGTGCACTAGCCCTGGCCACGACGGGCTGCGACAGGCACCCATTCGGCGAGCGCAGTCACCAGGTGGTCGCCATCGCTCAGGTTCCCGCACCAGTCAGATCAACGATTGACCAGCAGGCGAGGGGCCGCGCCGTCGGCGACATCAAAAAGCAGGTAGCGGATGGCAGGACTAGATACGAGGTCACTTTCGGGTCCGGCGCTGACAAGACAACAATATTGATCGGCGAGGATGGCAGACAACTCGCAGACGACGATGACGAGGACTGACTCCGCACCAGGCGAGGCTGGCATGTCGGCACGCGCAACCTTCCGTACGAAACTCGCCAGTCTTGTGCTTCCGCCTGGAATCGACGCAAGCGTGAAGCCGCTTCTCGTCGGCCGTGCGTTGCGTGGATTGTGCGACGGGTATGTCGCGGTACTCCTGCCAGCGTATCTGCTGGGGCTTGGCTTCGGCCAGTTTTCTGTCGGACTGATCAGCAGCGTGACGCTGATTGGCTCCGCGCTCGGAACCATTCTCGTCGGACTCGTTGGGAGCCGCTTTTCACAACGCCGTCTGCTGATGCTTGCTGCGGTGCTGATGGCGGCTACAGGGCTGGGCTTTGCAGTCCTGACATCACTGTGGCCACTGTTGATCGTAGCCTTTGTCGGTACGCTGAACCCGAGCTCGGGCGATGTCAGCGTGTTCCTGCCGCTGGAGCAAGCCCGTCTTGCAGACGCCGCGACACCTGAGGCCCGGACGGCGCTGTTCGCTCGGTACAGCCTTGTGGGGGCATTCTCCGCCGCCATCGGCGCCTTGGCTGCTGCCCTGCCGGCATGGATCTCCGCTCATGCCGATGTGTCGTTTCTGGCGGCAATGCGGTGGATGTTTGTCATTTACGCCTTGACCGGCATCGCGTTATGGGCGCTCTATACCCGCCTTCCCAAACCTCATCCGCAGTCGACCGCACCAACTACCCCCCTGGGCCCATCTCGTCACATCGTTATCCGGCTGGCGATGCTATTCAGCATCGATGCGTTTGCTGGCGGCCTGGTAGTGAATGCCCTGTTGTCGCTTTGGCTGATGCAGCGTTTCGGGATGTCCCCGGGAGCAGCGGGTCAGTTCTTTTTCTGGGCGGGATTGCTGACAACGGCCTCCCAGCTCGCGGCGGTGCCGTTGGCGCGCAAGATCGGGTTGCTGAACACCATGGTGTTCACTCACATCCCTTCGAGCGCCTTTCTGATTGCTGCCGCCTTCGCGCCATCGTTGGCATTGACTTTGCTGCTGTTGCTTGCGCGCAGTGCGCTGTCGCAAATGGACGTGCCGACTAGAACGGCGTTCGTGATGGCTGTGGTGACTCCCGCTGAGCGTACGGCGGCGGCAAGCCTGACTGCTGTTCCGAGGAGCCTGGCCGCTGCGGTCAGCCCGGTACTTGCAGGAGGGCTAATGGCCATGGGCTGGATTGGCGCACCGCCGTTGGCCTGCGGTGTGCTGAAAATCGGCTATGACCTCGCCATTCTGACCGCCTTCAGACGGATCAAACCGCTCAACTGATCGAGATTCGGCGTGTAGCCGACCTGGCGCCTTTCAGGCGCGAAACTGGAGCGAACAATGCAAGCTGCAAAGCAAGTCGTACTGGCCGTTTCCTGCATCATCGGTGCCTGCACTATCGCGACCGCAGCCCCTGTGGAGCGACGTGTAGCACTGGATACCACTCGACTCGAGCAGATCACCGGCTTGAAGGGCAGTTTTTCCGAAGCCGAGAACGTCTTCAAGGTTTCCAAACCACGTACCGACGTGCCGATCAAAGTGGATGGTGCGGCCATGCCCCCCTTCATGGGGCTAACGTCGTGGGCAGCGTTCACTCCGGCACACGGACATCAAGTCATGCTGATGGGAGACACTGTTCTTCTTGAGGACGAAGTGAATCCAGCCATGAGCGTCGCGCTCGAGGCCGGGTTGGACGTCACGGCGCTCCACAATCACTTCTTCTTTGATCAACCGCGGGTGTACTTCATGCACATCGGAGGTATGGGCAATCCTGATCAGCTAGCCGCCGGCGTGAAGAAGCTATACGACAAGATAGCCGAAATACGCGCCGCCAACCCTTCCGTTGGGAGCGGCTTCTCAGGTGCGATTCCGCACGAGAATGCGATCAGTGCCGCACCGCTTGAAACCGTCTTCGGCAAGAAGGGACAGGCGAGCAACGGGATGTTCAAAGTTGTCATCGGTGCCAAGGGGACCATGCATGGCGTCACGTTCGGCAATGAGATGGGCCTTAATACGTGGGCGGCGTTCGCCGGGACCGATGACTCCGCCATCGTGGACGGGGACTTCGCGATGCGCGAAGAGGAGCTTCAGGTGGTGCTCAAAGCGATGCGATCAGGTGGCATCAATATCGTTGCCATCCACCAGCACATGACCAACGAACAGCCGCGCTATATGTTCCTGCATTATTGGGGCAAGGGCAAAGCGACTGAGCTCGCCGCAAGTATCAAGAAGGCCTTGGACGCACAGGCTGGCGTGCATAAACCATAGGCTCTGGAGCATCTCTATGTTCACAAGGCGCACCCCGCGAGAACAGCAATCGCTGCGATACCACGGCCTATCCGTTTTGGCACTCTTGTTTGCTATGTTGCTCGACCCAGCTCCCTGCCTGTCCGGTACGACGACGATGCCTTCTCGCGCCTTGCCGCTGCAACACGTAGGCGACTTTCGATTGCCGGGTGGGAAGACCCGATGGGACTATCTCAGCCTCGACCCGACCCGTTCCAAGCTATTCATTGCGCATCTCGGTGATAGCGAGATCGTCGTGATGGACACCAAGACGAAGACCATTGCGGCAACCATATCCAACGTGGGCCATGTGCATGGAACGCTCGCCATTCCCGAGCTCAATCGCGTGTACGCGTCGGCAACCGGAACCGATGAGGTCGTGGCAATCGATGCATCCACATTTAAGATCGTAGCCCGCATCCCAGGCGGCAAGTATCCTGACGGGATCGCCTATGCGCCAGAGGTTGGCAAGCTGTATGTCTCTGACGAGCATGGCAACACCGAAACCGTGATCGACGTCCGCACTAACCGGCGTGTGGCTACCATTGAGTTAGGCGGAGCCGTCGGGAACACGCAGTACGACCCCGTCTCAAAACACATCTTCGTGAACGTCCAGGGTCGCCAGTCTCTGGCCGAGATTGATCCGCAGACTGACAGAGTCTTGGATCGCATCGCGCTGCCGGGAGCAGAAGGCAACCACGGGTTGCTAATCGTGCCGAAGTTCCGGCTAGCGTTCATCGTCTGTGAGGGCATTGATCGCTTGCTAGTAATGGATTTGGAAGCCAAACGGATCGTCGCAAATTTCGGCGTCGGCGGGGAGCCGGATGTGCTGGGTTATGACGAAGATCTTGGCCAGGTGTATGTGGCAAGCGAGTCAGGCGTGCTGTCGGTTTTCAAGGTCACAGCTACAGACGTGACAAAGGTCGCGGAAGGCTTTGTCGGAGCGAATGCGCACAGCCTCGCCGTCGACCCCGCTTCGCATGAGATCTATCTTCCGCTGAAGAATGCAGATCATCACCCCGCAATGCGGGTTATGAGGCCTTAACGCTCGTTCTGGCAATATCGCTCGCACATCCTGACTGCTCCGGATCAGGACGTCTATATCGGCGCCCATAGCGGTCACTTCATGTCAGGTCCCCGAACGACTGAGATGGGTTGTTCCGCGCCATCTGATTTGGTCGACCAGGCGCCGCGTCGCCTGCACAACGGGTCCTCGCCGGCCCGACCGGTCACTAGGGCACATCATCAGCGAACGTGGCATCGACGAAGGCACGCAATTGCGTCAGATCTGTCTTGGCGTAGGCTGCCGTGGTTTGTACGGAGGCGTGGCCAAGCAGCGCCTGGGCGGCCGGCAGCGGCACCTGGTGGTCGACCACCAGCGTACGTGCGTAGGCGTGGCGCAGCCAGTGGGGCGACGCGGCGCGCAGCAGCATCGCCTTTGCGGGTTCGCGCGCCTGCAGACCATCGGCCACGACAGCGAAGATCGCCTTGATCTCCCGATAGAGCCCCGTCTGCTGCAGCGCTTCCCCCTTGCTGCCGTGGATCACGGGCAATGTTTCGTGCGCCGATGGCTCGGGTGGCAGGCCGCGGGCACGCCGATAGGCCCGCAGCACGACCATGCACTGGGCCGGCAGCGGGATGGCTCGTACCTTGCGCCCCTTGCCGCAGACATAGAGCGTCCACCGCCCAGGCGCCTCGGCCTCCAGTCGGGGCAGTGCAGTCTCGGCCGACCAGGCCAGTTCCGCCAGGCGCACGCCGGCATAGCGATACAGCGCCCAAATCGCACGCTGGCGAAGCGCCGGCAACAAATCGCCGGCACTGTTTGCGTCAAGCCAGGCATCGCACGCGTCTAGCAGTGCCGACGGGATCAGCCGCGTCGGCACAAAGCCGCTTCGTGCGCGGCTGCCGGCGGACAGTCCGGCGGCCGGGTTGGCATGCAGGTAGCCGGTGGCGTACCAGTAGCCGTAGAGGCTGGCTACCACCGCGAGTGCGCGCGTGCGGGTCGCTTCGGACAGCGGCGGTGTGGTGTTCGCGGTGCCGGACGAGCCGTGCTCCAACGTGTGCCGGTAGGCGAGCAGTTGCTGGCGCGTCAGATCCGAAAAAGGCCCGAAGCCATGCGTGCCGCACCAGCGCATCAGCCGACGCAGCTCGGCCCCATAGGCGCGTAGCGTGTGGGACGATCGGCCAGTCCGGTCGCGCAGAAAAAGCGCCAGCGCCTGCGCGTCGTCGACGGCGCCCAGCGTGTTGGCGGCGGCCTGTGGCTGGGCAAAGCGGCCGGTGCGCGCGAGCCACGCGTGATCTGCGTGACTGTGCGCAGCCAACCACGGATTTGCCACCAGCCCCGTTGTCTGCGCGGTCGCCGGCACTGCCCCTGCGTTCGCCGAGGCGTCGGCGGACCGGAAGCGACGCCGATGCGTGTGCAGCAGCCGAGCGAGGACCGCGTCCGGGCTCGGCGCCTGATCCGCCGGCGCGGTGCGCAGACGCCCGCGCTCCCAGTACTCGACCGCCCCGTCGTGGGTCAGCAGCAACTTGAGGACCGTCGGCTGCGCCGCCTTGGCGTCCGCGAGCGATCCGTAGCGGCGCTTGATGCGCGTCAGGGTCCAGTGCGCGTAGACCGGGTGCCCGAGCGCCTCGGCGAGGTAGGCGAGCGCCGCGTCTACCTTGGCCGGCAAGGGGCGCGGCGGCACCGCGCCCGTATCGATCCAGTCGGCCGGATTCATGGCTTGTCGCGGCGCTTGCCGTCGGGCTTACCGGCCGGCTTGGCGGTCGATCGGGTCGCACGTGCCACCTTGGCGGCGGGCGTGGCAGCGGCCAGGGTCGCGCGCAGCATTTCGTCGAGCTGGGCGCGCTGGCTGGCGGTGACGGCCTTGAGCGCGCTCGCCTCGCCGACGGCGGTCTGGCGCGCGGCGCGCTCGCTGACCAGTTCTGCGTCCAGTCGTCCGCGCTCCTCTTCGAGCGCAGCGATGCGCCGCTCCGCGAACTTGAGTTGTGAGGCCAGTTGTGCGCGCTCGGCGCGCACCGCATCGCGCTGATGGGCGGTTTCCTGCAGGAGTTGTTTCGACAGGGCCTCGTAGCGCGTCTGGATCGTGGCGATCGCCTCGGTGTGGGCGCGCTCGTCCGCCACGGCACGTTCCTGCACGGTCGCGAGTGCCGTCTCGAGTTCGCCACGACGTGCCGCCTGCTCGTCGGCCCGCGCGCTAGCCGTTGCCAGGGCCGCTCTGGCTTCGGCCAGTACGGTGTCGCGCGCGGCAAGCTGCCCGCGGACCTCACTGAGTTCCTGGCGCAGCAGTTCGACCCGCAGGTCGGCCTCGGCGCGGGCGGACTGCGCGGCCTCTGCGGTCTGTTGCGCCTCGCGCCGCAGACGCACCACATCGTCAAGCTGCACCGCGACCGCAGCTTGCCACAACGCGCGCATCGCTTCGGCGATCTCGGCGGGCAGCTCGGGCAGGGCCAGGTCGGCCAGGCCCGCGCGCACCACTTCGGCCTCGATGGCATTGAGCGTGCGCGACAGCGTCGCCGGGTCGCCGCCGCCGAGGCGGTCGCGCAGCTTGCGCACCGACACCACGCGTCGAAAGCGTGCGGCCGAAGGCGGCGCCGCGTCGCCGGCTTCGGTCAGCATGGCCAGCACGGTGGCGCGGATCTGGTCGGGCGTGGCGGCGAGGCGGGGCATGGTGGCGTCCGAGCGTAAATGTCACCCTATCTTACGTACATGTATAACGTTAGGAAAGCAATTTAAAGGTAATCTGAAATTACCGAAGACGGATAAATCTAATTATCTTGCCGAAACAGCGCGCCGCACGGGCTTGCCGGCACGCTACCGGGGGCTGAGAGGCCAATCTAGGTTCAGGGGACGGAGCAAAGGACCAGTCAGCAATGACTGATTTGACTGGGGTATCAGGCGAGCGCTGGCCGGAACCCCGCGTGGAGACTAGGGGCGGCTACCCCGGTAATGTGCAGGGAAATCAAAGGGACCCCTGCTCCAAATGAAAAGGCCTGGCAATGTGCCAGGCCTTTTTGCTTGATAGGCAGCGGTATTACAGAGCCGCGTCTTTCAGCTTCTTCAACGGACGGACCTTCACCTTCACCGAGGCCGGCTTCGCGGCGAACCATTGATCAGCGCCAGTGAAGGGGTTCCGGCCGAAGCGCTTCTTGGTCGCAGGCACCTGGATGGCCGACACCTTGAACAGTCCCGGGAACGTGAACTCACCGGCCCCCTTTTTGTGAATGGCGCTGGCGATGGTGTTCTCCAGATGGGCAAGCACCGTCTGAACGGTTTTCTTGTCCAACTCAGTCTGCGTCACCAGGTGGGCGAGCAGGCTCGACTTGTTGAACGTATCCTTGATCGGCTTGGCCACGGGCGCGGCAGCTGCCTTCTTTGCTGCTGGTGCAGCCTTCTTCGCCGGCGCTGCCGGTTTCTTGGCCGCTGTCTTCGGGGCGGCCGTCTTCTTTGTTGCCATGGAGCTCCTGTTTCGAAAATGTCGGCATCTGGCCGGACCGAAATAGCTTAGCGAGAAGGCCGCGTTTCGTGCAATAGGAATTGCTAGTCTGCGGCCTTTGCTGCGGCCTCGTAGCGCCGGCGTTTGTGCTGATTCTTTGGCGCGATGGTGTTGAGAATCGCGCATGACGGGCACCAGTGGCCAGCCTTTACCCCGGACGGGGTTGCGTCCCATACGTGGCCACGATGGCATTCCCACTTGAGCTTCGCTTTGCCGGTGCGGTAGGTTTCGGAGAGACATTTGCCGCCGCGCTCCCGTGCCACGGCGTGCATGGCTTCGATGCCCAGCTTTTGTCCCTCGTTGCGGCAACGCCGGCACCAGCCTCCCTGGAGGACGTTGTTGCCGAGTGCATCCCATTCGTGGCCAGCCTTGCAGAGGAACCGGTAGGTCGCGGCCGTTCCATGATAGGCGGTGCTCAAACATCGGCCGCCTTGCTCGTGAGCGGCCTTCTGTATGCGCGCTAAGCCCTCGGCATCGGTACGCCTTTCCCCAAGTCTGGCATCCGTGCATGCTCGGCACCAGTTCCCCTGTTTGAGAACCTTGTAGCCCATCGCTTCCCACCGGTGGCCGGCCGCGCATTCGAACGGGTAATGATCGCGACCAGTCTTCCACACGGCTGCAAAGCACTTTCCACCGTGCTCGGCGGCCTTTCTGTGGAGGTCGATCAGACCGTACTTTGACGCTTTCGGTTGCGGGGTGGAAATCGTGGGCTTTCCAGCGCAACGAGGACACCAATAGCCCGCCAATACGCTTCGGCCCTCTGGCGTCCATTCATGGCCTTTTTCGCAGCGTATCCGGTGTATCGCTGCTCCACCCAAAAATCCGCCGTCGTTCAGGCACTGGCCGCCGCGTGCGGCCACGAGCTTGTGGAACTTCGCTGCGACGTTGGCGCGATTGCATTCAGGGCAACCGGAGGCCTTGTATAGGACGCCGTATGCGGCGCGCTCGAAGCGATGCCCACTGGCGCATTCAAGGAGAATCTTGGCACTGACGCTGTGCCATGTCGTCGCGTGACAGACGAAGCCTTGCAGTGTGGCGGCGGCGCGAAGCCTGGTAAGGGCGGCCGCCGCGCGCTGCGACGTTTTGGGACTGGCTTGTTTCACTGTGCGACGCGATCAATCGATACTCAGACCTTCGGAATCCTAGCATCCCATCCGGTACTGTTGGTCGCGGATCACGCGGTGCTGCTGGCGCAGGTTGTCTTGCCACGACGATGGGTTGGGGCGTCGCATCGAAGCTTCAACGGCCCTGGCCTGCTCGGCGAGCGCATCGCATGCAACGGCCTGTGGCTGGGCCTGTACGGACGTGGTAGCAGTGGCGTTCTGCGCCCCCGCGCGAGACGTGCTCGCGCGCGCCTCGAGATACTCCTGCTCTTGCCGGCGCACGCCTTCACTTTTGCCGATAGTAGAGACCGTCCCGACGGCAGTGCTGGCAACCGGAGAATAACCTGTTGGGCAGTACAGATCCTGCGTGTACAACACTCGGCTGGCGCGCTGGCATTTCGTAAAGGCATGGGCTGTGCCCAGCGAAGCGCCGATCATGGCCAAGGCCGCCAAGCAGATCGTTACTCGACCCATGCGTAGCTCGGGTCGTTCGTGATGGGGTCGTCTCAGAAAACGGAAAATAAAGCACGCTAAGCAGGTTGCAACGGCCGCAGCGGCCTGAACTTGCCCGCGCCGATCTTGGCGCTGCTGCGCCAGAGGTAATCGCCGGTCAGGTTGATGTGCTCCCAGCCGAGCGGCGACAGGTACTGCAACAGCGCGTCATCGACGGCGTGGCCGTTGCCCCGCAGCGCGTGCGCAGCCCGTTCCAGATAGACCGTGTTCCATAGCACGACGGCCGCCGTCACCAGGTTGAGGCCGCTGGCACGGTAGCGCTGCTGCTCAAAGCTGCGGTCGCGGATTTCACCCAGACGGTTGAAGAACACGGCGCGGGCCAGCGCATTGCGGGCTTCGCCCTTGTTCAGCCCAGCGTGCACGCGACGGCGCAGCTCCACGCTTTGCAACCAATCCAGGATGAACAGCGTGCGCTCGATACGCCCCAGCTCGCGCAGGGCCACGGCCAGGCCGTTCTGGCGCGGATAGCTGCCGAGCTTGCGCAGCATCAGCGAAGCCGTCACCGTGCCCTGCTTGATCGACGTGGCCAGCCGTAGAATTTCATCCCAATGGGCGCGAATAGCCTTGATGTTCAGTCTGTCGCTGCTAATCATCGGCTTGAGCGCGTCGTAGACGGTGTCGCCCTTGGGGATGAACAGCTTGGTGTCGCCCAGGTCGCGGATGCGCGGCGCAAAGCGGAAGCCCAGCAGGTGCATCAGGCCAAATACATGATCGGTGAATCCTGCCGTATCGGTGTAGTGCTCCTCGATGCGCAGGTCGGACTCGTGGTACAGCAAGCCGTCGAGCACATAGGTCGAGTCGCGCACGCCGACATTGACCACCTTGGTGTGGAATGGCGCGTACTGGTCGGAGATGTGGGTGTAGAAAGTCCGCCCAGGACTGCTGCCATATTTCGGGTTGATGTGGCCAGTGCTCTCGGCCTTGCTGCCGGTTCGGAAATTCTGGCCGTCCGACGATGACGTGGTGCCGTCGCCCCAGTGCTCGGCGAAGGGATGCCGGAACTGCGCATTGACCAGTTCGGCCAGCGCCGACGAATAGGTTTCGTCGCGGGTATGCCAGGCTTGGAGCCAGGCGAGCTTGGCGTAGGTCGTTCCGGGGCAGGACTCCGCCATCTTGGTCAGACCCAGGTTGATGGCGTCGGCCAGGATCGTGGTCAGCAGCAGGTTCTTGTCCTTGGCCAGGTCGCCCGATTTCAGGTGCGCGAAGTGCCGGGTGAAGCCTGTCCATTCGTCTACCTCCAGCAGCAGTTCGGTGATCTTGACGTGCGGCAGGATCATTGCTGTCTGGTCGATCAGCGCCTGCGCGGTGTCGGGCACCGCCGCATCGAGCGGCGTGATCTTCAGGCCCGACTCCGTGATGATGGCGTCCGGCAGCTCGTTGGCCAGCGCCATGCGGTTGACGGTGGCGAGCTGCGTTTCCAGCAGCGTCAGCCGGTCATGCAGGTACTGGTCGCAATCGGTGGCCACGGCCAGCGGCAATTCGCTGGCCTGCTTGAGGCTGGCGAATTTCGCGGGTGGCACCAGGTAGTCCTCGAAGTCCTTGAACTGGCGCGATCCCTGCACCCAGATGTCGCCGGAGCGCAGGGCGTTTTTCATCTCCGACAGCGCGCACAGTTCGTAGTAGCGCCGATCGATGCCGGTGTCGGTCATCACCAGCTTCTGCCAGCGCGGCTTGATGAAATCGGTTGGCGCGTCGGCGGGCACCTTGCGGGCGTTGTCGCTGTTCATGTTGCGCAGCACTTCGATGGCCTCCAGCACATCCTTGGCAGCGGGCGCGGCCCGCAGCTTGAGCACGGCGAGGAATTCCGGCGCGTAGCGACGCAGCGTGGCGTAGCTCTCGCCGATGCGGTGCAGGAAATCGAAGTCCTCGGGCTGCGCGAGCTTCTGCGCTTCGGTGACGCTCTCGGCGAAGGCGTCCCAGGACATGACGGCCTCGATGGCGGCAAACGGATCGCGGCCCGATTGCTTGGCCTCGATCAGTGCCTGACCGATACGCCCGAACAGCCGCACCTTGGCGTTGATCGCCTTGCCGGACGCCTGGAACTGCTGCTGATGCTTGTTCTTGGCGGCGTTGAACAGCTTGCCCAGGATGCGGTCGTGCAGGTCGATGATTTCGTCGGTGACGGTGGCCATGCCTTCAATGGCGAGCGCCACCAGGGTCGCGTAGCGCCGCTGCGCCTCGAACTTGGCCAGGTCGGCGGGTGTCATCTGGCCGCCCTCGCGGGCGATCTTGAGCAGCCGGTTTTGGTGGATCAGCCGCTCGATGCCGGTAGGCAGATCGAGCGCCTGCCATGCCTTGAGTCGTTCGATGTGCTCCAGCATATGCCGCGAATTGGGCTTGACGGGTGACTGGCGCAGCCAGGCCAGCCAAGTCGTCTTGCCGTTGTCCCGGCGCTTGAGCAGATCGTCGAGGCGGCGGCGATGCGCGTCCGACAGTGGTTCGGCCAAGGCGTAGTAGATGCGCCGGTTGGCGCGGGTGATCGCTTCGGCGCTCGCCCGCTCGACGGCGTTGAGGGCAGGCAGAATGACCGACTGCCGCCGCAGATGCTCGATCAAGGCGCTGGCCAGCACAATGCCCTTGTCGGTTTGCATGGCCAGCTCGGTCAGCGTGTGGACGGCCTGCCGGTAGTGGCTCATGGTGAAGGGCTGGAAGCCGAACACCGTTTGCAACTCGACCAGATGCTCGCGCCGGGTCTGCTCCCGCTGCCCGTACTCGCCCCAGCTTTCGACACTGACCTTGAGCTGGTCGGCGACCAGTTTCAGCAAGGGCGGAAACGGCGGCTCATCGACGCCAAGGAGGATGCCGGGAAAGCGCAGGTAGCAGAGCTGAACTGCAAAGCCCAAGCGGTTCGCAGGCCCGCGCCGTTGCCGGATGATGGAGAGGTCGGTATCGCTGAACGTGTAGTATCGGATCAAGTCGTCCTTGGTATCCGGCAACGCCAACAGGCTTTCCCGCTCGGCGGCGGACAGAATGGAACGACGTGGCATATTTACTGATCCGCTCTCAAGTATTGATACAGGGTCTCCCGGCTGACACCAAACTCGCGGGCCAGCTTCGCTTTTTGTTCGCCGGCGGCGGCCCGCTGCCGCAGATCGGCTACCTGTTCGGGCGACAGCGCTTTCTTGCGGCCCCGGTAGGCTCCGCGTTGCTTGGCGAGCGCGATGCCTTCCCTCTGCCGCTCGCGGATCAAGGCCCGCTCGAATTCAGCGAACGCCCCCATGACCGACAGCATCAGGTTCGCCATCGGCGAATCCTCGCCGGTGAAGGTCAGGCTCTCCTTGACGAACTCGATGCGCACGCCGCGCTTGGTGAGCTTTTGCACGAGGCGGCGCAAGTCATCGAGGTTGCGCGCCAAGCGATCCATGCTGTGAACCACCACGGTGTCGCCTTCGCGCACGAAGGCCAGCAGCGAATCAAGCTCGGGCCGCTGGGTGTCCTTGCCCGACGCCTTGTCGGTGAACACCTTGCCGACTTCGACGTGTTCAAGTTGCCGTTCCGGGTTCTGGTCGAAGCTGCTGACCCGGACGTAGCCGATGCGTTGACCCTGCAAGATGCCTCCCTGGACGAAAATGTCAGGAAGAAATCTATGACCTTTTTCAGCTAGTGTCAATAAATAACACAACCGACTCTATTCTGACGTTGTGAGGCAGTCTACCCTGACATCCGGTTAGGGTATGCCTCAATCTGACGGTAGCGAGTCGCAGGCGTTCGGATCGGCATCGGTTTCGTTCCCTGTCTTGGCACGCGCTTCGAAGCGTTGATAACACTCCAACCCGCAGAAGTGCTCGACGTATTCCGCGCCTTCCGGGGTGAAGGCGGCATCGAGCGGGATTTCCTTGCAGCACACGCAGCAACTGGTGGTGGTCGAGTCACTTGCATTCATGGTGGCACCCCTCCATTGACTGACGAAGACGGCGAATGCCGCCGCCGGCATTGGCTTCGCGAACAGGAAGCCTTGTCCTGTGTCGCAGTCCGCTTGTCGCAATAGATCAAGACTCGCCGATGTTTCCACGCCTTCAGCCACCACATCCATGCCCAGCCCGTGCGCAAGCTGAATCACGGTGTGCACGATGGTTTGGTCGCGGCGGTCGTTGGCGAGCCCGGCGACAAACGATTGGTCGATCTTGAGCGTGCTGATTGGGCAGCACTTCAGATGTTGCAGACAGGAATACCCCGTCCCGAAGTCATCGGCGGCGAAGCGCACACCGATCTGCCGCAAGGCGTCCAGGGCGGGGAAGATCGCCGGATCACCAAACGCGACCGATTCGGTCAGCTCGATTTCGAGATACTCGGCGGGCAACTCGGCATCAGCCAGCACGCCCTTTACCCACCCGTCGAAGTCCGGTCCCACTTGGCTCGCCGAAACATTGACGGCCAGCCGGAACGGTCGCCATGCCAGCATTCGCCAGTCACGCATCTGGCGGCAGGCTTCGCCCAGCACCCAAGCGCCGATTTCAGGCATCAGGCCGGACGATTCGACCACGGGCAGGAACTGGCCCGGTGGCAATAGTCCAAGCGTCGGATGACGCCAGCGCAACAGGGCTTCCGCGCCGACAATCCCACCACTGCGCAGATCGACGACGGGCTGGTAGTGCAGTTCAAGCTGCCCGCGCTCGACCGCTTGGGCCAGTTCCGGCGTCGTCCATCCATCCGGCCGGAAAGCGCTCATTCTCTTTCCCTGAATGCCCGCAACGCCCGCGACAGGGACAGAAGGAACAGGCCGGTCAAACCGAGCGCCGCGATGACCCAATGCTCGCCGAGGAAAGCACCGGCGGTTGTGCCGGCCAGCACGACAGCGAGGATGGGCAGGTGGCAGGGGCAAGTCAGCACAGCCAGTCCGCCCCACAGGTAGCCGGTGATCGGTTTGTGCGTCTCGGACGGCAAGCGCTCGGGGTTGTTCATGGCAGACTCTCCGCGTGCTGTGCCGGCTCGGTCGGCAGGGTGGCCAACTGCACTTCCAGATCGGCCAACGCTTCGCGCCGACGCTCGACGAACTGACGCAGCAGGGCAAGCTGCGCGGCCGCTTCGTCGCCGTCCGCCGCATCCAGCGCCCGGCACAGCCGCGCCAGCGCGTCGAGGCCGATGCCCGCCTCGAAGGCCGCCCGCACGAAGCACAGCCGTTGCAAGGCGGCGTCATCGAACAAGCCGTAGCCGCCTGGTGTGCACGCCACCGGGCGCAGCAATCCGCGCAGCAGGTAGTCGCGCACGATATGCACGCTCACCCCGGCATCAAGAGCCAGCCGGGACACCGTGTAGGCGTTCATTGAACACCTCCTTTTTCTCACCCGGCGCAGCAGGAAAGCTGCTTCACATCCTTGTTGAAGGTCTGCGCCGCGAGCTTCAACCCCTCGACCATCGTCAGGTAGGGGAACAACTGGTCGGCCAGTTCCTGCACCGTCATGCGGTTGCGAATGGCCAGAGCCGCCGTCTGGATCAGTTCACCCGCTTCCGGCGCGACCGCCTGTACGCCGATCAGCCGATGGCTGCCTTCCTCGATAACCAACTTGATGAAGCCGCGTGTGTCGAAGTTGGCGAGCGCACGCGGCACGTTGTCCAAGGTCAAGGTGCGGCTGTCGGTCTCGATCCCGTCGTGGTGGGCTTCCGCCTCGCTGTAGCCCACGGTCGCCACTTGCGGATCGGTGAACACCACGGCCGGCATTGCGGTCAGGTCGAGCGCCGCATCGCCGCCGGTCATGTTGATCGCGGCACGGGTGCCGGCCGCTGCCGCCACATAGACGAACTGCGGCTGGTCGGTGCAGTCGCCGGCCGCGTAGATGTTCGGGTTGCTCGTGCGCATGCCTTGGTCGATGGCGATGGCACCTTGCGCATTGACAGTGACCCCCGCTGCGTCCAGCGCGAGGCTGCGCGTGTTCGGTGTCCGACCGGTGGCAACCAGCAGTTTGTCGGCGCGCAATTCACCGTGCGTGGTGGTCAGCACGAATTCACCGTCCATATGGGCGACCTGGCTGGCTTGCGTGTGCTCCAGCACCTCGATGCCCTCGGCACGGAAAGCGGCTGTCACCGCCTCGCCGATGGCCGGGTCTTCACGGAAGAACAAGGTATTGCGCGCCAGGACCGTGACCTTGCTGCCCAGCCGGGCAAAGGCTTGCGCCAGCTCCAGCGCCACCACCGACGAGCCGATTACGGCAAGGCGTTCGGGAATGGTGTCGCTCGCCAGGGCCTCGGTGGAAGTCCAGTAGGGTGACTCTTTCAAGCCCGGAATCGGCGGGACCGCCGGGCTGGCACCCGTGGCGACCAGGCAGCGGTCGAACATCACGACGCGCTCGCCACCCTCGTTCAAACGGACGGTAAGGCTCTGGTCGTCCTTGAAGCGCGCCTCACCGTGCACAACGGTGATGGCCGGATTACCGCCCAGGATGCCTTCGTACTTGGCGTGCCGCAGTTCGTCGACGCGGGCCTGCTGCTGGGCCAGCAGCTTACTGCGGTCAATCGTAGGCACAGTTGCCGCAATACCGCCATCGAACGGGCTTTCCCGGCGCAGATGGGCGATGTGGGCGGCGCGGATCATGATCTTGGACGGCACACAGCCGACATTGACGCAGGTGCCGCCGATGGTGCCGCGCTCGATCAGCGTGACCTGCGCGCCTTGCTCGACGGCCTTCAGCGCCGCCGCCATCGCGGCTCCACCGCTGCCAATGACCGCTACCTGCACCGGGGGCTCGTTGCCACTGTGCTTTTCGGCGGCGGCCATCCATCCCCGCACCTTGTCGAGCAGTCCGACGCGGTTGTCCGCCAGTGGCGCATCGGCTAGCGTTGCCTTGTAGCCCAGTCCGGCCACGGCGGCAGTCAGCGCGTCCGGCGATGTGCCCGGCACGATGGCGAGTTGCGCTGTGCCCTTCGGATAGGACACCAGCGCCGACTGCACGCCTGGCACTTTTTCCAGCGCTTCCTTGACGTGCGCCGCGCACGAGTCGCAAGTCATGCCGGTGATTTTTAGATGGGTCATGCAACAGATCCTTTATCGTTTGTGGCGCCAGACAATGACGTCCGTTGTGCTGCGGTGCCGTTTTCAGTGACTCACTGCTTGACGCTGGACGGATAGCCCGCGTCTGCGGTTGCCTTGGTCAGCTTCTGCACGCTGGTCTTGGCATCGTCGAAGGTGACGACCGCTTGGCGTGTCTCGAAAGTCACGTCAACTTTGCTGACGCCTTCGACCTTGGAAATCGCCTTCTTGACAGTGATCGGGCAGGCGGAGCAGGTCATGCCCGGTACGGACAGCGTGACGGTCTGGGTGGCGGCCCAGACGGGGGCAACAACGGCGGCGAGGGCGAGGGAGGCAAACAGTTTCTTCATGGTGAACTCCGATCAGTAGAAAAATGGCATGACGTAGGGAAATCCGAGCGCGACCAGAACCAGCGCGGCCACGATCCAGAAAATGAGCTTGTAAGTAGCTCGCACTTGGGGAATCGCGCAGACCTCACCCGGTTTGCAGGCCGCTGCCTGCCGGTAGATGCGCCGCCAGGCGAAGAACAACGCCACCAGCGCCACGCCGATAAAGATGGGGCGATAGGGATCCAACACCGCCAAGTTGCCGATCCAAGCGCCGCTGAACCCCAAGGCGATCAGAACCAACGGCCCGAGGCAGCAAGCCGAGGCGAGGATGGCGGCAAGCCCTCCAGTGAAGAGCGCGCCGCGCCCGGTTTTTGGTTCAGACATGCGCTTGTCCTTTCGAATTGAAATTGGATAGCGTAACCTTACTTCCGTACTCATGTACGGAGTCAAGCGATATGGAAAACAATTTGGAGAACCTGACCATTGGCGTTTTCGCCAAGGCGGCCGGGGTCAATGTGGAGACCATCCGTTTCTATCAGCGCAAGGGCTTGTTGCTGGAGCCTGACAAGCCCTATGGCAGCATCCGCCGCTATGGCGAGGCGGATGTAACGCGGGTGCGCTTCGTGAAATCAGCCCAGCGGCTGGGCTTCAGCCTGGATGAGATCGCCGAGCTGCTGCGGCTGGAGGATGGCACCCATTGCGAGGAAGCCAGCAGTCTGGCCGAGCACAAGCTCAAGGACGTGCGCGAGAAAATGGCTGACCTGGCGCGCATGGAGGCCGTGCTGTCTGAGTTGGTGTGCGCCTGCCATGCGCGAAGGGGGAACGTTTCCTGCCCGCTGATCGCGTCACTACAGGGTGGAGCAAGCTTGGCAGGTTCGGCTATGCCTTAGCGTGCTTTATTTTCCGTTTTCTGAGACGACCCCTGGAACAGAAACTCGCCCGAGGGCGTCGTGGTATCCAGGTTCTCCGTCAGCGAGCGGAACGCCACCTGCTTTTTCTTGAGCGAGGTCACGATGGCGAGCAAGTGCGACAACGAACGGCCGAGCCGGTCGAGCTTCCACACGACCAACACGTCGCCAGGGCGAACGAATTCGAGCGCCCGCGCCAGGCCCGCGCGGTCGTCCTTCGCGCCGGAAGCATGATCCTCGAACAGATGCCGCGCATCGACGCCGACGGCGAGCAGCGCATCGCGCTGCAAGTTCGTGCTCTGGCGGTCGGAGTCCGACGACACGCGCATGTAACCTACCAACATAAGCGGAAAACCATTAAGACGAGGTTTCCGTATGGTAGCGTCTGGCGACAGAGTTTTCCGCACAATTTTGCGGCCACTCGGAGGTTGGTGCAGAGGACCGTTGAAGGCCTGTCGAAAAACAAATGTTTTCCGACAGGCCTTGGCCTAGCGCACGCCCGCCTTGCAGCGTTCTGTGAATAGCGCTTAGTAATGACGGCGTATATACTTTGTTAGTATCAAGTGGCAGGAGGCCCCGATCATGTCAAAACAAGCCGTTTTCACGATGAAGCTGGAGCCTGAGTTGCGCGCCGAGTTTATGGCCGAAGCCGAGGCGGCCCATCGCCCGGCGTCGCAAGTGCTGCGCGAGCTGATGCGCGAGTTCGTTCAGCGCCAGCGCGAGTCGCGCGAGTACGACGAGTTCCTGCGCCGCAAGGTCGAAGCCGGCCGGGCTTCGATGCGCGCTGGATTGGGGCGGTCGAACGATGAAGTTGAGGCCGAATTCGCCGCACGGCGTGCCAGTGTGGCGAGCCAGGCGTGAGGGTTGTTTGGACGCCCGAAGCGCAGCAAGACCGTGCCGATGTGTGGGACTACATCGCAGCCGACAATCCGCGCGCGGCGGCCCGGATGGATGAGATTTTCAGCGACGCGGCCGCCCGCTTGATCCAGCACCCCATGCTGGGCAAGCCGGGAAAGATTCCCGGGACCCGCGAGTTGATCCCGCACGAAAGCTATCGCCTGGTGTATCAGATCGACGGCGAAACGGTGTGGATACTGACGCTGGTTCATACTGCCCGCCTGTGGCCGCCTGTGCGCGATTAAGATATGATCATGGCAACAATGAAACGGCGCGTTGACAGACTGCTTTCGAGCCAGACCGCGGTCGGCGGCAGGCGGCCAGTTGCGGACGGTCAAGCATCTTCCCGGTAGCGGACGTTCAATAGTGTCTCTGACCTGCTTCGCTCCCTCTATGAAGGGAGGTCGCTGGCCCATCCGCGCACTCACAGCCTGCCAGTAGGCGCAAATTGGCAGCGCTCCGTCCGGCAGCGCACAGACTGCGGCCGTACGTCCGCGTAGGTTCGCTTCAGCAGTTTCGATTCGAAAGTTCAATGTGATTGCTGCGGGCGGTCGTCGCAGTTGCGCGGAGGCGATGATGCACAAGCACGGGATCGGCAGATAGGTTCTTCGAAGCTGCAAGAGTTAAAACATTCACACATGAAAGATTGAAATGGATACACGATTATTTGCTTTCGTCGGCGCAGACATTGGCCCTTGGCGGATTGTCAGGGCCGAAACGAGAGTTGGCGAGCCCCTGCCTGAAGCCAAAAGGCTCAACGTCGTATCCGCTTCAGAGTTGCAGTCTGAAACCAATGCACCCTGGATACTTCGTGGAATAACCAGCAATGAACGATATGTCATGCGCGCAGAGAAGAATGAAATTGTAGCGAAGCAGCAAGGTCTGGCGCGCCCAGAAGCAACGTGCGGTGCGCTAATACCGATCCGGAAGAACGCAGCTTGGTGGGAGCTCACGCAAGACGAACGCCGGAGCGTTTTCGAACAGTCGAAGCACGTCCAAATCGGGCTTCAGTATTTGCCTGCAGTAGCGCGCAAGCTCCACCACTGCCGCGACCTCTCAGAGAATGAACCGTTCGATTTTCTGAATTGGTTCGAATACGCGCCAATTCATGAGGTTGAGTTCAACAGGCTGCTTTCCGAACTGCGTGCGTCAGAGGAATGGAAATACGTCGACCGAGAAGTCGATATTCGTCTTACGCAAGCACAGGTCTAACCCGCCGATGAACACGGACCCCCAACAGCGGCGCGTTGCGCCGCCGTTTCGGGCCGGTTATCGGCAACGTAGAACTCTCGGATACAGTTGTTCTGTAATAACTTCTCAAGCCAAATTGATTTTTGGAGTGGATATGGAAATGGAATCAAGAATATTTTCGGTAACAGAATATATTCGTCCGTCTGACGGCGAACCAATTCGTTCAGTGGTTCTGGAAACCAAGGACTCAGCAGTTGTTGTTTGGCATGCCCATCCTGGGCAAGAAATAACCGCTCATGTTCACCCGGACGGCCAAGATACTTGGACGGTTATCTCTGGAGAGGCTGAGTATTACCAAGGAGGCGGCAAAGTCGCTCATCTAAAGGCTGGAGATATTGCCATAGCAAAACCTGGCCAAGTGCATGGCGCTCTAAATACTAGTCCAGTGCCGTTTGTATTTGTCTCAGTGGTTGCATCTGGCAACGCGGGTTTTGCGTTGGCTGAAAAATAGTCTTTCTCAAATGTGTGCCCCAGAGAGTTCTAACCCATCCATCAACACGGACGCTGCGCGATGAAGCCGCGCCGCGCCGGCTAACTCCACGTTGAGCGTCAGCTTTCCATATGTCTGGGGGTCTGCAACGGGTCGGGTGCCGTCGCGTGCGCAGTGTCAAAGCTGACATGACTAATACATGAGATGGGCTGATGCTCGCCGTCCGGTCAGGCAGCTGCCCCCCTGCAGGACTCACAGCAGTTGTATGCCACCCGTCATCCGAGACGTCAGTCGGCCTCATCCAGACCGGAACAATCTGGACGTGACGTCCGGCTGGCATTGCCGTGATCGAAATGGCGGCTAGTGACACGACTGTTGGGTCTACCCCATCGACCGGGCGCGGGACAAGCCACGTTGATCGGCTGACGGAATTTTCGGCGGTTCCGGCTTAGAACCCCAATAAGTGACGGTACGAAAAGCTAGCACTGGCGCGGAGGTGGTGTTGGTAGATCGTTGATTTCATTGACTTTCCTGTTCACTTTCAAATCTGCGATTCGTGGCGTCAAACCGTGGTCGGTTTCATCCATTGGTGCCAGTTATCGATGCATTTGGCCGCGAAGGCAGGATTTGGTCAGCATAGCGGTCAACCGGGAAGCGAAACACACCCCGCAAGTTGATGCTCTCCAGCCTGGTGGGCGCAATCTTCCCGATCAGTTCCGGTGGAATGACCTGGCGGCGGTTCGACCAGCGATCCAGGACCGCCTGCATCTGTGAGGTATTCCACGCCATCACGATGTTGGCCATCAGGCTCAACGCATCGGCCACAGCCTGCATTTCATCGACACGTTTGGCCTGCGCCGGGCTGATCCGGCCGGTATAAATGGCGCGCTTGAGGGCGTTAACAGCCTCGCCCCGATTGAGCACCCGGCGCAACTCGTTCCTGAAAGCGTCCTTGACAAAGTAGTCAGCCAAAAACGCCGTACGCAGCAACCGCCCCAATTGCACGCCAGCCTCATAGATTGGATCGCCCTGGGCGGCAGAACCGAACCGCGCAAGAGCTGCCACCGCACTGGCATGTCCGCTCATGACCGAGGCTGCCAGGTGCACCAGACTATCCCAATGCTTTTCGATCAAAGCGACGTCGACATTGGCTTCGCACACCGCAGCGATTTCTGCGGGCACTTTGGTGCCGCGTGGCACAAAGAGGTGGCGCTGTTTGAGTTCCTTCAACCGCGGGCAAAGATCAAAACCAAGCAAACGGGCATGTGACATGGCAAAGTCGGTGTAGCCATGGGTATCCACAGCAAGCTGGCTGGTCTCCAGCTTTTCTTGGCGGATGACACCTTCAATGGCCACGCCCGCCTGGCGCTCATTGAGCACAAAGGGCTGCGCATGGAAGATGCCCCACCGGTCTTTTACATGGGAGTAGATTCCAATGGAAGGTGTGTTGCGCCGAGGATCAAGCCGGGCTTGCCACACCCGTTTGGTGGTCTCCATGCTCATCATGTCAGAAGATGCCAAATCGGACCGCCCCCAGGTGGCGGCAATCGGGTGTCGCTGCATGAATTCCAGCACAGCCTGGCAGGCCTGGCTCAGACGCCGTTCGTCCCGCGCCCAGCGCATGGCCTGGCGAATGCTGGTGGCAGACAATTGCGGAATCATGCGCGCGCATTCGACCGCAGTCAGACTGGTGCCGTGGGCCATGATGCCGGCATAGACCATCAGCAGCTCGTCGGTAGAGCGCGGCTCACGTCCGAGCATGATCCAGCTAAAGCGCACCTGGGCGTCAACGGCCAGAATCACTTCCGGCAATTGAACCTCACCGATGCGGTGATCCAAAGCCGCGCGCAGCTTGGTCACTTCTGGGTCTTCGTCCTCTGCGGGCAATGGCGACAAATGGAGTTCATCATCCACGCGCAGTACGCCACTGCGGGCTGCAGCGGCCACCGCATCGACACCGGCAGTTACTCTGGCCAGCAAAGGCTTCAAGAAAGTGGCAGCCTTGCTGGGTAACGATAGACGGGCATAGTGTTTCTTGGACTCTGCCTGCCAACGCTCGTCCGTGAAGAACAAGCGCGCACGACCCCGAAAGCTCAGGCTGTGCTCAATCCAGACCGAGCCATTGCGCACCGCGCGGCGCAGGGCAAACAGGGTGGCCACCTCCAACGCCTGAAACGCCCGTTCCCGGTCTGGGCTGGAGATCGAAACCTGCCAGATCATTCCCAGACTTGGTGCCACCACTTCAACTGGCAGCTTTCTGGATCCTTTGAGATATAAAGCTTGCAGCTTGGCAAGGTACTCGATGGCAGGATGCTCGCCGGTGGCCTGCCAGGGCAGCTTTGCAATGGCGACGAGCAACGACCGCACGGGGCGAATTCCATCAATCAATCCCTCGCGGACCAGGGAGGCCCTGCTCGGTGGTTTGCGTTTCTGGGTTTCGGTGATCAAGGCTTCAAGACGGGCACGCAACTCAGCATCTGGCACCGCACCTTGCGCGCTCAAGGCAACAAGTTCGCCGAGCAGCGTTTTGTACATTGCGGCCCAATTGACGGTAGCGGGGACATCGGCGGCAGCCTGACGCCACAGATCGGCGATCCGGCGCTGCACCATAAGGATCAACTGGTCTGTGGTGGTGAACAGGCAATACCGAAGAAAGCATGCGACCTCCACGGTGCGCGCTGGCTCTTTGATCTTGGCTCCGGCTGAGGGCGGCCTGGAGACAAGTCGGCGCGCGTAGCGGCGCAAGATGAGATCGGGGATGTCTGCCAGGTGCTTATGAACGTCCAGCGTGTAAAGCAGGTCGATGCGCTCCAGTACCTCGCTGATTTGGCGGGTTGAGTGTTTCGCCGGTGCAGCCCATATGTGCGTGAGCACGAGATTCGATGGATGCGCGAGCACGGTAATTGATGGTCGGCTGCGGCACCGTCCATCACCAATGTTGCGTGCCGTCGGGCAACGCTGATGGACGTGGCGATCTATCGCGGTGGACCGGATGCGGAGCAGCGGCACTGATGTAACAAGGGGCCCGGCGGGCCCCTTGTTACTGGATCAGAAGTCGTTATCTGCGAGATCGCCAAGGCCATCAGGATGCTCCTGCCGATCTTCGGCCAGCCACTGGGCCAAGGCCAATTGATAGTGAGCATGCAGACGGTCGCGCAGATCGTCGAGCAATTCGATCACAGCCCAGGCCTGCGCGGGCGTCCAGTTGGCATCAATGAGCAGGGGCAGCCCCTGGGCGATGCCGGATGGCTGGTGGAAGGTCATGGTGATGTCGTCGTTGTGTTGATGGACGTGGCGGCGATGGCCAACGGCGCCACTCACCGCCTGGCGCGGCGGTTCAGGGTTGCGCTGTAGGTTTCCAGATAGAGCTTCTCGTCGATCTGCGGTAGCTCCCGCTGCGCGGCCTGGGCCAGAAGCTCGCCCGCCAGGTTCATCAGGATGCGGTAATTGCCGGCGGCGTGCTCACACAGGGTCTGGCGCAATGGCATGGTCATCAGGGTGGCGTTGCCGGCGGCGGCCAGCAAGTGGTCCAGGCAGGCCTGCAGCTCGTCGATGCTCGCACTCTCCAGCGCCAGACGGCAGCGGATGCGGCTGCCCAGCGGGATCAGGTCCTCGCGGCTGAACTTCTCCGGCAGGCGAGCGTCGCCGGCAAGCACCACGCACAGCAGCAATTGCGAGTCGAAGCGTGCCTGTGCGAGCAGGCGCAGTTCCGAGAGGGCTGGCACCGCCATCTCCTGGGCTTCATCGATGAGCAGCACGCAGCGGCGGCGGCTGGCCTCCATGTGGGTGAGCCAGCGCTCGCGCAGCGCCTTGAAGCCGCCCCAGCGATTGTGGGGCTTGAGCGGTACGGTAAAGATGTCGCTGAGCTCGCGATAGAAGTCCGCCAGATTGCTCTGTGGGTGAGCGATCGAGCCGACCATCAGATCGGGGACGCGCATGAGGCGCTGATGGAGCAGGCGCAGCGTGACGCTCTTGCCGCAACCGGGGTCGCCATGCACCATGGCGAAGCCGCCTTCGCGGGCCATACCGTTCTCAATGCGCCAGCAGAAGTGATCGAGCTTGGGTGGCACGAACACGGCCTCGACGGGGATGTCCTGGGCGAAGGGGTTGAACTTCAGACCGTACAAGGCCAGCAGGTTGGGTTGATTCATAGCTTGGTGGGTGCGGGTGGGAGATAGGCCGGCGGCAGGCCGGTGGCGGCGTGTTCGGCGAGCAACTGACGCAGCAGCGGCGCAGTGCCAGCCTGCGCGGGTTCCTCGTTAGCAGGCGAGGCACCCTTGGCCGTGAGATGCGCGCGCCGTGCGTCGGCATTGGCAGACTTGTCCAGCGGGAACACGGCGGCCAGGATCGCGCCGATGCGCGCATCGATCAGGTCGACTTGGGAGAGATCCCAGCGCGCGTAGCTCAGGCAGACTTGCTCGAGGTGGCGGTAAGCGCCGGGGATCTCGAAGCGCACGCCGTCCAACGTGAAGGTGCCGTCGGTTCTGCGCTGGCGGCGATGCTGGCGGATACGGAAGGCCCGGCGCAAGGCCAGCGCCTCGGGACTGGGGCGCGAGACGTCGGCACAGGACAGGTAGCGCTGCAGAGGCGTCGCCTCGAGTTCGGCGTGTTCCTTGTGGTGGTATTCCTGCTCGACCCAGGCCTGCGTGGCGAGGTTCAATTGCTCCAGGGTGAGGTGCGACTCACCTTCGAGCATGGCCATCAGCCGGGACTCGAGCTGTCCCCAGAAGCGTTCCTGCTTGGCATTCTGGTATGGGCTGTAGGGCAAGGTAGTCTGGTGCAGGATGCCCAGACTGGCCAGCCCCTCGACGAACTCGTCGGCCATCATGGCTGCGCCGTTATCGGTCATGATGGCCCGCGGCAGCCCTCGCTTCATGATCGCCTGCGAGACGCCGTGCACCAGCGAGGCAGTGGTCTCGTCGAGGAACCACTGCAGGTGGCAGACCAGCCGCGAATGGTCGTCCATAATGCAGAGCAGCAGCGGCTTGTGCCACTGCCCATCGGGGGTGAGCACCTTGCGCGAACCATGGTGGAAGTCCAGGTGCCAGAGCGCGGCCACGTGGTCGACCTCGTAGCTACGCACCTCGCGTGCCTCGCGGCGAGCCGCAGCAGCGATGGCCCCATCCGTGCTCGAGCGCGGGGTTGGCTTGCGCACCAGACCCTGCGCCTTCAGATACCGGCACACCGTGGTGTAGGACGGCAGCGTGTCCGGGCCATCCTTGGTCGCGACGCGCAGGTTGTCGTAATGCAACTGCATGGTCCAGCCGGGGTGCTGACGGTACTGCTCGACCAGCGCTTCGATGATGGCTGGGCTCAGACTGACGAAGTGGCCGCAATCGTCGCGCAGTCGGTTCTTGAGTTGATCGACCGGATCCTGGACGTGACGGGCCCGGTAATACCAGCGTTCGATGGAAGACGCGCCGAACTGAACGTCGGCGCCGGTGATGGGGTGCCGCCAGACCTTGGCGGCCAGTGCCTGGAACGCTTGCTGCAATTCTCCTTTGGCAGGCGGCGAAGCCAGCAAAGGGCCAATGACCGAGAAGCGCAAGCGCGCCCATCGGTTGCGATGATCAATCGATAGTGACATGACTCTCCGTTGGGGGGATAACGGGAGCAGGCTACGGGCAGTGCGGGTGACCCGCCATCGACATGTTCTGCGGGAGATTCCCCTATCTGGCGCATCCCTCAGCCAGCGTGGTCAGGCCGGGCCCAGCAGCAGAAGCAACACCGCGGCCAGACGCTCGTCTTCGCTGTCGTGCTCGACCGATTGCAGCAGGCAGTCGGGATAGATGAACGGCTCGGGCGTTGGCGGGATGAGGCCACGCAGCCACCGACCGACGGGGGTCTTGGGGAAGGTCTCGGTCCACCACTGACGCCAGCGCTTGAGCGTGGCCCAACTGATCGCCGGCAGGCCGTCCAGGCAGGCGCCAGTGGCACGGCTCGATCGCAGTACCAGGACAATGGCCAGCCAGACACGCCGGCCGAGAAAGCGCACCGAATCGGGCGTCATGCGTTTGCGGCATCCGGCACAGCACAGGCTCAGGCGCGTATTGCAGTCCGGGTGTGCTGCCGGTGGGCATCCGCGCGGCTTACGCGGATAGTTGGCACTGTGCAGCACAGAGCCGCAATGGCAGCAGCCCCTGTCTCGCGCCACCTTCATCAAGTCTTCGTCGATCCGGCGCAACAGGGCAAAAAACGCTGGCGTTTGTAGCAAGGCATGGCACACTGCTGAGGTCTCCTTCATTGCTCGACACAATAAAGGCGACATCTTCCCTCAGGCGCGTGCATGCACGCTCCCTGAGGGAACCCCTCCAGCGTCCATCACCGTTCTTGCTCAAATCCCCACGCTTTCGGCATCACGAAAGCTGCTTATGCACACCATAGCCAACTCTGCTGGGTTTGTCCATCTGGGCGCAGCTCTGAAACTGAGGCTCGCCAGCGATCAAGTGTTGCTGGATCAACGCTGGCGGCGATGGCGGTGCCTGTTTCAACTTCAAGCTGGGCAAGTGCCGCCGCAATCAGTGTCCGAATTGCCCGCTCGTGCACGATCACCAGCTTGTTCTTGTACAGCCATTGACGCGCCCGCACGAGTAGCTGATCGCGGTCGGCGCAGCGCGCCACTTCGTCGCGCAGTTCACGTACCAGTGAGCGGCGCTGGTGCTCGCTCATCCACTGGAATCCAAGGACCGTGCAGGCTACTTGTTGGTGATCGAATAGCGTGCGCCCGCGTTCATACATGGCTCTCAGCGAGGCGACTTCTGGTGCTGCAATGCCAAGCTCGTTGCCAAGGTGGCGCCACAAGGCTACTGGAATTACCCGAAAGGCACCGAGCAAACGCCCACTCATGCGCAGGAAACCAATATGGAGCGCCAGACCAAGCTTGTGGGAATCACCTCGGCGTGCATTGATTGCGTCGCGCTCGGCACCATCGAAGGTGAAAAATGCCTTCATCTCGAAGTCGCTGATATCGCGGGGGAGCCCACGCATCCCCAAAAACGTTGTGTGCCAACCCTGCATCGTGAACCTCAAAAGTGGGAGGCCACCATACCCGTTTACAAAGCGAACAGGAAAGTCAATGAAATCAACGGTCTACCCAGACCACCCCCGCGCCAGTGCTAGCTTTGCGTACCGTCACTTATTGCACTGAAAACGAGGAGACCCCATGCCTCCACGCACGCGCAAATCAACAGAGAACACCGCAGACATATAGGCGGATCCCTGCCCTGCGCCACACACAACGCGTGGAGCACAACGCTCACCAGCCCAGGTCCGACCATGAGGCTTAGTACATCACGCAGGTATTCATGACCGTTGAAAACTTCTGGATTTTGTTCGTAGCTGGTGCGACCTCCGCTGCAAGCAGCGTCGGCTTCTTGATTCAAGTATGGTCAGCTCGGAAGACCGCCTTGGAGATCGAGAAACTTAAGCTCGAAATCGCTGCACTACGAGAAGCTCAGCGAAGCGCCCGTAGCCGGATAGCCCTTCCAACCTCCGAGGAAGTCAAAGACGTCGTGCGGGCTCAGCGCCATTACACGCGCGATAAGGCGCCGTCATCAGGGAATCGGCCGATTCAAAGTGAATATGGCATTCTTGGCGTGCTGCTCGGCATACTGGCATTGGCGGGCTATCTCTTGTGGAAGCACTTCATCGGGTGATTGCCATGCCACCATCGCGAAAGGCTCAGAGCCGAGCGGATTGGCGTTGACACTTACCTAAGGTCGCCAAAATGCACGGCTTCTCCCGGCCACCGAGCGTGGTCCCCAAAACTTGAGCAACGACATGCTCGCAGCTAATCCACAGGCCACACCGAGCAACACCAGGGCTGGCTCATCGGTCTTGGGACTATCAAATAGCTTCAAAAGAATTCCTACCACCATGCAGGCAATGACCGGAAACCAGTAGCGCTTCCAGTCAAGCCTGAAGGGTTCGATATCGTGGATAGTTCGGGAAACCAACTCCGCATCTGATCGCTCCTTGCGGGCGAGCTCATCAAGGTCAAGAGCCCTGTCTTCCTCAGCCGAACTGCGGGGCTGGTTATGAAAATTACGTTGACGAACGGCTTGTATGACTAGGTCCTTGTCGGGCATGTCGACGAGCTCGCGCCAGCGAGCTTCTTTCACGCCATAAGCGCGCATCATCGCGCTCGATACCTCTGGCCGTCTGAGAACTTGCACGTATCGTCCATCCAATATCGCCAGCCATTCCTCCCCCTCATCTGGCTTAACGATGGTAATGCGGTCTGCGTCAGGGTACATCGCTTCACTCACCCACGCAGCAATTGCAGGCTGGTCGTGGGCACGCATGAACGCGACACGGTGTTTTCCCTCGTGCGCGCAGAGAATCCCCAAAGCGCGATACCAGATGTAGTGGACGTTATCTATCGAACCGAACGTTTCCGCATATTTCTTGATACGGCTAGGGACTTCAGCAGCAGCTATGTCTTCCGGTTTTCCCTTGATACTCGCCCCCAACACGAACCTGGGATCGACAAAGGCCTGGAAAGGCCGGCTATGGCCATCCTCCCACCTCAAGAACGGGATTACAACCTCCAGGAACTCGTCACCCCAAAAGGCGCACGTCCCCGGTCCTCCCATCCAATCATTCAGGTAGGCCTGACCAACAAAGCGGCGCGCATGTCTGTCAAGGGTGATCTTCAAAGCGCAGAGGGCCGCAGATGCTTCCAGCATGCCTGACGATACGCCAAGCTCTAGCTGCTGCGGCTCAACAACTTGGAGGTCTGTCATAAAGAATCTCGGATCCTGATGCGCAGTGAATGCGCAGGGTTGGTGTCCATTTCGCCGAGCTTGGTCGTCGCCATGCAAATCCGGCTGGATGGCCGCTCGTGCGGCCATCCCCTCGACTTCGTTACGGCAGCTGAACGGTCACCTTCAGGGACGCTCCGTTCGATCCACTAAGCGACATCGATTCCGACTTGCCGCTGGCCAGGTTGAAATGGCTCTCGGCGCTGGCGCTATCAACGTCCGGCAGCTCGATGTAGCAGCCCCCCTGCTCCACCTTGTCCATCTTGCGAAGGCGCGTGTTGACTGCGACAACGTTCGCAATCACGCGCGTCCCATCGTTGATTTGCTTGGGATGCACTGTGACCGTCGTTCCTTCGAAAACCGTGGCACGCTCGATGCTCGGCTTACCGCTGCCATCCACCTTGCAGGATCGTGCGTAGCTAATCGTCCTGCCATTAGAGGTGACCGAAGGCGCGAGCGTCGACACCAACGCTTCTTGCTTCCCCGAAGGGGTTTCGATCGAGAGTGTCATGGACGGTGTGCCCACGTTTGCCGCCATCACCGCTGCCGAGCCAGACAGGAGGCCCGCAAACAGGAGTGTCTTCTTCATGATTTTTTCCGTTTTCTTAGTTGACAAGTACTGCATTACGCAGTCTATTTACTATCGGCTCAAGTCAAGAAAAAGTTGAGGTCCGGAGCGTTCCTGCCGGTCGATACGTACCCTGCAATAATGGGGAAAAGCACAATGGACGCCAAAACAAAGCCACGACAGTTTCGCACTCAAGAAAGTCTCCAGGCAGAGCGACGTAGCCGAAATCTCGTCAAGCCATTCCTTGAATCGAGGGGCTTCGTTGCCGTTGACGACAACAGACGTCCGGTAGGCGAGGCCGAATCACAGACCGTCAGCGCGACTAGCCCCTCAGGGACACGCATTTCGGCCCGAGTCCGATTGTGCTGGCGGTATCAGCGCGGAAAGCCCGAGACCATTTCAGCCGCCCAACTGCGCGCACGCCTTACCGACGATGACTGGGATCTCACGCTTTCGGAAATCCGCGACAGAGCAATGGAATCTGGCGTGACCCATTTTCTCCTGTTACAGCCACGAGGCGATGGTTTCGATTTTGCCGCCCTTCTCCCCGTTGCCGATGTTCCTCGCATATGGAGAGCACAGTGCGAAACGAGCGAGTCTCTGATTGCCACCGGAAAGCTCGGGCGAATCCGGAAGAACCACGCCAAAAACGGCGGCAGCCCAACGCTGTATCTGAAGGACACAAGGACACCGGACGCCCACGCGGTGCCGGATGTCCTATGGTCGTGGCCTGGCGTAAGCGACTTGTGCTCGTTGCAGGAGGTTGGAGGGGAATCGCCTTTCGGTCCGATTGACGACACGCTGGATGACCTACAGGCGCCCTCGCCTGCCGCGGCCGGTAGCGACAGCCCTGAAAGAAGGACTGCAGAGCGCTCGTACGTGAAACGCGATGACCGCGTCCGGCGTCAGGTATTGGACCGCGCTGATGGCGTCTGCGAGAATCCGACGTGCAGCATTCGTGCGCCCTTTCCAAGCTTCCTGGACGTGCATCACATTTTCGGCGTCGAAACTAGCGACCGAGCGTGGAACTGCGTTGCAATCTGCCCAAATTGCCATCGAGCCGCTCACTATGCTCCGGACAGGAGCGCCATCAATGAAGAGCTGCTGCGTGTCGCCTCTCGAGCTGATCATGAAGCGACGTAGGCACGTGCACTCAAGAAGTGGCACCGTTTTTCAGCTTGTTTCGAATCTCGATGGTAACTGCGCAATCGACTTCATCGTCCGAAGTAAAACATCCAAACGTCCGATGCCATTCGGCTTCTGGTAACCACTTGGCGCAAAGGAGTGCCTCCACCGAAGCGAGGTCCGTTCCTTTGTGCCAAACGTAACGCCCGCGATATCGGCCTCCGCCTTCGTCGATGATGCGAAGGGAATAGACAGCTGCGTCGTCGAGAACCAGCACACCTACCGGAAACTCATCCGCCATTGGCCCCTCCCATTAGTGCCGCGCAAAAGTGGGCAGCGCCCTGCCTAGCGCCGTCGCCTGCCCACACCGTGGCGTTACGAAGTCTCCCTCTTCAGCGCGGCCTCCACGATAGAAAGGCTGTTTAGCACGAACTCTCTCGGCCGACAGGATTGGTACCCAGCAGACAGAATTTCGCGTACACGCCGCACTGCCGCGAGCCTGGAGGGACCGTCCAGAAGAGGCCTGCCATTTGCGCCTCCGTAATAAAGATCCAGACTCTCGCCAAGGCCTGCCTTGTGCTCCAACGAAATCCAATTGTCCAACGTGGATCGGACTTTTCCTACCGCCATCGTTTGGCGGTACTCAAGATCGGAGACCAAAAGCGCCTTCAGCAAATACGCAGCCTCGCGGTGGCTCGACACGCCCATTGGTTTGGCTGGCCGCCATAGCGACCGGCTTCCTCCAACAGCGTTGCCGTATGGCAAGGCTCCATTGCGAATAAGGCCCGGCACAGCCGGCATCGGCCGCCGCCGACGGGGCCTATCCAATGCGGCACGCGCGGGACTGACAAATTCACTGTCGTAGCTGCCCACCTCCCACGTGCCAGGAGTACCGTTCGTTAGCCGTGCGATGGCATCCGCCACACTGGTTGCGACAGTTTCGTTATCGCAGAAGAAAAAAGGAACCGTCAGTTGAGGGGAGTAGAGACCTTCCCACGCGGGGCGAACCATCGTCATTCCATTGCGCTCTGACCAACTGGCACGCTCCGCAAGCTCCGGCTTGTTATACGGTTCGTCCATATAGATCCAATCGCCGTTGCGGTCGATCCACAGGGAATAGTGATCGGCACCAGGCAACGTCTCGAATCGCGAAAGTAGCGGCCAGCGCTCCCTTTGGGTGGTAGCCGGACGCAATCCAGTCGCAGCCAAGAAACGCAGCGTCCGCGCCGCAGCTTCCAACGTTTCACGAGCGCCCTCTTCCTCCCGTGGGATATCGAGCTTTAACTCAAGATGATCCTGGGCCTCGATGCGAAAGCCGGCTAAGTGCCTGGCGCTCATGAGCTGATGCCTGGATACAGTCTGATCAAGGGGCTTGGACAGCTGGACTGACAAAGTAAGCCGGCCGCGCTCGAAATACTCGCCTCGCGGCTTGACCCAATAGGCCGTAAGGTGGGCCGTATGATTTGTGTCAGCGACCACGGGTGCCGACAGCACAGATGAGGCATGGCGGAAGTTCTGGAAGCCGGCTTCCTTGGCGGCCAAGTCCAGAGCCAAGCTATGGGAAATCTCGTGCTCGCGCTTGATCTCGATGCCCAAGCGCTTGATTCCAGCCACAGTAGAGGGAGGGGTAGAACGACGACTCATGACGATCTCCAGCCCGGATTCAAGCGTCACCCGTCAACCGCTTAGCCCAGGGCCAAAAGATAGCCATGGAAGAATACTCATGAGGACGCAGTGCCGTTTCCAGCTTTGCAATGACGGGTAGCAGGCGCCTACGTTGAGCGCACCTGTGAATGCTAGCACAAATTGGAGTGCCTACCCTCCACACGATGGTTAAGCGGTGCCAAAATTGGCGATCTCCTTTGTCAGACCCCGCTTCGTTCCCATGCGCTTTACTCCTACTGGCCCCTCAATACCCGATGAACTGCTAACCGCCCGCGATGCCGGTGACGTTCTGTTTTTTTGCGGAGCGGGTGTTTCGAAGGCGAGCGCTGGGCTCCCGGATTTTTACCGTCTCGCCGAAATGGTGATGGACGAACTCGGCGCAATTCAAACTAGCCCACCTCGGCAAGTATTTGCAGCTACAAGAAAGCTCCAGGAAGAAATTCAGAATCCTGGCATTGGAGGCTTGGTTGCAGCTGACCGACTTTTCTCGCTGCTTGAACGAGACTTCGACGCGATCGACGTGCGAGCCGCTGTCGCTAAGTCCCTGAAACCGGTAGTCGATTCATCATCTGCGCTCACACCCCACCGTACTCTCCTAGACCTCTCAAGAGGGCCCACTGGAGAGCCGCGCCTGGTCACAACGAACTTTGACCTGCTATTTGAGCAATGCGATGCGACTCTCCCTCAGTTCAGCCCTCCCCATCTTCCAGACCCACGCCGCGAGCAAGACTTCCGCGGCATCGTCCATCTACATGGTCGGGTCAACGACTCTTACACAGCAGCGCATGACAACGAACTTGTCATGTCGAGCGCCGATTTTGGGTATGCCTATCTGTCGGAGGGATGGGCGACACGCTACATCAATCTTCTGCTGCAGAGATATCAGATCGTGTTTGTCGGCTATTCAGCAGATGACCCACCGATCCAGTACCTGCTCGAAGCGCTAAGCCGCTTCTCCACGCCAGGGAACGCCATGTATGCATTCCAGTCTGGTGACACGGCGCAGGCCGGTGCATTGTGGGCGCACAAGGGTGTTACTCCGATTGCCTACAGTAGCGACCACCAACATGCCGCACTATGGGAATCCCTAGAGCAATGGGCCATTCGCGCACGGGATGTGGATGCCTGGAACGACGATGTCTTGTGCAAGGCCATGTCTGGCCCTGTTGCCCTCGAACCTCATGAGCGCGGCATAGTCGCGCATCTCGCCTCGACACTGGACGGTGCCAGCAGGATCGCTGCTGCGCAAGTTCCGATCCCCGCAGAGTGGTTGTTTGTTTTTGATCGCAACGCCAGGTACTTCGGGCCACCCCAAGAACCCCGAATCTTGCTAAGCAATGATATTCCGCCATTCTTCGATACCGTCTGCCTCGACTCCGACGAGCCACCAATTCGGGACGAAGACTTGACCCTGAATGCTTCGAGCATGCCCGCTGAGGCGTGGGACGCGTTCGAGATCAACCGCGGGGATATCGCAGTCGTTGGACCAGAGTCTGTGGCTGGCTGGCGTGATTGCCAACATCCAGACTTGCCGCACCGGCTCAGATCCCTGCAGCAATGGTTGCTTAGAGTGTCGCACCAACCAAGCGCCTTGATCTGGGCCGCCGGCATCAGCGCCCTGCATCCGGGCATTATTTCGCGGCTACAGTACAGACTCCGTTTCGACTCGGCCAAGTATTCTCCTAAGCTTCGGAGTGATTGGCAGTTCGTCCTTTCTTCCCTTAGTCAGCACCGGTCCGATCCGGACCACCAAAAGTACTCCGTCGAAGGCAAAGCCAGCGTCAGCGGCTGGACAGCAAGCTTGGTACAGGAAGCGATGCGGCTGTATCGGCCACAGCTACGCGTGGAGCCGTCACACGGGGTGTCCGCATTTTGTGGAGCAGCCGAGCAAGATCTGATACATGTCAGCCTCGATTATGTCAGGCCTCACAGCGAGATTGATATTCCACCTCATCAGAGGAAATACGCTCTGTCGCTACTCAGACAAGAGATTGAACACGCTATACGCCTGGAGCGGGAGATCAATCCCGATTTCTACAGCTACCTACATACTCTCGTCCGCAATGACGGGGCACCAGGAGACCGCGATTCGCATGGAATCACTGGACACGTGGTTGCCTACATTGGACTGCTATTTGCGCTCGCCGATGTCGATGCAGCAGGCGCACGTCTCGAGGTATCGCACTGGGGGGACTCTGACGACATTTCCACTCGAATCAGGATTGTGGCCGCTTCAAGATCCGATCTTGCGTCGCCGGCGGAAGCCGCGAATGCTTACTTGAACTTGACGGACGTTGATTTCTGGGATGACGCGCACGAACGAGATCTGCTTATCAGCATCAGAGCTCGATGGCCCGAACTCCCGCCAAACGCCCAAGAGCAATTGACCAATCGCATACTCAACGGCGAAATTCCATACGATGGTGTGGCCAACGACACGAAGGTGAGATGCCGACTTGGTCGCGTTCAATGGCTAAAGAAGCATGGCATAGATATCGAAGCAAGCCATTCGGACAAGATCGACGAACTTCGCAATCTGGTTCCGGATTGGACTGAAGATGCAGCATTTTTTACAGGACGTCCGAAATTCGAGGTCTTTTCTGTTGACCAAGATACAGCGTTGGCTCCACTTGCGGGAGTTATGCTGGTAGACATCGTTGCCAAGGTGGAAGAGATTCGCAATCAACAGCCTCGCCATCTACATACCGTAAGCGAGCCCTTCCTTGGGCTTGTAAATCACAGTCCATCGAAGGCACTTAAAGCGCTGGTACTGGCCCAAAGAAAGGGAATCTATCACCCTTGGACGTGGGCGACACTGTTGAACAAGGAACATGCATCTCCGCGATTGGTGTACGCGCTCGCAGCGCGACTTTCGCGCCTCTCGCCACACCAACTCAGACAAGTGGTACGCGAAGCGGCCAATTGGTTGCGGCGCAATACCCAGCGTCTTGATTCCATTAGTCACCAGATGTTTTGGGATCTGTGGCAAGCCTGCGCTGAAAGCCTCCGCTGCGAGCCATTCGATGACCCCGCTGGCAAACGTAACAGGAGTTGGATTGAGCAGAGTGTGGACAGTGCGGCCGCCCGGCTCGCCGAGTCGGCTTTTTTGGTCGACAGCGACTTGGATACTCCTGTGATTCTTTCCGAATTGACGACCCGCATTGTGCAACTCTTGCAGCTGCCGGCCCCTTTTCGGCAGCACGCAATATTCCGCATCGCGATGCGTTTCGAGGTCTTCTTCGCGAAGGATAGTCAATGGACCACAGAGACGTTGCTACCGCTATCTTCATCTCAAGGCAACGATTCGGCAGCATTTTGGCAGGGCTACCTTTACCGCACTACTACCCTTTCTCCCAAGGCATTCGCCTTGTTCAAGGATGTCTTAATCAGTCACGTGCGAGATAGAACTTTATTGAAAGGTGGCAGTGCGCTAATTGCAGCAACACTTCTTGATCGTTGGATGCAAAGAACCGAGGCTGCTTGCGCCGAGGAAGCAATGTCTGACTCAGAGCTACGCGAGATCTTGGTGCTCTCGGATGAAGAGTTCCGCGACGAGCTAGTTCGGACACTTGCAAGATGGACGAAGGAGTCTCCCGCCAAGTATGACGACCAAGTCCTCTACTTTCTGGAGAAAGTATGGCCGCTGCAGAAGGTCGTGAAAAATGCTCGTATGACTGCCCGGCTTGTGGATCTTGCTTTCGCGGTTTCCGACAGGTTCAGTGAGGCGGTCAAACTCATCGTTCCAAAAGTGGTAATCGCACCGCGGGAACTATCGATGCGATATTACAAGGTCGACGAACGGGTCGTTCAGAGCCACGGCCCGGCATTAGTCGACCTCCTTTGGCAAACACTACCGACAGCGGCGTCGATGTGGCCGGACGATGTCGACAACCTACTGACAGAACTCCAGAGACTACCGACATTAAATGGATCGGCTAAGCTCTCGACACTACTTCGTCGGTCAAAGTATCGCAGGTGAACTAATCTAGCAACCACACTGTACAGCGTCGTGCCCAGAGGCCTTTTTCTTCGTGCGGGTAGGATTAAAACGGCACGGTGTCTTCGGTTGTTCCGCTTGACGGAGTTAGATGTTGAAGCAAGAGCCGCAGTTTGCCGAGTAGCTCATCGAACGTCACGACCTCAACGTCTTTACAGGCGTTCCGAAAGAGTTCGAAGCTTCGCCTTTGCGTCTCGTCGCTTGGCATCGTCCCTGCGAGCACTATGCATTTGATGGCATCCGGCTGCGAATCTCTCAGGGCGGCTTCTGCCCGATGCAACAGCCAGTTGCTTTGAATGGCACTTCGCTGGTAGAGCACCTGGGTTATTGCGCCGCTTAGTTCCGCATGTGGACCGAATACCTCGCGATTGCGATATGGGGTAGCCTGCACAAGTGACGACGATGGTTTCTTGATCTCGACGATCGCCAAGGCTTGCCCCTGCTCCGCGAAAAGGAAGTCACCTATTTGGGCCCCGGTACCGTCCAACCGAGATGCTTGCGCGTGAAATTGCGTGTGCAACAGCCGAACGGGCCGCGAAAACACGAGCGACAGAACAAAAAGGTTGTTCTCGAAGAACTGTTGCCATCGTGGTTCTGGCAGGGACTGCTCCAGCATGGTTGCGTACCGGTCGATCATCCTTGCAAGGGTGACCCGCTCGATTTCGGCGTGCAACTGCAGGACCTCTGCCGGTGCTTCCGTCGCAATGGTTGCAAGTTCCTGCCGAACAGCTCGTACCGCGGCTTGCCTCTGCGCGCGTTCACTGACATCGGCGCGCCTCCCTCGAGTACGCACGTACTCGACAAGCGGTGCAGCCGCAGCCGCAGGAGCCATGTGAGGGAATCGGTCGGGATCGAGCGTTGCGAGTAGATTATTTCTGACATCCCAGCGCCTAGCAACATGCACGTGCTCGCGGGCTAGCCGCTTGAAACGCTGGAAGTTGCGCCGGAAACGATGGAGATCACTCACCGTGATCCACGCGATGCTTTCCGTAACCGTCGAAGTTCCGGACCTGGTGACGCCGATGGCGGTAATCGCTGGAATCCCAGATAGGCTGCGCCACACCTCGTCAAGCTCCGGAACGAGGCCAAGGCCATAGGTACTTTCGGAGAAGCATTTCCATGGAAGAGACAGATCGATTTCCGTAACTGCCGCGTCGGCCGTTTCAGGCAATGGCTCGTCTACTTTGCGGTGAAAGATGACGGAAGTGAGCGGGCCATGCTTCGGGCTCAGATATCGCTGGGCGTGGGGGTTGGTAAAAACCGGATAAGTAAGAAGCCGGTCTGGATACACCCGTGCGAGGCAGTGCCACTGCTCCCTCGGTTGGGCCACCCATACGTTCGGATCATTGGCTCCTCGCTGATAGGTCTGCAGATACAGATCCCGATACTGCACGCCTTGATCGACCCCGTGCGACAACTCAAAGGATGGATTCAAGACCTCATTGTTGTTGAACGTTGCAGTAACTTCCAGCCTACCTTGCTCCATATCCCCTCACTCAAAAACACCTCCCTACACGGGCGAATACCGCCCGGATCAGATCCTTGGCGGCATGGTTGCATCATCTAGGCGACGATGAATTAGCGATACCAGAGTCAGCAGGTCCTCAGCGTCTCGTTGCGTCATGTTCCAGAGGATCTTGGGTGTGTGCGCGGTTGGGTTGCGGAACATCCCAAATACACCCTTTACCAGGGTCGCGAAGCCGCGCTGCTCGCTCCATTGGCTTTCGTCGGCCAACTCATTGATGGCTAGCATCGGAGGATTCCCCGCGAGCCCACGGTCGACAAGTAACGCACCGTCGTCCACCAGTCCCGTTTTATCGCGAATTTTGGCCGCGATACTCTTCGTTGCCTCCAACACGGCGTGAAAATAGTTGTCCGCGACGAGCTCTGCTCGACAATAGGACAGGACGTCCTCGTGAAGGCCGCGCGCAGCAAGATCTGTTCTAAGCGTTTCCGCCCTGCGTTTTGCTTCGACTAGTGTAGAGACACCGTCGCTCTCGGCGAGCGCACCCGTGGGCTCCACCTGGAGAGCGGCAAATGCCAAGGCGCGATTTAGATTCGCCCGCAAAGGTTCAAACCGATGAGCTTCATGTGCAAAGCGCTCAGGTTTCATAGCGAACCGTATGAAAGCAAGTACGTTGCGCCGATGGCCGAGCTGGTTTTGACAATGCGCGAACGCATTGAACAAGCGCTTCCACTTCGTCATCAACGGATCGCTGTCCGTGATGTGGGCCTTGGCCAATAGATACGCAATCTCGGAGCCCGTAAGACCCTCTCCAGTGTCGCCCAAGGCGCGCGCGATCGCTTCCAGTTGGCTAGCTGTGAATGTGATGTTGCCAGTCATGCCGACGATTCACTCCCCTTTTCCAGCACGACTGCTCGCGCTTACCAACAAAAAAGCCTCCCGAAGGAGGCTTGTCCGCTAGAGCGCTGCACTACTTAGTAACCGAATAAAGATCGGATAGTGCAACGCGAAGCTTGCCGCTATATGCACTGCGAGCGGGCGCGCGTGCCTTCACGCTGCCGGATTCTTCAACGCGTGATAGCAGTACTTGAACACCACGCTTTTGCATGGTCACGACATCCGTCCGCAGCCGTTTGCTCGGCTTGCGCGCGGTCGTCAGACCGACCATCGTCGACTTACCTGCGTTCAAAGCCATAGAAACCTCCTGTGTCTGCATTCGGGCGCGTAACACATTCGAACCGGGGACCGTAAGCACCAGCCTCGAAGCGCCTTCCGAGTCTATTGTAAAGCAGATCGAGTTGGCTCGACTGCGTCATATAGAAATACTGGGGGATGCCCGGGAAAAACTGAGCATGGATCGATAGTGCTCTAGCAAGCACTTCACAGAACTGCCAGATCAGCCGCGGGTGGGGCAGCGGCCAGGCCTCCGGATCGAACATCGTATCCGCGTCGGCATCTGCACGCATGAACTTCACCAAGCGAGCTGCCGGAGCAGGCTGAAATCCGTTCGCCCACTCGTCTGCCGTCTCCTCGATCCACTCTGGGTCACCCAGTGCATAGACGAGTACATCGGCAAAGAACACGACGAAACGTAGGCCTGCGAACAAGATTCCAATCACCTCAATGCCCTCGTCCAGCGACAGCGGCTCGGTAATGTCGATCACATCGGGCTGAAGACCTGCCGGTGGCTGGCCCGCAAACAGATCCTCAAGGACCTCCGGGGTAATGTAGTGATACATAGTTAAACGGCGGTAGGCATGTGCCCATTGTATCTCCCGGCTTTGAATGTCAAGCCACCAATTCATCGACTAGGAAAACGCTCCATGTCGGCGCCGAAATCGCCCCCGACAATTGCCGCTTGTCTAACTAGTAGGAGCAATCAATGCCCCTTTCCCGCACCGCCCAGATGTTCGTCAACCTGGCACGCGAACGAGACCGCGCTGATCTGCAGCACCCCTACGTCGAATGCGCCGGCCACGGCGGGCAGACCGAACGTCATCCCCACACCGGCGCAGCACGGGCCGCCAAGATGGAAATCCTCACTGACGAGGAATATGCCGTGCGCCTCGGGGTGAGTCACCTGTAGGGTAGGAGCGCCGGCTCGGTGCCGTCGGCATTCAGGCATAAGGGCGGCGCGGGGCTGACCACTGGGGCAAGAGGTGTTGCAAATGATGCGGCCGGTGCCGCTCCCGCCCAGGGCGAAACTATGGATTTCATCTATATATATATTGCGCCGCCCTGCCCCCGCCGGCGATCCGCGCCCGCGCATCGCCTCCGAGCACGGCCGAGGACCGATTCGGCGCAGTAAATCTTGGCGCGCGGTTGAGGACCGCCTATGCAGGAGGGAGAACGCAAAACGCCGCCAGCCGCTTTCTCGCCTGCTTCGCGGGGGTCACCGAGGCGCAACGCCCCATTCCTGGTCGAGCGCAAGCCTAAAAGTACCGAAAAAATCACTTTAAGGCATACTCTGCTCCCTACCATACCGTTTTTCGCATTCTTGATAATCTTTCTTATCAAGAAGCGAATCCTGGCGGCTGCCGCCCAGGAACCAGCAGACTGCCCCAGAGTTGGTCGTCTCTGCGGAAGCCTCGATTACGCCTTCACCTCCACGGCAGATCGAGAAGTTAGCTTGGACGACCGCGCAGCGCCTGTCGATATGCGTCCACGCCAGCACGCGCTGTCTTGAGCTCCTCCTCCAGAAAACTTACCCGCCCCGCCAGCGTGTCGCGCTCGGCCCGGTAGGCCTGCCGCACGGCGTCGGTCTCCAGCGCCCGCCGGCGCTCGGCCGCGGCCTGCCGCTCGCCCATGCGCGCCAGTTCCTCGGTGGCCGCCTGGAGCGCCGCCACCAGGCCCGCCTCCTTGTCGGCCAGGGCCGCCCGCGCGGCGGCAAGCGCCGCCTGCGCGGATGCCGCTTCGTCCTGCGCCGCCCGGCTGGATGCCTCGGCGGTGGCCGCACGCTCCCGCAACTGCCGATTTTCTTCCTCGAGCGTGGCCACACGCTGAGTGAGCAGCGCCGCCAGGATTCCCGACGCGGCGCCCTCCCCCACCGTATTGCCGCCCGTCGCTGACAACGCCGCGGTTGCCGGCACGGCCAAGCGCGGCGCGCCCGCGCCGGTTTCGTCCAGCGCGACCCGGATCTCCTTGTGCAGGAAAGCCCGCAGGCCGTCGTCCAGGATGCCGCGCCGCTCGGCTTCTACCGCGTCGGTCGGCTGGGCCTTGCGCTCGGCAATCACCGCCGCCACGGTCTGGCCGCTCGGCGACCGGGCGACGCCGGCGGCGGCGAGCAGGCGCCGGTAGACGGACGCCCCGAACGTGCGCCCGGTGATGCGATCAATCGCATCGAAGGCGCGGCGCAGGAAGGCGCGGTTGTCGGCGTGGGCGACGTCGAGTTGCTGCAGCGCGCGGGTGATGGCGAGCAGTTCGGCGTCGGCAAAGGCGGTGGGGGTGCGGGGCATGGGCGAACTATCAAACGGCGTCGAGACGGACGGCTGATAGTCTACCCTTTACTAATACGATTAGCAGTATCCTATACCTCTACGATTTGTCATTATCCTAATAATGACAAATGGATGCCCACAAAGGCTATACTGCACCTGCCGTGAGGCGAAGCCGCCTCCCGCCTTGGCTGGCGGGCACCTGCCGCCGCTTTTGCCCGCCGATTTCGCCGCCGTTGCCGCCTGATGGAAGATCTCCTGCCTACGCTCCCCTCGCTGGACCACCGCGACGCACTACCTAACGCCCTGGCCAGCCCCGTACTGCCAGCCGGCCAAAGCGATGCCCAGTTGGTGCGCACCTGGCTCGACACCAAGTACGCGGCGGGCCTCGGCATTCGCGCCAGCACCCGCGCCCAGTACGCACTCGAGGCGCACCGCCTGCTGTGGTACGCCCACGCGCTCGGCCGGCCGCTGGCCAGCTGGCAGGTAGCGGACGCTAATGGTTACCTTGCCTTCTTAGCCGATCCGCCAGCGCACGCGGTCGGGGACGGCCGTGTGCGGCAGGACAGCCCGGCTTGGCGGCCCTTGCGCGGCCCGCTCTCTGAGGCGTCGCGGCGTCAGACTGCCACCATCGTGGGGGGCCTGTTCGAGTGGCTGGTCGGGGTGGAGGCGCTGCGCGTGAATCCGTTCCAGGCGGTGCCGCGCGCTCGGTCGGCGCGCGGGCCAGGCTCGCAGCGCCGCTTCCTAGAGGCCGAGCAGCTAGCGGCCGTGTTCGACGCCGTCGAGGCGCGACCGGCGCCCACGCTATGGGCGCAACTGCACAAGGCACGTGACCGCCTGCTGCTCGCCCTGCTGTTCCACACCGGGTTGCGCGCCTCCGAGGTGACGGCGCTTACGTGGCCGGACTTCGAGCGTCAGCGCGGCAGGCATGGGGATTTCTGGACGGTGCGCATCCGCGAGGCCAAGGGCGGCAGTGACCAGCTCGTGCCCTGTGATAACGTCATGGCGGAACTGGCCCGCTTTCGCCAGCTGGTGGGGCTCTCGCCCGAGCCGCGTGCCACCGACACGATGGCCGTCGTCCCAGCCATGGCCGGAGGCCGGCAGCGCCTGGCCCCGCTCACCGACACGCTCGCGCTTCAGCGCCGGCTTAGCCGTCCGGTACGCACGCGCCAAGGCCTCTACACGATCGTGCGGCAGGTGTTCGAGGCCGCAGCTGTTCGGCTAGAAGCATCTGGATACGCCGAAGGCGCGGCAAACCTGCGGGCAGCGTCCACGCACTGGCTGCGCCACTCACACGCCACGCACCTGCTGCGGGCCGGCGTGCCGGTAACCGACGTGCAACGCACGCTGCGTCACCGCGATATCAACACGACGCGACGCTACACCCATGAGGCGCTGGAGGATGTCGCGCGCAGCATCGGCGGCAAATTACCGGCGGTGTAGGGTCGGCCGACTTCGCTGTGCCCTCCCCCTTCACGAGTTCCAAGGGTCTTGGGCGGGCGCGATGCCGATATCGTAGGCTTCCAGAAAAGCCGGCAGCAAGGGGAACTGCGCTAGCGGAATTGGCTCTCCTTGCGCCACGATGCGGACCCGATCGAAAATCGCCACGCTAGCTTCATTGGCAAAGCGGGACGTGAAATACAGCCCGTCAATGTCCGGGTAAGCCGCGTGGATGGCGGCGCTCCACAGGTTCGGACCGCGGTAGTCTGCCGTCGACAGAATGCGGTTGTCCATTCCAAGGTGAAAGTGGGGCTGCGTGAGGTCGGCCAGGCGCAGCGGGCGATTCGTTGCGGTGCCCAGTCGGCTTACGCAGCGCAGCGTCAGCTCCGCTTCGTCGAGCAGCAAAGGTAACGACTCGCCCTGAAATCGGTCCCGGACCACCGCTTCGGCCATACATGCCGCAAAACTCGGGGACGCATACAGGACGCCAAACGTATCGTCGGGTGCGTCAAAGCGGTAGGGTTGCCCTCCCGTGGAGCGGCGGTTGTAGTGGATCGGCCCGTAGACGCCGCGATGGATCCGCCACAACTTAGTTACCCCCGGGTCGAGTTCCTTCACCGGCATGACGCGGGCAGCCAAATCCTGCGGAGGCACCGGGCAACCCAGCGCCTCCGCTGTCAGCACCGGCATCAAGCAGCTCCCTGCTCGCCGGCGTACCGGGCGTTGATGACCTCGACGAGTGGCGCGATGGGCCGCGCGGCGTCCATCACCCAGTCCATCGGCCGTGCACCGTCAAGAACTTCCAGCGGGCGCTGCATGAAGTGATGGACCACCCAGCAACTGGCCTTGGCCGCGATAAACGGGGCGAGCACGGCTGCCAGTCGGCTAGCCTCGGCATCAAACTGCCATTGGGGGTAGCGCAGGCCGCGTTGCTTGCCTGGGGGCACCAGTGCATACAGCTGCCCGCTCAAGCGGGCTTCGTTGATCGCGCGGTCGGAGCGACCCGCGTACGCTGCCGCATCGCGTAAGGATAGGTTTTCCGGCTGCTGCAGCTCCTCCAACGCGTATTGGCGGCCGCGCTCCCGAGCAGCTTGAAGCGCATCGACAGGGCCATTCTGGGTGGTCGGCTTCGTGCCAACTTCGCCCAAAGCTTCCGCCGCGCCCAAGATCAACCGGTCCAGGAACGCGACCGTCATCTTTTGACTGTGCACCTCGTCCCCTGCCAGCTCCACGACTCGCTCTAGAAGCTTGTCGGCAAATATCCTGCGCCCGGCGTCCGTTGGCACGACGGTAGTTCTCGCTACGCCACTCGAGCCAGCGGCTTTGTAAGTGATCCTGCGATTCGGAACGGGTCGGTTTTTCGTTTCCATGCGAACATGATAGTTCATGAATTTCATGAAAGCAATTCTTGCCTGCCGATTTTCGTGGGCGTATTGCGCTTCGTTCAGTATATAAATACTGTTTGCCCTCGCCCTCTCGGCGCAGCGCATCGTACGAGGAAGGTTCATCGCAATGGCATGAGACGCTTCGGGCAACGGTAGCCCCGTTGCTGTGGGCCGCTCCGTGGTGTCATGACCAATTGCGCTCGCGCGTCCGGTGATCCGTTGCCAATTCGGCGATACCTCATCGCTCGATCATCTAACGCAGTTCCTATCCGTCGCGCTGCGACGAATTCTGGTCCGAGTGCTTCGGACGCGGGCTGGGTGACGTCTGCATGTCAATACGAATAGCAGCCGCGAATTCGCCTATGTTTGCTTGGTCGGTCTTTACCTGTTGTCGCCAGCGTACCTCTTGCCCTGCCCTATTGCCGATAGCTGCTATCACTGCTCACTTGGAACGACTGCCGTGATCAGCTAGGCCGCGTAGCGCACGGTAGGGCGAAACGAGCTTCTCCATGGCCTTTGCGCAGTTTTAGCAGCAGGTCTGTCCTCTTGATCTGATTGGTGAGCTGGAATCCCAAGAAGCCCATGACCATGTTCGCCACGGTGGGCAGGACGACTACGTAATCTGTCAAATCGGACATATGCCCGTCTCATGCGGCCGCGCTTAAATAATTTGCATTGATTTCCGGGCGACAGAAACGCCCGGATCGGCATTCAACAAGGCGTGAAGCCTTGATCTGCCAAGGCTTGCCGGACTCCCTATGGCTTCGATCTTCACGGAAGCCTCGTCGTGATCTAGGCCCACTCGCGAATGTCGAAGCGGGCCGCGAAAATGCCTAGTGGTAGGCAAGTTCCAGGGTAACGGTGACAGTGGGATCGATCTCAGGCACGTGGGCTTCCCGGTTTGGAAGGTTCGAAATCGAGCGTCACGCCGCCGTCCCATTCGAGCGTAACCGTGGCATGGCAAGTGCTGCAGTGCCCGGCGTCGCCATCGTGGGTGTCATCGTCAAAATGAACCTGGCCGCGATGGTCGCAGGCAGAGCAACGGTAGACGTACAAGACTTGGTCGGGCATGAAGCTTCCATTCGAAGTCGTCACAAGTTATGCAGCTTACTGCTTTTCAGGCGGGGCCTGGTCGAAGGACGGGCTCCGTGTTCGTTCGGAGATTCTTTCAGCGCAAAACACACCCTAGGCCATGGCATGAGCATTGTTCGTCGTGTTTGCCGCGTTGGCTGACCTGCGGTCGCGCAGCATCGCTCGCAACGCCGATAACGTCGAAGCCGCCTCCTTTCCCCGTTTCTCGAGCCGGCCGCTTGCTCTCTGGGGAGCAGCGTAGACCTCAGCTTTCTGGTACGCACCAGCGTGTAGTCGCCTTGCAAATTCGGCGAGGGAAGTTCCTACCAAGCGGGAAGTGACCGCACTTTGGACCTCGGTGACAAGCACTGAGCTTCCGTCGCTTTCGACTTCGAAATGGTTGCCTTTTTCGTCCACGAAACACTGCCGCGCTGCCCCTGCGAGTATCGAACGCACGAAATCGCGGTCCTGCACTTGGATTCGGGCTTTGTCTTCTTTGAGTGCCTTTGCTTTGCAGACAGCACTGAAATCGGTGCGGGCGGTGAGTAGGGCAAGCAGATACGCTTTTGGCACGCGTGCTTTCGCAAGACTCTCCCATGTCGCGCTTACGACATCTGAGAGAAAGTGGCCTTGCTCTTTAGCCTTTCGCATCAACCAAAAAATTAAATTTACATCAAGACCCAGGCCGCGCAGACGTGTCAGGTCCTGGGGGAGCCGATCCTGCTGTCTTTTTTGAAAGGAGTATGGGACACGATCTTCTGTAAACAGGACTCTCGTTTTGAGAGACGGTTGCGCCATAGAAGAGGGTGGTGGAACGGCCGGCTCGCCGAGCTGCGCTGTGTCGTCCTCGCCCGTACCCGTGGTTTCTTCTTCTTTTCGCGAGCTTAAGCCGAGCATCTCCGTCGCTTTTTCCGTCAGGTAAATGTAGGCTCCTGCGAATCGGCCAAATCGCTTCCGAACTTGAACGTCGACGGTAATTAGGCCCAAGTCGAGCAGTTCTCGTTGAGCACGGTACCAAGTAGCCGGCGACATTCCGGTTTCGGCACAAAGCGTTTCCCGGTGCTTAAAGATCTTACCGGTGGGGTCATCGTTATTCGCCGTGCGGGCGAGGGCGGCAAGAGCTGATCGGGCGCTACGCCCGATCCCGACGATTCGAGTTGCGCGCTCGACTGCTTCGATAGTCTTGCGTTTGAGGCGCTTGGGCGCCGGAGCAATCAGAGCGTCTGTCTGGTTAAGGTGTTTTTGTGGGCGAGCAACATCCTCGCCAGCAACGGAGCGTTGCGCGAAAGTCATATGACCTTCCCATTCGTAAAAAATGGTTGAAGTCGCTTGACTCAGGTTCGCGTTCCGCTACACTCCGACTAACGAATCCATGTCGAGTGGCTTCGGTGTGTAGCGGCCGGGAAACTGGTCAGCTTGAAGTTCTCAAAAGCCCACGGTTGCCGCCGTGGGCTTTTGTTTTTGTAGGATTACAGTCTAGACATGGCTTAAAACCTCGATTCGTAGTACGAAGTCCTTAAAAAACAAGCACTTAGCTTTTTGCGTCTTCCGACGCAGCTTTAGCTAACCCTTCCAGATGTTCGCGAATGGCCGATTGGGCCGCTTCCGCTTCTTCCTCGCTGCGGAACTCAATGCGCATGACTTTCTTTGCGATACGAACATCGCACCAAGTCGCCTTTCCCGCCTTGATTTTGAAGCCGGTAGATGCGGCAGGCCTGGTCTTAACCTGCTCGGCCTTAGTCATCCGTACGGCCTGCTGTTGATCGATCTTCTTCTCGGCCAACAACTTAACCGCTTCGACGACCCGATCCCCGCGACCGTCTTTGGTCGCCCTTGCCAACTCGGCGCCAGCATTCGACCCGAGCAGGTCTGGGCGGCTATCGAGAAGGCTTAGGACCTCGGGAGGCAAGTTCCGGAACGACAAAATCTCTGAGAGAGTCGAGACAGGTACACCAGCCTGTTCAGCTATTGCGGCTTGAGTCTTGTCTGGGCTGCGAAGCAGCAGTTCGTCGAACTTCCGAAACTTCTCGAAATCCGTTAAATCTGACTGCATAAGGTTCGCGTAGAACGCGCCCGTGTCAGCCTCGTCTGAACTAAGTTCGCCGAGCACGCAGCGTATGTGATCGCGCCCAAGCTCGCGGTACGCGTCTGTCCGGTGATGCCCGGAGACAATCTCGAAGCCTCCCGCAGGCCGAGGGCATACAATCACAGGATGAACGAGCTTGTTGTGCCTGAGGTTTTCCCTCAATTCGACATACTTCTCGGGAGGCATGAAGCGTCTGCGGCCTGGGACCTCATGCAGTTGGTCGATAGGCACATCCACTGCGCCGCCGCTGACGCGGGCCGACTCAAGTTCTGCTCTTAGTTGCGCGATCTCGTTAGCCTGTCGCTCAACCTTCCCTTGCATATGCATTAACTGACCGGGCGCAGTTCGCGGCGCTTGCGGACCGCGCGCAGCGGCTTTCTCCAAGTCTTCCGCCGTGACCTTGATGTTCCCAGCCTTTGCGGCAAGCTTTTCTCTCAAACTCATTCTTCAATTCCTTGCCAAAGCGCGCTGACCTTGTCGTCCACATAGTCGACAAACTCATCGCAGGGTTGGCGAATGCGTCGCATCGTCTCGGTGTTCGCCTCGCTAGAGGAGAGGTCATAGACCGTGCGAAATTGAATGCTGCTGTTACGGGCGAGGTCCGTCTCAGGGATCTCAATCGGCAGCACGCGCGACCCATAGACGCCGCGAATCCAGTCTGCCACCAGGCGAGGAGCGTTCTTTTTCTCCATGCGTGTCATGAGAACATCGAGAAAGTCGAACTCCTTTTTAGATCCCTCGCTCTGCTCTTCCATGCCTGTTACTAGGTCCGAGAAGAGTTGCCAGAACTGGACCATAGACGCGAAAGCCAAGGTGTCCGGGACCACCGGTACGATGACGCCATCGGCAGCGAAAATCGCGTTGATGGTCAGGTAGCTGAGGGTAGGAGCCGTGTCGAGGATGATGTAGTCATATTCGTCTTTCAACGAATCGAGGCCGTTACTTAACACGCGCTCGAACGGAATATGGCCTTCCTCTGCCGTCGCCCGAGCCGGAAGCATAAACTCCGCGTTGAAAAGCTCAGTAGACGAAGGAATCAAATCCAGGTTAGGCCAGTAAGTCTCCTGAGGAAGCCCTCGCATATCGAAGGACTCGCCCGCCAAATACGCCTCGATGAGCGGCATAATGGTGTTTTCGGACGACACCTCGGCATGTGGATTGATGCCATACAGCGTGGTTGCGCTTCCCTGCGGATCCAGATCAACGTGGCACACCTTCCGACCTCGCCGCAGACTCAAGCCCTGGCAGAGGAGGGTGGACATAGTGGTCTTCGTGACACCGCCCTTGAAGTTCGCAACTGCAATGACTTTACCTGGTCCCCTTCGCGGGACAGGCTTAAGTTCCGCTCGGATCCATTGCATTGCCTCGCTGAGGCTGAAATAGCGCACTGCACCGGGTCGCGATTGCTGGCCCTGAGGGAGATCCCCCTTTTTGAGGGACCGGTTCATCCGCGTTTTGTCGATGCCACACAATTCTTGTAGGCGGCCAGACGGGATCAGCGGGGCTTCCTTCCGAGGAAATGGCTCCAGCATCTCATCCCGAATTTTCTGCAGCATCACCGCGGAGAGATTTGCCAACTGCTTCAAATCCTCAGGCGTCGTCTTGCTGGGGTGGGCTAGCTTGATATCCAT
>NC_007971.2 GCF_000196015.1 Cupriavidus metallidurans CH34 | reverse complement strand
AGGCAACCCTCCAAGTATGAAACGTCACAAAATGCAGTTTGAGCCGATTCTAGGGGCTAGATGGTAGCGGGGCAAGGAAAAACGTCACGTTCTATATGGTGTGAGTGGAAAAAACGACGCAATACCATATAGAACTGATCGCGCCGGGGAGGACGATGTGGAACGTCAGGCACTTGACGAGCCGTGCCGGCTTTGATCTAGGCGGGTGAATCTGACGAGGTCGACCAACGAGCAGAAGCAGCTCGGACAGGGAGCTGTCGAGCAAGTGCCTGCCACGTACCTTCTGGTGTGGTTTAGTGCCGTGCTGGCCAATGAACTACACCACAGAGGGATCAGAAATGTTGCAAGAGGGAAAGTACGACAGGACAGTCCAACTGCAGTGCCCCACATGTGGCGGCACTGACTTCGCCAGCATCGAGAACGCGCCAGTTCCGGAGCTGCTGAAGTGCACGCGTTGCGGACGTGAGATTTCCCGCGAGAACCTGGTGAGCGAGAACGGTGCTCACATACAAGCCCATGTAGATGAGGTGAAGGCAGAGGTAGTGGCTGACATCAAGAAAGAGATCGCCAACATCTTCAAGGGCTCGGGGTTCAAGCTGAAATGACTGAGAGCGACTTCATCGCAGCCGCGGCGCTGATCGTTTCCGTTGTCGGTACGGGCGCGTCGGTGCTCTTCAACCATCGGCAGAAGGGTGTCAATCAGAGCCAGAAGTTGCTGAACGAGCGTCTGCTGGCCAGAGAGGAGGCGGAAGCAGCGGCAGAGAAAAAGGCTGACGTGAGCACTGCGTTTGCCATGCGCGGTTCCAACGACAGGCGCTTCAAGGTCTTCAACCGGGGACGGGCCGCTGCCAGGAACGTACGCATCGAGTTCGTGGACGGCAATAGCATTCTGGTCGAGTCACAGGTGCGCAGCACGTTCCCGCTGGAGCGGCTGGAACCACAGTGCGGGGTGGACCTGATTGCAACTGCCCATCTAGGGCTCGCGGAACGGAAGTTCCAGGTGAAGATCTCCTGGGAGGACGAGACTGGGCCCCAAGAGAAAATCGAGTGGCCCACGCTCTAGGCCTCGACGGCTTTCTTGCGCGGTGGTGCCGGTGCTGCCTCGGCCACCATGGCATCAGCCGGATAGAGCCGCAGGAAGCTGCGGGCGAGTTCCGGATCGCGGCAGTTCAACCAATCATCCCACTCGTCGCGAGGCAAGATCACTACGCTGCGTTTCTCTTTGCCTGGCGCGTGCATGCGCCGCATGAGAGCATGGGTTTCGGCCGCAACCGTTGGCATCGTGAAGGTGGCCGAGCCGTCCGGCCAATCGCGCCACAAGCCGGCAATGGCGAAGGGCTCGCCATCAGGTAGCCCGATACGCCACCGCACGGCCTTGCCTGTCTCCCAGCAGGGCTCATACACAGCGGTGGCCCCCACAAGCGCGAGCCGGCATTCACGCCAGTACTTTGCAAACGACTGGAGCTTGCCAATGGTTTCCAAGCGGGCGTTCATGGTGTCGTAGTCCCGCACCTTTGGGGGAGCGCCAGTCCGTTGCATCGTCTCCTCATTGCGCCGCTTTATCTCCGCTTTGGGCACCATCCCAAAACCTGCCAGCACGCATTCCCGTTGGCCGTGGTCGCCGGCGCGGATGATCGGGGCAGGGTAGTCTCGCCACGCCTCTGCACGCCATTCGTCGGAAGGCGGCTCGACGCCGAACACGTCCCGTAACACCTGGCGTTGCACGGGGGCGTAATTCACGCACATGACTTGTCTCCGTTGTCGGGTGGTGGTGATGGTACCTTGCCGCGCCCGCGTACCACGTCAGCGCGGATGGGCGTGTCCATTTCTGCCTGCGTGATCGGCCTGAATCGCCCCGGTTTTCGCGGAGGCTGTTTGGTTAAAGTAAAACGGCCTCGTCGGCGGTTTTGCCGAGTTGGTTGTAGTAGTTTGCCTCAGCCTCGGCGGGCGGGATATAGCCGATGGATGAGTGCAGGCGCTTATGGTTGAACCAAGCGACCCATTCCAGTGTTGCCAGTTCGACGGATTCCCTGGTTTTCCAAGGCGCGCGGCGATGGATCAGCTCGGCCTTGTACAAGCCATTGATCGTCTCGGCCAAGGCGTTGTCGTAACTGTCGCCACGGCTGCCGACCGACGGCTCGATGCCGGCTTCGGCCAGGCGTTCGCTATAGCGGATGCTGACGTACTGCGATCCCCTATCGGAGTGGTGGGTCAGAGAACCGTCGTTGCCAGGCTGGCGAGCGTATAGGGCCTGCTCCAGCGCATCGAGCACGAAGTCCGTCGTCATGGATTTGCTCACGCGCCAGCCGACGATGCGCCTGGCGTAGACGTCGACGACGAAGGCCACGTACAGCCAACCCTGCCATGTCGAGACGTAGGTGAAGTCCGAGACCCAGAGCTGATTGGGACGGTCGGCCCGGAACTGCCGGTTGACGCGATCCACCGGGCGACTGGCGGCGTCGTCAGCGATGGTCGTTCGCAGCCGCTTGCCGCGCCGCACACCTTGCAGTCCCTGGGCGCGCATCAATCGCTCGACCGTGCAGCGGGCAACCGTCACGCCCTCGCGGTTCAGTTGCCGCCAGACCTTGTCGGCGCCGTAGACGCGATGGTTCTCCTGCCACACTCGCTGGACTTGCGGCATGAGCCGTTCATCACGACGCGCACGGTCGCTGCGCCGTGACGGATCACGCAGCCGTGCGGCATGGCGCCGATAGGCCGACGAGGCAACCTGCAACACCTTGCAGATCGGCTCGACCCCGTAAACCTCCCGGTGCCGGTCGATGTAGGTGTTTACGACTTCAGCTTGCGGTCGAGCTCCGCCTGCGCGAAAAAAGCGCTGGCAGTGCGCAGGATGTCGTTGGCGCGGCGCAGCTCTCGGTTCTCCCGCTCCAACTCCTTGATGCGTTCTCGCTCGCTGGTGGTGACGCCTTCGCGCTGTCCGCTGTCGACTTCGTGGCGCTTGACCCAGGTCAGCAGCGTCTGCGCCGAGCAGCCGATCTTGGGCGCGATGGACTCGACCGCCACCCACAGCGACGGGTACTCGCCGCGCGACTCCTGCACCAGGCGCACGGCGCGCTCGCGCACTTCCGGGGAAAACTTGTTTGCGTTGTTCTTGCTCATGGCTCGCATTCTCTCAAGAGTGAGAGCCTCCGCAAAACCCGGGGCGATTCAGCCGCAGCAGCCAGGCCTGGCGGTACTCCCTCAGATCGAAGTCGGCCCGCTCAAACCCCGTCAGGATCATGTCGTCGGAGGTGAGTTTCACTATCCGCGCGTCGTACAGAACGCCGAGCTCCGCCACGTCCTGGTGCTTGCTGTAGGCCATGAACGCATGAGCCATCACGCGATGGGCGCGCGTATCCATGCGGTCCTCGATCAACACCTGGCCGCGCCATAGCGACTGCCCGCCCCACCATCCACGGTGTAGTCGGCGCCCCTCCTGACAGAGTTTCATGACTTCGAATAGCACTGTATAAATATACAGTATCGAAGGGGCGGGCGAGGCAGTGCGTTGGAATGAGATTGCTCGTGAACAATGCAAGAGAACCGGCACGCTGAGCCACTGAAGTGTGATCTATCAGGTTCTCGTCCCGCAGCATCACCAACGTGGCCCGGCTGGTCTGCATCGGTGTTATCCTGTCATGTCACTTGGCGCCTTGGACCAACGGCTAGCTGCTCCCTCCTCGGACGGACGCTAGCCGCCAGGAGTGCCTTTAGAAACGGTCGCGTGCGGCCGTTTTGCTTTGGTGCATCAGATATCGCGCTTGAAGCCGGGAAGGGTGGCGCCCGGTCTCTTGATCTTGAGCCAGTCGCGCGAGGGCCCAGCCACGTAGGCGCTGCCTACGCGCTTCGCCACCATTCCCTCAAGCTGCAGCGCAATCACGGCAGCCCACATCGCCGCGCCGTCATCGATGGCGCTCACATACAGCACGCCAGGCAAACCCGACACCAACGCCGCCAAGCGTGCCTGGCGCTCCTCGATGGGTTTGCCACGAATGTCCGTGCCGGCATGCACCAGCAGATCGAACGCACACAGCACCACTGGTGGTGCGCCCGGATACCAGCGGCGCCGCATAGCGCGCTCGTGCAACTGTACGAAGTCGGAGCGCCCGTTGACCAGCACGCACATCTCGCCGTCGATGATGTGATGGCCAGCGGGCAGACCGGTTAGCGTGGCAGGAATCTCCGGAAACCATGTCGTGGCATCCGCGCCGCCGCGCGTGCGCAACCGATCCCGTGTGGCCAGCGTGCGGTAACCATCGTGCTACGGGGAATACTGCCAGGTGCCCGTACGCGGCAGGGCCTTACTGGCTACCGCCAGCATCGGCTGAATATCCTCGAGCTCGAGCAGTTGCCGGCGCGGCACGGCGGGCCCTTGCTAGCAGCTATGCGCGCGTGCGCCCGCGCAAGATCCACCGTGCCACTGCCGCGCCGGCCCAAATGAGCAAATAGGCAGCCACTGAAAGGGCGAACATGGCGACAATGTGTCTGACATACATGTACGGCTCATGCTGTTCTTCCCATGCGTACATCATCTTGGTTTGCTTCTGGCAAACCCCGATGTAGTCCGCTGCGGGGTCAAGCTGCAGCCCCTTGCTGATGGCAATGTCCTTGCAGTCCTGCAAAGACTTGTCGAAATCGATCTGCAACTGCAAACCGCGGGCAAAATGGAAGTACGTCGGCACCCCAAGCGAGAGGATCACTGTCAGAACAATCGCTAGCCGATTCCACATGCCAAGCCTAAAGTGCCGAGCCATCTGACTTCCCCCTTGCTCTGCTATCGGCTCTCTGATGATTGGTGCCGGCCAACGCGAGTCTACGCCAGGCGAGGCGCCAACGACAGCCAGCCGCGGCTGCGGGTTTTCGAACCCAGCGCCATCCATCAGGATCACAGCAATGAAAGTGCGAGAGAACTCATTCCTATCCTTGATCATTCCATCTTGACGCATATTATTCGCATAGGATGCGTCGACATGGAGGTGAATCATGGTCCGCAAAAACGCGATGAAAAGAGCGAGGCGTCTTGCGCGCTTGACGCAAAGCGAAATTGCAAAGCGGCTCGGCCTGAGCCAATCGACCTATCACAGGTGGGAGTCCGGCGAGATCGAGGTTCCAGAGGCGAAGGTGATTTCTCTGTCGGAGGCACTCGGGGTATCTGTAGAGTACTTGCGAGGGCAGCCTGAGCCATTTGATATCGAGGGAATGGATGAGCAACTTCCTGCAGACAGGAAGAACTACGGATTCGCAGCGATTCACTTTAGTACCGGCTGTCCGCCGTTGCTACTGCCGATATCTGATGGAGAACGCAGTCGCATCCTGATACAGCTGGATGATGCCGACACGCTAGGGATTGTCATCCAATCATTGGATAACAGGACCGTGTACATCCGTCGCGCAGCGATGGGCGACATGTACCTAACCGGCCATGAAGTGGGCGAGGGTGGGCCAGAGGAATATGGTGACCAGTACCTTGGTGTTGCTCCGGATGATACGTTTTGGAGGATAGTGTCACAACTGGACTCCCCCCATGATCTTCTGGCGAAGGCTGAATTCACCGAAGAAGAGGTTCTGGCGGTTTTCACTCATATTCGACCATCCTCGCCCGCTTTGGGCGGGACGCCTAGCAGAGTTGAATTCGAGGGTTTGGATTGGGACGCAGTTGTTGCTTCGGTGGACAAGAAGATCTGAGCTTGCCCCCGCAAAACGAATCCCTTGCTGAGGTTAAACTGAAGCAAGGAGAGATGTGATGACAAGCAAGACAAAGCGGGCGCAGTACACGCTGGAATTCAAGCTGGAAGCGGTACGGCTGGTGAAGAGCGGGCAGAGCATGGCAGTGGTTAGCGCGACCCTGGGCATCAGAGCGCAGACGCTGCATAACTGGGTCAAGGCGGAGCGGGAAGGCAAGCTGACTGGTGCGGGTATGAAGCCGGTCAGCCCGGAGCAGATGGAGCTGGCCCGGCTTCGGGCGGAGGTGGCGCGCTTGAAGATGGAGCGCGATATTTTAAAAAAAGCCGCAGCATACTTTGCGAAGGAGTCGGTGTGAGGTATGCGTTCATCGAGCGAAACCGACGTTACTGGCCGGTCTCGGTCCTGTGTGAGCTGTTAGGGGTCAGCCCCAGCGGCTATCACCAGCGCAAGCAACGCACAGTAAGCACCGACAGGCCAGATAGAGGCCGACTCAGTGACGATGCCTTGTTGGCCCACATCAAGGCGATTCACGCCGGGGTCAAGGGGGAGTACGGCTGGCCGCGCATGTGGAAGGAACTGCTGGCGCGTGGGGTGCGGGTGGGCAAGGAGCGTGTTCGCAAGCTGATGGCGCTGCACGGCATCCGTGCCCGCCACAAGCGCAAGTACATCGCGACAACCAACTCGAACCACGATTTGCCGGTGGCCCCCAATCTGCTGCAACGCGACTTTAGCCCAGCAGCACCCAATCAAGTCTGGACGAGCGACATAACCTATGTGGCGACCGCCGAAGGCTGGCTCTACCTGGTGGTCATCATCGACCTGTTCAGCCGGCAGGTGGTTGGCTGGTCGATGCAACCACACATGAAGGCCGAATTGGTCACGGACGCGCTGCGCATGGCCTGGTTCCGGCGCCGCCCGGAAGCCGGTGTGATTGTGCACACCGACCGGGGAAGCCAGTATTGCAGCCATCTGTTTCAAGACGCCCTGAAGGCGTATGGCATGCGCTCGTCAATGAGCCGCAGGGGCGATTGCTGGGACAACGCGCCGACTGAGAGTCTGTGGGGGTCGTTGAAGGTCGCTCGCCTGCACGGTCGCCAGTTCGCTACCCGCCGCGCCGCAATGGACGAGGTAATTGACTGGCTTGGCTTTTATAATGCCAGCCGACTCCACTCGACGCTGGGCTACGTCAGCCCCATGACGTTCGAGAAAAACTGGTCCGCAGCTCAGCAACACCGGGCTGCCTAATTCCCTCGGTTATGGGATTCGTGGAACAGGGGCAAGGTCAATCTTGGATCGGTATATGGATCGCGCAAATTGTGTGGTCTGGAACCTGCCATGCATCGGTCAACATGATGTCGACGTGGAGGATGATTGCTCGATTTACAACGCATTCTGCTTCACTCTCGAGTATCCCTACCAGGACGTGCCATTTGTGACTCTCGATGTCGAGGGCTCGTATAAGCAAGTTGCGATCAATCTCTCCGCCGTGAACTATGTTTCTGTACCAACGCAGCGGTACAACGATGGATGTGCAGAAGCCGACGAAGAAGATGACCGCTAGACCGCCGTAAGCACCACCCGGGTCGCAAGGGCGCGGCCAGATGCCGATCTACAATGGGAGTACTGTACAAATATCCAGTTCAATTTCGTGAGTGCCGGTTTTGAGCCCCCACCCCTGCCGATGCCATCCTATGTCGTGCCAGAGGATTCCATCTGCCGCACCTGCTCGCGGCTGCAGTTCGGCGTCCGGCCAGAATTTCCTCACCCTCGGCTATGGATGGACTGCCCGCATGCTGTGCCATATGCGCCGATTCGGGCGCTCTCCTGTCGGTTTTTCGAACGCGAGCCGGGTGTTGATTAACAATGGCCTGCTGACATTAGTTTTGTGCGGCCAGCGCCGGCCAGAGTGGCCTCTGTTCTGGGGCGCTCGGCCAATGCCAGATCAGTAGCTCCGGAGCCTCGGCCAGTTCATTTGCACGAACTGGATGAACTGGTCAAAGTCAGCCTCAACGTCAAAGATTTGGTCGCTCGTGACCCAGTCGAAGTACGCGATGCGAGTATGACGTCTTGAATTGCCAGGGATGAGGTGACGCAGAGCCATTTCCCGGACTCCGCCACCCTTGCTGTATAGGTTGAGCACATTCTGCGGCAGGTACATCCGCAAGTACACCTGCTCGCTGAGGTCTGGGAAGTAGTCGAGGGCTCGTGTTCGCACCGATTCGAGCCAGCCGGAGAATTCCCAGGTTTTATCGTGTTGGGGGTTGAAACTCGCGTATGCGGCCACGACCGATACGCCGCCGCCGTTCCCGGCAGCCGGAATCGGATGAAAATGAAAACTCATCTTGTTACTCCTACTAGTTCATCCTTCGTGCGACGCCCGCCAGCTGACGAGGGTCGAAAAAAAACGCCCCAGTGGAGCGTTTCTTGGAATTGGCGGGGGCTGAGGCACTCTTTGGGCCTAAGTCTGCCACGTATGCGATCGTGACTCCCCTGCAGTGTCCAGTGCGCATACCCCCAGTAACCCCGCGCCCCTTCGATTGCTTTTCAGCTTGAATCTCAGTTTCATTTTTTTCCTTTCAAATGAGCCTCGACGCCGATCTCGACCTCGAACACCATAAACAAGGAAGCAAACAACACCAGACATCCGCTGAGGAAGTCCCCGATCAACAATGTGCCAGACACGGCACCGAAGCCGGGAAAATGGGCATCATACCCGCCTTTTAACCATCTCGCATCTCCCCGGCTGGTTTGCTTGGCGCATTTAACATAATAGACGTTATGTGCATCAAGCGTCACACGTAGGGCGCTAAGCTGCTAACCGGGCCGCTCGGACAATAACGTCCGCTAGCGAGAACAATATGCAGTTGGTTGGCGTCTCGATTCCTACCTCTCGGACAATCGGCGATCTCAATACGCGATCGCCGTCTCGCACCGAGACTTGCAACTCGATAACCGTGCTGAAGAGTTCGCGCAAGGCTCGGGTCTGTTGCTGTTGCGCTTGCCGGCCTAGGGCCTTGAAATTGAACTCGGTGCAACCGGCGACATTGAGCGCATCAATTGTCTTGGTGACGCCGATCCGTGAACTGTTGCTAGCAAGAGAGTCTCGAAATCCCGCCTCGATCATGAGGGACACCAGGCATTGAACTGCCCAGGGCACGTCCTGGTCGGCCAGGAAATCCGCTGGGCGTTCGTATCCGAGTTCAGTCAACCGCTTCCCGAAACCAATCAAAGAGAAATTACTGCGCGGGCGGGCGTTGCTACCCAGCGCGGCGAGCAGAGCCGCATGGGACTGATAGCCAAAACCAGACGCGATGGCTTCGCTCAAGTGCGACGATTTGATGCCAGAAAATTGCTCTCGCGCGGCCTTCTTGTGTTCGCCAGCTGAGTTCTGAGTGAGAGCGGATGGGAATAGCAGCAACATGGGAAAACTCCGTTTCTTGCCCACAACCGACGATTACATGCGGGCACAATGAAATGGAGATTCACATGCCGAGGACGAGTGTCCGTAGGTATCGCAGGCCGTTTAACCCGTCGGCAGGTTGGGAGGCCATCCACCGCAAGATATTAGCGGCGAAGGCGCATCTGTGCAACTTGACGCCACCGCCGGCGCAAAGGGGAACAGATTTGGGGCGTGGAGGTGAAGGATTTTGGGGCGTGCCCTTGGTAGGTAGATCAGGACTTTGGCACAACATCGAACGTCACGCCGCCATCCCACTCGAGCGAGACCTGACCACCACACGAAGCGCAAGTATGGGAAGCGGCATCATGCGAGTCGTCGGCGAAATGAACTTCGCCACGGTGGCCGCACGTCGGACAGCGGTAGACGTATAGGACTTGACCTTCCACTTCCATGGTTTGTACCTCTGGCCTATAGATTTCTGCAATCTAGCACGGCAGGAGAGCCCGGGGATTGCCGTGTGGGCCGGCGCTCAGAGCTTGGGTTCCCGGACGCATCTGCCGCCTTCCAAACGGCGTAACCTTCGGGTAGATTGTCGACCAGGAGGATTGATCACCCTCTCAACTTGAATTGGCGCCAGCTCAGAGCAATAGTCTCTTTCCTGGAGTTGATTATGACAACTGACACGGGTGGTTCATCTAGCGAGCCGGTGGCTCTCGCAGATCGAGCCGAAGTCAACCACGTTAAACGACACATCCGCAAGTGCCAGCGTCATCTGGCACGCCTTGACGGTCACCTCACCAGCGCCTTCGATAAAGCCCTGGACAACTCTGACGACGATACGGACCCTGAGGAACTTCAGACCTTGGGCGAGCAAAAGACGCAGTGCGAGCAAGCTGCTCGCAAGTACTCGGAAGCCATCGGATTGGCTTCCGCAAAGAAGTTGACGGAGGAACAGTTTGCGGTCGTGACGACCATGGTCAATGAGGCAGATGTTGCGCTGAACGAGGCCGAGCCGATGGGCTGGCCCTCGATGAAGTAATCGTACGCAACCTACCGTTTGATGAACCAAGGCCCGCTAAGTCGCGGGCCTTTTTTCATGGGTCAGTGGTACTTGGGCGCCAATTCGATTGCCTTGGCTACATGCGGTTGTAGCTCATCCAAATAGGCATCAACGTCGGCATCCTTCTGTGCCAACAGAGCTTTCTGCCCGACCACGTTTGGCCATTTTACTGCCGCGGCAGCTACGTCGATTGCACCGAGCAAGGTGCGCATTCGGACGCCGCGGTACCTCTCTTCGAGTTGGTCCGTTCTGATGACGTACCGTACAAGCATCGGTGAGACTTGCGCGGTGGCGGCCAATTGCATGGGGTCTTCTATGGCGCCAAGCTCGTCGAAAGTCAGACTCAGAACATCCTCAAACGTGAACTGTTTCATATCGAAAGTAGGTGGCTAAGGCTCACGGCGGATTGTACCAATCAACTCTGGCCGTGGCCTTGCCTCCCTTACCCCTCTCTCGCGCATGTACATCCAGAATGCTGACCGGAGATCAGTGCAACGCCGCCTTGCGCTTTGCTCGCTGGTACCAGCCTGGTAAGTAGGACGCCCCTTCGGCTAAGTCTTTCGCCAACTCAGGGTGTGACCGTGCCCAGTCCTGCAGAGCTGACCAGGCAGGTGAGGAAAAGAACCGCTCTTCGTCGTCCCCGTACTCGGCTTCACCGGCAACCACGATGCCAAACTCTTTACTGAGCTGCTGGATCTGTGTTTCCGAGAACCGCGTCAGATCAACCCTGGCCTCACTGGAGTACTTCACCAGCCACCATCCCTCTTTCTGGGGGCGGCCATTCTTTGGATGGGGCTGAAACTTCCGAAGCATCGAGACGCCGAGCGGAGTGCTGTCCATCCAGCCGTCTCCGCAAGTGATATATGGGCCATCGCTCGTAACGAAGCCTTTGCAGAGCAGCCCACCAAAGTTCGCTCTGTGGAAAATGCGGGTGGAGTAGCTGTCGTCGTTAGGGTCGATCACAAAGCACGCTAACACCCCTTCAAGGTCGTTAGTGCTCAGTGGCGACGCTATGGCAGCAAGGCTCTCTGGTCTAGCAGAGGTATGGCACACCGCCTCCATGCTCGCCCCCAAAATTGGCAACGGATAGGGCCCTCCATCGTGGCGGCGTTCGGATTCAAGCGTTATATAGGGCATTTCCAAAGGCCAGCTTATACGGGCGGTCCAAGGGCCATCATCAGGACTAAGCTTTGTCCCGCGAGTAATGAAATCCATGAAGGCCTCTACAGGGCCAGGGAACACCCGTTCGTCCTCAGAATTCCGTCCGAGAGAAGTTAAAAACGGGCCCTGCAATGCCCACCACTGGGCATCGCGACAACCAGGCATCAGCCCGCAAAGGTGATGCCAGCTGGCCACGTCAAAGATGGCGGCAACCAGCGCCTGCGCTTGCGCAGTGCCGGCTTCGGTTGCTCCCGCGATGCTGAGAAGCTGTCGAGCCAATATCAGCCACTCCGCCGGGCTAGGCCAGTGACCCCACTGCGGCGTCGTTTGCTCGCGATCACCTACCTGGACTGATTCGAATCCCGGCCATCGCTTGATTCGATTGGCGAACTCCTTTTCCGAGTCGCCGTTCTTGTGCAACCGACCTAGCGCGTGCTCGGCGCGGTCAAGTGTCGCGCTGGACCAGCGAGGCGGCTCAGGGACTGGTCTAATCTCTGCAAACGGGACGTTGTCGCGCGAGAATGCAAGGATATTGTGGGCTCGAGATATAGCGGTTGGCCATTGATCGGAGTCTCGACACATATCTAGCAGAGCGGCGACACACTCTGCCTCCGATGCTCCTGCCATTAGCCAGTCGTAGCGACTCGCCAGGACATCTGCTGAGTTTTGCAGCTCAATCAGATAGCGTGCTTGGGGCAGACCGCCTTCGGCGATTGCGACAGTCTCGAAATCAGGCTTGGTGAACAGGTCTTCGAAGCGGTCGTACCAATTCCCACCCAGACAGACTTTGACGTTGCCCAAGAAAGGCTCGAGTCGTCTGGCCAGATCGTTCCAGAACCCGTTGGACCCATAGGGGTGTGCAAGAGCAGGCATGCTGAGTCTTCCATTTTGCGCGGCGTGAGAGGTGTGCACATTGCCTCGGCCGCGACAGAAGTCAGCACGAGAATGAGGAGGTGGAATAGGCCCTGTTTTACCATCCGCCGAGTCGGCGGGTGCACGGAAGGCTTGGGCAGCGCTCCAAGCATGATACTCATCGTCGGCAGAAGATCAAGTGGTCTGATCATTGGTCTGGGTGACCGGCCGTTCCCCTGCCATGTCATGCCGCCATTGGCTGGCCCGCCCCTGCTCAATAGATCTGGTCGTGAAGAATGATTGAGGTACTGTCGTCTGGCCCTACCAAGGCAATGCCTTCTCCAGTCATCGTGTAGAGCGGCTGACTCGGAAAGACCCTGCGCACGCTTGCCAGATCGAGAAACTTTGGAACCTCAACGGGGCTGTCTCCGGCGAGTTCGGGCGAAAGGTCGCCGCCGCCTGGCAAGTCAGAAGGCGACCCTCCGGTTCGCACCTCAAACGGAGGCATCGCGAGAATTCCAAGCGGGATGTAGTCGGCAATCACCCATTCGTTGTAGCAACCTTGGCGCCGATTGGAAATCGTCAGCGCCAATTCTTGAATTGAGAGGCTCGCTGGCGCGTCGCACATTCGGCTTCCCGTCTGGTCAGTCCACGAGCCACAATCTGCCGCATCTGCACACCGTAGGGATTGCGGAGAGTGCAGGCCGAGAATCACACCAACGCAACCAACCGCATTGCTCGCATAGTGTTGCCCAAACCGGTCGCCTGGCATGACCACCGACGCGGAGAGTCCTCCTTGCGCTTTCCCGTCAAGTACCTTCTGCAGGTCGTCAGGGAACCACAATCTTTCAGCGTCAGTTTTCCCCGCGCCTTTCGGCGCCCCAGAAAAATGTACGAGCAGGCCACTGACGCCTTGGAGGAGTTGATACACCTCGCCGACTGTGGGTCGAATGAGAGAATTCGTCATTGTTGATCGTCTTGCGATTCTGGTGATGGTTGGTCTTGATCTGTGTCACAGGGCGCACATGGGGGGCGGCTAGATTACCTCCGTCGCGCCGGGCTTAATTGCCGAAGTCATTGCGCCGGGGTGAATACAAACTGCTGCATCCAGGCTGCAAGGTCTTCCAGCGCTTGCAACGCCCCGCTCAGCGTCGCATCCTTGGGCATGCCGCTGATTCCGAGATACTTGGTCGATCGACCCTCCTCAAACAAATTGTCTGCCGGGTCCGAGTGGGTACGCCATGAACTGACTTCGTTCTTCGTGTCGGCGTAAAACCTTTGTTTGATCTCTTCGATGCTTTGCTTTTCGGTACCGAAGCTGATGTAGCCGAGAACGTAGAAGTACAGCGCATGATCTTCATCCGTTTCATCTTCACCATAAGCCAGTACCACCTTCGAATATTTTCCCCAGCTAGCAGGATAAATCTCGACTACATGCTGGTTAAGGGATCGCCAGACCTGCTGTTTCGAAGTCAGCGCGACGGACCCTTCTAGTGTCATAGCCGATAGACGTTCTCGCACGCGTGCCGTGGCATCGTGCTCAAGCTGCGATTTGAACTCGCCTAGGAGATCGGCGGCCTGGCTAAGTGCATGGAAGTTTTTCAGGGCAAAGCTGAATGCTGCGTCTGACATTATGGTGCCGCTCTCTGGGTTGGCGAGTGACTCTAGGTGGTTGAGAAATTCTCTGTAGAAAAAGTGCCACTTTGATACCGGTGCCCGAACGAATTCCTGGCCTAGAAGATCGAGCGCTGTCTTCACGAGATCGGGATAGGTGACCACCGGCCATCCCAATGGAACATCGGAGGTCCTATCGGTCGGGCGGAGTACGCATTTGATAATTGGCCCACCGGCTGCGCGTTCAGCAAGCAGCCGGTCGTAAACGTGGAACGGGTTTCCGCGTGCGGTGGCGTAGACCTTATTCTCGATGCCCAGAACGAAGTCCCCGTCAGAAATCACGAGATCAAGGCGTTTTACAGAATCACTCTCTTGATCGGTCTGGGCAACTTCCCGTTCAGCGGTAACGCCGTCCCAGTCGACCGACTCGACTATGATCCCTTCAGCCAGGCCTCTATTTGCGAGACACGATAGAAGTGCTTTTGCTAGCCATCGCGGCGCTTGTGGTTCCGCACCCATGAAAAGAGCCATCAGGTCGGACGTAGGGTTCTCCAAATACCCCGCGCCGCCAACCGCGTAGAAGTTGAGTTCCGGCGATTCCATCTGGGGCAGGTCCCCGATCTGCCTCAAAACCTGTGCAAGTTGCTCCATTAGTCTCGTATCTCTTCAAAGCCGGTCTGTGTTGTCGCCACACGCTTGGCGGCGGATTTACCCGCCGCACACATCGCAGGTCAGCAGGCCATTGATGTACGGCCGGTTTCCCTGATGGGGGTCAACAATCTGTTTGGGATGGTAATGGCCCTGAACGCAATCGGGGGGGATGTCTTGGCGAACGACATAGCAGGGGGGCTCACCCCCAAAACCCAAGGGGCGCCGAGCGGCTAGTTGCCCCCACTCGGACAAGATCATCTTCGCCACTTCAACATGCTGCGCCGCAGGCACGAGGCCTACTGGGACATCGACCTCCAGAATTGTCGGGATGCCATAGTTGCGAAGCCGGAAGCGGTAGTCTTCACCACTCAGGGGACGGCCCAGATGCGCCGCGAGCGCCATCAAATATTCACTACCTTGGATGAGGTAATGGCCGCATTGTTTTACTAGAAATTCGTCACTTCCCACGAGCCACATTTTGCCCCGCTCCCTATCGCTGCGGTCGGCGAACTGCTTGATGGCACTATCCACGTCCTCCTTGGGTACATCCGAAAAAATCTCGCGGAACGCGTCGCAAAGAAGTTCGCTGTCTTGCCCGAGCAAGCCGCGCTCGTAGTAGCTGGCCAGCTTCAACGGGCGGCAGCCATGAAAGCCCTTGAAATGCGTGTAGTAGCTGGTTAAGCCAGCGACGAATTCGGGTAGGACGTATTCCGAGTCGGGTAGCCAGGCAAAGTCGTCCGACCAGCATTTCGGCCGCTCTTGCGAGAGATGCTGTCGCAGTTCGACGGTTAGCACATGGCCTGCATAGTGGCGGATGCTAGCCAGCCAGTTCCGGCGCATTCTCCAGTCAAAAACCTTGGTATTCATTAGGGTCAATTGTCAGCTAGTACGGTTAGGCGCAATGTAACTGAATTGCCGCGCGGCGATCGGCGATCATGACACGTCCGGAGTACGGCGCGAGGCTTTGGCAGTGACCGTGACCTAGACCAAGGATGGCCCATTTTCATTCCTCGAAGCTAGCGCCCAACCTGATGCCTTGATCAGTTGAAGCAGGCGACCGAGTTGTGAGGAGGCGACTGTCTGGTTGATCGTCGGAAATAGCTCACTCAACATATCGTCGAACGTCAGTATCCTGATGGGGTTTCCATTCAAGCTCTGGCGGAACTCTGGGTGCTGTTCCCAAGCAGTCCGATCTGCTTGGGCAGTGAGCCGCGTCACGGCCGTTACGTACGTGAATGCCTTTGCGCCCGTGGCTCGCTCCACCTCAGCGCGAAACGCCTGCGCCCATTTCGGCCTGGCGAGCTCGCGAAATGCCATCCATGCTTCCCTACCATTCACCTTCTTGTTCTTGGCGATCGCATCACTCCAATACTGCGGGCTGAAGCCTTGCTGCCAGCTCTTGCAACTGACTACCACCACCCGTTCGGGCCCCTGCATTAGCGGGTGAATGCCGATCACGTCGACGTCGCTGTGAACCGCATCGGCTTGGGCGACATAGTCGACATGGTCTTTGGCTGGTCGGAACTTCAGGTTGTGCTGGGTGAAATACCCCTTGTGCTGGAGGTACTCGTCGACCATCTGCTCCAGAATGTCTTCTTTCATGTCCCCTGCCCTTTGTCTATCGTGGACCCGAATCAAGCTGTTGGCAGTACCGATCTTCCAACCCCCAATAACTTAGGGGAAGGTGCGTACCAGGTACGCGACGATTTGGTGGCCAACGGTGTTGAACTGCTCAAGTGACGTAACCATGAACTTCAGTTCGTCGCCTCTGCCACTTGCGTACTGCCGAACTTCGATGCGCTCGTTGATGAAGTCAACGACTAGGCGCACGCGAGGCTTGTCACTAGCAACCCACGCGGTCTCTGCAATGTCCACGCTCACTGTGCGACGTTGTAAAGCCCAGCCGCTGACGGTAGTGACCAGCCTCTTGCCGAGCCGCATTTCAATGCGGTAGGCACGCGCTAGCATCTTCGCTAGCAGGCGTGCTCGACGAACTTCGAACATCGCTTCCCCCATAGGTTGATTTCAATTACGTTGATTGCGAATCCCAGAACTTCCTCATTGCAGCTCGGCGGCGGGCGTCCTCGGTCGTGACGTAGCGGGTGGTGGTATCAAGCGATGCGTGCCCCGCGTTTTGCTTGACGGCCTCGAGCGGTGCGCCAGCGGCCAATGCATGGGAAATATGGGTGTGCCGCATCCAGTGCGTGCTGGCCGCCGCCAAGCGCGAGGCGCCTCGGGCGTCGACCGCTTCCAGCTCGGACGCGCACGCCTGGAAGAACCGCTTGATCTGCCGGTACAACGTGGTCGCCGCCAATCCCGCCTCGGCGGGGGCCGTGTCAATCTTCGCCCACCCCCCTGCCCGTTCCTCCTGGTCGGTCGCGTGGCCGAGCAGCGCCACACCGCGGCACCGGGCAGGATCACTGGCGAACCCCCGCGACTCCAGATACTCGCCCAATGCGTGGACCGTCGTGTCGGGTACCGGCACGCGGCGCAGCTTGTTCCCCTTGCCGATCACGGTGAGCCACCAGCCCTCCTCACGCTCGCCGGTACCGGGCTGGGCCAGGCTCACCCACTCCAGATCGTCCGTGCTGGCCGCGATCACCTCGGACAGCCGCAGGCCGGTCGCGTACAGCAGCGGCAAAGCGACCTGCAGCCGGCGATGGATGGACGTCGCCGGCAGGCGGGCCAGACACCCTTTGACAAAGGCCCACTGGTCCTCTGTCAGGCTGCGGCCGACGTCCAGCTCGGGTTTGGCGCTCGTCGGCACGTGAATGCCCTGCCAGGGATTGCCGGCCAGGTAGTTCTTGGCGTTGAGATACGCATACAGGTTGGCCAGCACCCCGATCGCATAGCCTTGGGCGCGAGGATTCAGCGGGCCCTCGAATGGTCGCCAGAGGGGCGTCCATCGCTCCCGCGAGCGCGGGCCGCACCATTCCTTCGGTGGGTCGGCGAGGAAGTCCCGGTACGCCATGCAGTCGTCCGTGTCCATGGAGGACAGCGGCTTTCCCCGGGCCAGCATCGACCACAGGAGGAAGCGTTCCGCCTCCTTCCGGTACGCCCGCTGGGTATTCGACAGGTAATTCAGCCAGTCGTAGGGCCCCTGCCCCGTGCCGACATCCTTGCGCTTCTCCCGCAGGCGCAAGATCCGATCCGGCGCCAGCCCGGGTTTGGAGCGCAGCCAGGACAGCACCGCTTCGTAGTCATTGTGGGCGTTGATGAGGCAGCGAGCCTGCGGCAGGCGGTAGGCGCCGTCGCGACCGTCCAGATGGACAGGCAGCACCAGCTTGTCGAGCGGGACCAGGGCGTTTTCCTTGCCGCGGGGCACGACCGAAGCCATCTCGTGCACATAGCGCCTGCGGCGCGGTACGGCCACGTGGTTGCCGATCGACCGGCCCAGCGTCTCGGCGTGAGTGGTCAGGAAGGCTTCGATCGCCCTCGCCTTGCCGGCGCCAATCGCCGGCAGGCCGCGGGCCCAGCCGGCACCCAGCCCGTCAATGCGATCGAGCAGATCCGCCAGCGTCGTCACACCGGCCACCTCCAGCCGCTCCGCGAGGGGTTCGGCCAGCCAGGCACGGCACGCGTCGCCGGCGAGGACAGGCTGGGCGTACCGTTCTTCGAGCCAGTCGATCGCCTCCAGCTGGCGGCGCATCATCCGGGCGCGCTTGGACTCCCGTTTCAGGGCGTCGCCATAGCGTTCCTGGTAGGCGGCCAGTTGCTCGGACTCGCCAAAGCCGTCCATGCCGGTCTCCGCCACAAACTCCTCGAGCGACGGCAGCCCCAACCCTTTCTGCCCGATCTTCCGGAGGTCCCTGGCTTCCAGCTTCAGGCGGCGGGCGGTACCGGGGCGCTGGGCCCGAGTTGCCGCGGCGACGAGCTCGCTGCGCAGCCAGGCTGTCACCCGACGGACCTTGGGATGGGTGGCAAAAGCGTGCGCGGCCGGATCGGCTTCGATGTCGGCCTCCGCGCCCTCCTCGCCCTCCGGGGATCGGGCCAGCAATTCCTGGTCGGCCTCGATCTCGCCTTCCTCCATCAGATAGCGTTCCCACATGGCCCGTGCATGCAGGCCCTGGATGATGGCCCGCAGGAACCCGAAATGCCCCCGATGCAGCTGCCGGCGCGTGACGGACCGGCGTCTGCGCAATGGCGTCACGATGGTGGCCCCCGATGCCGGGGCGTTCATGCCGAAGCCTCGCGCATGGCCCGGGTGCGCTCGCGGTGCTTGGCCAGGTAGCCGCGCTGGCCAAGTGTCGGCACGACCGCCAGCCGCAGGTCCGGGCTGAGACCCAGCGCGTCACGCGCGGCGGTGTCCAGTTCGGGCGAAATCAGTATCCGGCCGTCGTCGTCGAACGCGATCAGCCCCGTCTCGAACAGGCAGTCGAGGTTCGCGGCCAGCAGCAGGCCGTTGTCGATATCGTGGCGAGCGGTGGGCGTGTCGCCGCAGTCGGCCCAACGATGGATATGGGCCGCGCGCAGGACCGCCGGCGTCGAAACGCCGCTCACGGCGCAGCAGCCGTGCAGCTGGAGAAGCGCCTCGCGGAACCGTCCCTGTCCGATCCGCCCCCGCACCTGACGCGCCGCTTCCGTCGGCAGCCCGTTCTGGGCGGCCAGCGCCTCCAGCGCGGCGTCGAGCGGGTCCGGGGCGGCACGCAAGGCGCCGCCTGCCTCGGCGATCGCGGCCCGGTCCTGTGCCGATGGCGCCTGACCGGCTGGCAGACCGAGCAAGTCGGCAGCCGGGTACGCGCGGCCGTCGAGGACCACTTGCAGCGGGTCCATACCTGCGCCCGCGGCCTCCAGCTCCATCCCGGTCAGGCCGGCGGCGGCGGCGCGTAGTTCACCGGCGCCCCACGCCGGCTGGGACCGCGTCGGCGTCCGGCCACGCTTCAGGGAGAAGCCCAAGGCCTCGAGGTGCGCGCGATATCGCGTGTACTCGCCGTCGGGCATTTTCCAGTTGAAGGTGGGCAGTTCGGCTGCGGTACACGCCTCCTGGCCGATCGCGCGTGGGCTGTACCAGAGTCCGTCGAGGCCCAGCCGCCATTCAGTCTCGTGCGGCTTGTTGGCGATGTGTTTCATGGAAATGGCCCATTCCATCCTGTCTCGCAGCGCGGCAGCCCCGGCCTCGACGTCGTGCCGCTGCAGTCGCGACCACGCTGGATTGTCCGCTGCCGCGACCTCCTGCCCGGGCCGTCGCAGCGGGATATCCATCGCAGCCAGGCGGCGGCGGGCGGCTTCCCCGGCAAGCGTGTCGCGCGTGAGCTCGCCAAAGCCGGCGTGCCGGTGCGCGAGCGCCAGAATGGCCTTGGTCGGGTACCACTGCCCTGCGATCTGCGCCTCCCATGGCGTGCTCGACTTCAGGGCGGCGACCCGCTCGCCCGCCTGCCACGCGCTCGCGGCGGCCTCCAGGTGGGCATGGGTGATCTGTTGGAGGGTGTCGGGATCGCGGGCCATGTGGTTTGGTCGGTGGGGCGCAGAACCCGCCAGCCCAATGCCGGCGCGGCCTCCGCGCGAATTCGTCACATTATAGGCGGAGGCGTGTGCGCGATGCTAGGTGACCCGTACCTTATTTTGTGTGTGCTTGATAAGTACGGTTATCATGCACAGGCGGAAAGCACCACAATCAAGCGAAAGTGCTTTATGTGGCATTTTTTTGGCGACGGCCAACTTATGGGCACGTAACAAGAAGAACGGCCAGCGCATGGGGCTGCTAGCGGTTCCCGCGTAGCCGCCAGGTTGGGGCCGGTATGAGCGCAGTGCCCCCGGCATGCGGCGCCGGCAAAGAAAAAGCCGGCTGGCGCCGGCTTCTTCCCAGTAGAGCGTGGCCCGCGTCAGACGACTGTCACCGGCAGGTTGCCCGAGATCTGCAGCATGTCGTGCTTGGTGAGGAATTCCTCGCCCGTGATGCGGATCTCGGCGATGTGGGTCGTGCTCTGCGCGGCATCCGTCTGGGCGTCGAGGAGCGCCTGGGTGCCGGCCTGCACCAGCGTCGGCAGCGAGTGCTGAACGACGTTGGACCAACGGGCGCTGGTGATCTCGACATCGACCTGCGTGATCGTGGCACCGGCGACCCGAGGCTTGGGCAGCAGCTCGGCCATCATGCTGAAGCCGTTGGCGTACTTGAAGGTGATGAGTTGCATCGCGTCCAGCGATGTGTGTGGGTAAATCGGATTAACCATATTGTGTAGCCTTGTATGTTGCGTCGGCCGGATAGGCCCGACCGAGTGCATTGATCGTGCCGCGCCCGGACCCAAAAGTCAAAATGCGAGCGGACGTAGTAAACCCCGCGCGCACGCCGTCAGGTGTGCGCCCCTGGGCGGTTTCACCCCCCTATATATAAATAGAGGGCACGGAACAGCGCGGCGGTACCCTGAGAGTTCGCCCGACGCAACCAGTCAGGGCAGGAGCCCGAGCCGCACCGCATACTCCTCGTCAGTCAGGTTTTTCATCTCCCGTGCGCGCACTGCCGCAGGATTTGGCTGACGGATCAGCGAACCTAGCGGGCCGGGCACGTCGACCGACGGGAAGAGAAGATCCGCGCGATCGCGTTCTCGGGCAATGTTCACGAACATCTGGACTTCAGGTGGGAGGGGCATATTTGCTCCGCTGCTTTAGGAGCCTTCATTGTCACGGCGACGCGCGACGCAGATCGGGGGCGTTTTCCTAGCTTCTGCGACCGTAAAAAGTCGACGTTCGCGGCGGAGCAAGCTGGGCCAGATCTGCCAGAGGCGTTACCGGGCCCTGCACGGGCTGGGTGGCTAGCCCGCTGGGACTTCGGGGACAATGGCCGTTCCGCTGCACGGCCGATCGCCTTTTTATGCCCACTGTCCCCATCCACAAAGAGTTTCGCCTGCTCTCGTCGACGCCAAACCTGACCTGGCAGAAGAAGACGCCGCCGGCCTCCGGGGCACACGTCAACATCTGGTGGCTCTATCTGACTATGCAGAGAGCCAGCAAGCTCGGGCTCACGCTGGGCGGGTCCGGACAGGAGACCGTGCGAGCTACCGCGGAGGCAGCATTGTCCGTGTGTGCCTGGGATGGCCACGGCTATTCGGTGACGCCAGCGTACTCCCGCCTCAAGGATTACGTGAAGCCATTCCTGTCGGGGACCCTGGGTGCGGGGCTAGCCCTGCTCCAGATGGACCACGCCGGCTACCCATGGATGGCGCACTGGGAGGACTGCGGGGGGCAGACAACGTCAGCGCATCCCGACTTCGTGTTCTTCCGCGCCGCAACCGCGACCACGCCGGCGGCCGTGTGCCTCGCCGAGTCAAAGGGCTCGCGAGCGACGACGACTGATTTGGATGTACAAAAGGACTGGGAACGGCAAGTCTGGTCCAACCGCCATCAGGTTCTCACCCTGCCAGGTGGGGGAAACGTTGCGCCCACGGAGGGAACGCTCGTTTCCAGTGAGCTGCCCGGACCCGCAGGAAAGAAGCGGTTCCGGTCCACCCTGGTACACGGGGTGTTTCCGAGCGGGCTACCGGCCGTGACTCCTGCTACCGCATCGTCGCCCGGCGGCGGAGTGGGCCCGAACGCGGCCGGCGGCAATCAACCGCTGGATCAGCACGCCCCAGAGATGGACTGGCGGGGCATCCAGCGTGCCAGCCTGCGCCACACTTGCCGACTGCTCGACATGCCGCTGACGGAGTCCATTCTCGCGAGCCGATTCTGGGACGGCTTTTCGCTCAATCTCCTTTTCACCCAGCCACGACCATCAGCCCGTCGCGTCGTACTGGAGCTGCGCGATCGCCGTGCCCTACTGGGATGGGATGATCAATCCGAACCTGACGTTGTCTACGCGGGCCCGCCGCAGGTTGTGGTCCAGCCGGACGGCAGTTGGTGGGGAGCGACAATCTACTGTCGCGCCAGCGTGCTACGGGAAGTGCTCAGGGGGCGGGTTGTTGATGTCGTCGATACTACCGAACGGCGTGTGAGATCCTGGGGGGAAGGCGGGCAGCAGATGATCCGGTTGGAAGCTGCCGACGGCGTCGGACTGATGGTGCGCAAGATGTTCGGAGCCCCTGGCTCCTAAAGCCAATCTGGAAAGGCTGGTGGAAACACGGCCTCCACAAAAGCGAAAAAGGGCGATCATCGGTCGCCCTCTTCTGAACGTGCTGCTTGTGATTAGGCTGCCGCGTCCTTAAGCTTCTTCAGCGGACGCACCTTCACCTTGACCGATGCCGGCTTGGCGGCGAACCATTGGTCTACACCAGTGAAGGGATTCTTCCCGAAACGCTTTTTCGTGGCAGGAACCTGGATAGCGGCCACCTTGAACAGGCCCGGCAACGTGAACTCGCCAGCGCCCTTTTTGTGGATTGCGCTCACGATGGTGTTCTCGAGATGAGCCAGCACAGTCTGCACGGTCTTCTTGTCCAGTTCAGTCTGGGCGATCAGGTGGGCAAGCAAACTCGACTTGTTGAACGTCTCCTTCAGCGGCTTGACCACCGGTGCCGCAGCGGCGGCCTTCGGTGCTGCCTTCGCAGGGGTCTTCACAGCAGCCTTCTTGGCCGCGGGCTTGGCGGCCGGCTTCGCAGCGGCCTTGGCAGTCGTCTTAGCTTTGGTAGCCATTTTCGGTTCGTAGTCTTAGAGGTTTAGCGTGCCAACGCACTGGCGATCTGCCCGGGCGCGACACTGCCCGTGATATTGCCATGATGACGAGCGTTTTCAAGGCCTTTTTTGAGTATCCGCGTTACAGGATGTTCCGGTGTTGTCGTGTCCATGCATCGCAGGCGGAAGCGCGGCGTATAGCCTTGCGCCGGCAGCGCCGTCGCCGATTGATACGAAATCAGCCAGGTCATCAACAAGCCCATCGACGACGCTAGCGCGTCCACCGAAGCGACCTTGCAGGGAATGTGAGCGCTATGTCGCTTGACCCGCGAGGATCGTTCGCGGATAACCAAAGCTTGCCAACAACCAGTTGCACAGATGATCAGGTTCAAGCTTCCCGCGATGAGAATCGCCAACGTCGCGATTCTCTTCTCGACGTACTTCGCCTATGCAGTTGCTGTCTCAGCCTACTCGTACGCTGTGGCCGCACACAGGTGGGCGGCTCCTGGGAAACCTCAGGCAGAGAGGTTCTCCACGGAGGTGCGTCAGTACGTCTCAGCACTGCAAAACTGGGAGACGCAATGGCATTCGCTTTTTCCGAATACCCTTGACCACCTTCTGTTCGGCATCTGGTGCGCGGCGTTGGTGTCGATTGCTGCTTTGGTACTGCTTTGCTCGGATCAAAACGCTGGCACCGGCACGTATCGACTCGGTCGCAAACTCCGCATTTCCCTTGCAGCGACTCTCGCAGTTTTGGCCTTCTGCGGCCTATCGATTCGGCCTTACAGTTGGCTTGACTACATCACGGCGGCGTCGGCCGGACTGGTGATCGTTGCTGTCGGCATTTCAAACTGCAACGTTATCGGGTTTGCGCGGCGCAGACCAAGTGCGTTTGTTTTCGTGCTCGGGATTTTCCTTTGGCTGCGCTTGGGAGTAGGTTGGGAGTTCCACCAGTGGTTGATCGACGATCCCAAGGCGGAAGGCACGCCAAGGGAGCTTACTGCCTCCATTGTGGGACTGATTGTCGGGTCATACCTTTGGGGCAAAGTATGTCGGGGACTGGAGCGCATCCTGCGCCGGATTAGAAGTGGCAGGAGCCAGCAGAACGTTGTGGTGAACGCAGCGGCATAGCGTGGTTCCTTGCGCGGTACGAGGGGAACGCGTTGAAGCGCCGAGACTTCCCCCCTGAAGCACAAAGGCCCCACGAACCGCGAGGTCGTGGGGCCTTTCGACTTCTGAACGCCAGTCGCTAGCTGCTAAGGCTTCCGGCTATTAGTGGATCACAACGGAAAGAGTCGTGCCGGCCGGTACTTTAACCGTCTCGGTGTATCGACCCTTCGCAGCTTGCCGCACGACGGGCAGGCTCGCATATGCCTGGAGCGTGGTGGGCACCGTCTGAGTCAGCGTCCGGTACGGCGCGTAGGCCGTCGGATCGATGGCCGGAATGTTGTACCCGTTGTCGGAGCGAGCCGGGAAACCAAAGCCCTTGGGGCTCGTCGCTGCTGGAATAAGCGCTCCCGCCGTTGCCGAGAATCGGCGGAACTGCCCCACGAAACTGGTGCCGGGGAAATTCGTCTTGATGACGGTATCTAGCACGTCGACCGAGTTCGTCGAGCTCATGTTCCCCAGCAGGGACTTGAACATGCGCAAGCCCAGTTGGCGATTCAGGAAGCCGCCGAACGATCCCGATACGGAGTAGCTATCGCACGATGCGCTGAACGGCGTCCAGTCGAGCAAGCTGCAGTTGTAGCTTCCGCCCTTGTACTTGACGTAGTCATAGAAGCGAACGTCTCGAATGGGATTGTGGCCGGGATCGAGCGTAGCGCTGGCGAAATCCTCCATCATCATCGCCGTGGCTTCTTCCAGCCAAGTCGCGAACATACTCTCCACGCCGCCCAGAACGCCACGGCGATAGAAATTTTGGGCGTGCATCCCTTCGTGCGCCATCGTCATGACCACTTCCGTAAGACCAGTGGCGCCGTCGAGGTACAGGGTTTCCGAGTCCAGATACAGCGACAACGACTCATTGCTGTACGGATTCGACGCACTCTTCGCAATGGCATTTCGCGAATAGAAGTAGCCTGTCATCCCGTACGGGGCGTTGTTGCGATCGAAGTTCAGAATGACGATATCGATCGGCTGGCCCGTGCCTGGGATGAGATTGATATAGCTGTGAGAGCCCCACAGCGGGCCGCCGACATCCTTCAGCATGTCGTAGACCTTGCCGGGCGAAGCGAAGCGGTCGACAAGCTGGTCGATGATTGCTGAACTGACTTTCGTCGGGGCATTCTCGGAGTTCTCCACCCAGAAGTTCACCGTGACACCGTCGGTCGTCGTTGCCTGGCGAACCAGGGTGGTCGATCGGACGGAATTGTCCTCGTTGAACCAGTCGCGCGTGTCATTCACAACGGACTTGCTCGGCCCACTGGACATCGAGTATCGCGGTGCGGTGCCTTGGCTACCGGCAAGGGCGGCCCAGCCATTTCGGTTGAACTCGCCGATGCGCTGCTTCGCATCGGTGGCGGGGTCTTGCCAACGCAGCTGGCTTGCTGCGACCGACGGGAAGCGGGAGGCAGTCAGCGAAATGGCAGGCATGGGCTGCGCGACGCCGCTCTCGTTCGTGAAGACAAGCGTCACATCCTGACCGGTAAGGCCATCAATGCTCACGGGCACATCGGCGGCAGCCAACGAGGCGTTCGTTGCCTGCCACACCCCGACGCCGGTGCCGGAGTACGTATTCGAATCAACCGCGCCACAGTTCAGGCAGGACGGCGCCACCAGGCTGGTGGGCTTGGCCGGCGTGACGGGCGTGGTTGGGCCTTCCGGTGTGCCGGTCACCGGTGAGCTGGGAGACTGCGGGGTGGCCTGGGGCGTTTCCGCTCCATCACCACCGCCACCACAACCTGCGAGGGCAGCGACCAACATGGCCAGTGCCAGAGCCCCCTTCTTGTTTGACAAAGTTCGCTGAATGCGCATAACGACGACTTCTCCTGTTGTTATATGAATCGACTTTTCCCATTTGTGCTGAATTTGGCAGATGTGATAACGGACTCCCGTCACGACTCCAACACCCCCCGTATGGGAGGGGGGGCCGCATCCAGCCAGACGCCGTGATCACTTTGCGTCATTCTTACGAAGCATAACACGTACGCACACGACGTATAAATCTAAATGGATTCTTGGGGGCGCAGCAACGCTCCGCTGTTCGTGGGGTTGTGGGAGCTCTCGTCCGAATGAACCTGCTGCTCCGCGGCCTTCTGGCGTCGTTCGTACTCGAGCAAGGCATGCGGAGGAGGCGTGCCGACGACGTAGCCATTTTCGATGGCAAAGAACGATCCGTTACGAAGCCCCGTTTTGATGGACGCGTCGATCTCTTCCTTGCCGAATGTCTTCCGCAGGGAATCGATGAACTCGGTAACCGAAGGCATCTGCTCGCGAGCGTTGGTGGGCTTCTCGAGATCCATTCGCTACTCCGGAATTCCAACCATTTTCTTGCCAGCGGCCGGCTCGGCAGTGGGCAGTCCGCGCGCTTTGACAAGCTGCTCGACGTCGAGGGTTGGCGCGACGTTTGCGATGTCGGAAACTAGGACGTACGCGTGCCCGTTCATCCGGCCGCACACCGGCAGTTTGTTGTCGCTTATGAGCGCAAGAACGTTGGACAGCGCGTTATCCGAGATTTCGCGGCTGGACGCACGCTTTGACGTTCGTGCGGCGAACGTCGGCGGTGCCAAGTTATCGAAAGCGGCAAGTGCTTCTTTGGTTTCTTCGGCGGTGCGGCGTTTCATGGCATTCTGCCGATCCTTGTCGGGGATCGCGACACCGGGTCTGTCAGCGATGAGAGGCCGCTCTTCGCCTTCAGGCATGCGGTGACCAGGCGCCGAAATGTCGATGCTCGCGACCGGCTCTGGCGCCGCCGGAAAATCGGCAAAGTCGTCGCCATCAAATACGGAAGCGCCTTCATTGCTTCCGGCGTCTGGTGAGGAAGGTAGCAACCCACTGAACGGATCAGCTTCGTCCGCGCTTCCACCGGTCTCCGGGGATGCGATCTCGCTTTCGAGCGCGGCAATATCCTCGAGCGATGGGTCATCGTCCGCATCCACATGCTCTGTCGCGACATCGTTCGTAGGCGGCTCCATTGGAGCTGCCGGCGACTGATTCTCCGTGATGACGCGAGACAGCATGGCCGGTGCTGGCTCTTGCTCCGCCATCGACGGCTTGAGGGCTGCAGAGGATTCTGCCGGAACCGCCGCAAGGCTTGTTGGCGCCATCGGTTCGAGGCCTTCAGGTTTGCCATCCGCCGTTTCGACCTTCTGTTCTCGAGCCCTTGCTTCCGTTTTAGTTTCCTGGCGGCCCGAGATGTAGATGCTGCGGGCCACATCTTCGCCAAACGCACGCCGAACCAACTCGCGCAATGCCTCAGCATCGCGAATACCAGGGTTGTGCGTGTAGATGGGCTTGTTGATCACCATCCGCGAGCCAAAGTTTGGTAGGCCCCCAAGTTCGGCGAACTCCTGCGTCTTCGTCAGCGGTCGGAAGATGATGACGGGTTCCCACGTAGCGATATGCTGACCGTTCTTGCTGCTGCGGAACGATACCGAATGCATGGGGTGGTAGCGCGAGAAGTCAATTCCATTGTGCTTGTCGTACAGAAGCCCCTTCTCGCCAAGGGTGTACAGCAGGCTCATGGTTACCCGGTAGCGCGAGTCACCGTCGTCCAGCGACATGCCCAACTTCGCCAAGATGAGTCGACGCAACTCAAGCTCTTTCACGACGATCAAGCCGTCGTGCTTTTGGGCGATCTTCAAACTGGCGTCGGTGCTCTTATTGCCGGTGCCATTCACGCGGCCAAACTGGGTGATGACCTCGACAAAAGCCTTGTAAATCGACTCCGATTGTTCCTCAGTAATCTCCTCGTCCTCTTCGAGCAGGTCGCGGCCACTTTCCTGCATACCCGTCTTCTTGTCGACGTAGATCAGGAACTCCATCAGCGCGGACATGCGATCGTCAAGGGCGAAACCGTTCGCATCAACGGGGAAGGCGCTGGGGTGGTGGTAATGGCCAATCACGAAGTTGATGGCCCGGCGGTCTCGTGGGGGAAGCTGCCAGTACTCGGGAAGTCGCGCGAGCATCCGGGCGCCCAGGGAATCGTGAAACACGCGATCGTCGTCGTGATCGGTGCTCGACCCTTCCTCCAAGGTAACGATCTGGCCATCGTCCCCAATCTTGTACGCCTCGAGCTTCCCGAAATCATGTGCAAGCGCAATGATGGGGACAAGTGGGTCCGCTGCGTCGAACTCGTACTCGGGATTGCGCTTGCTGAGAAGCAGTATCTTTGCCTTGCCGCGTTTTTTCACGTACACGCCATCGTATTTCCATGTCGAGCTTTCTGCGAAGGCAGTCTCGGTAACGGCTAGACAGTGCTGCCAGAGTTTCCGGTTCGCATGGCCACCCTTCCTATGCGTTGCAGGATGCTCCTTGTTTGCAGAGTAGATGTCCCACACTGCAAGGAAGAATGCTGCATGCTGAGGATGATTGGTCTTGGCGAGCTCCAGCCAATCCATCACCGCCTTGCTTTGCATTGGGAGCCGAGCCTGAGTATCACTCGAGCGGCCAAACTGCTCTTCCAGCTTGCGAATCGAATCCGGGGTGCCGGAGTCCTTCGCCGCTGCGTGGACGAGCGAACCCCATTTGCGCAGCAGGTCATCGGCGAAGCGCTTGTCCAGGTGCATGGTGTTCGGCTGTTCGAACGAGATGCTCTTCATGTGGACGATGCGCTGGTCTTCCTTGCGCTCACCCGAAGCGTGGCAGATCGCGAAGATCAGGTCCCCTTCCTGAATGTTGCGAGGAAGCGGCGTTTTCTTCGGGTCGAACGCGATCGGCAACATGTGATTCTCGTTACGGGTCTGCTGGATATAGCAGATGCCGTTGACAGGATCTGGGTTGCGAAGCACGCCGCCGACGTATCCCGAGTTCAGCATCCCATTGGGATACGAATAGGAGTCGGCGTTCTTTTTGGCGTCCATGGGCAGCATGGATGACCTCCTTGTATGGGTTGATCGGGTACGTCTACGTCTGCGCGATGGAATTATACATAACACGTACACTGAAAACAACGAGACGCAAAAACATACTGAAGGTTGTTGTCCATTCTCAAAGACGCCGCCAACACGTTCCCCATAAAAATCAAGGCATTGCGAATCGATGAATCACTGAACTCACTAAGGATTCTCACAAATCCTTGCCACATTGGGACTGTCGTATCAAAGAAAGATGCAGATTTGGGAAGATCGATTAGCCGTGGCTTCTCGTGGACTCACAAGTGGCCGTAGGTAACCCACAGCGAAACTGCGCTGGGGCCGAGGAATGCCGTGAGCACCCGGGCCTTGATGACACGATGCCGCGCAGTCTCCACAACCCAGCGCCCTATGCACCAGCACGCGAGCAGAATAGGACGAATTATCCTGCAGTGGACACCCGCATTTTGCGGGCGGCTTTGAACGTCAACGAGTCCGTGGAGAAACTGGATTCTCTGGTGACGGGATTTCGATTGCTGTAACCCCACTAGACGTGTAGGTTGCTGCAAGGAATCCGTAGCCAACGCCATTCACTCCCACTTTCGGGCACGAGCCATTTGGCAAATGAAGACAAAGTTGTTAGGAATTTGAAGTCGGCCACGCCGCCCCCCCCTACTGGCGCGCCACGCGAGTACCGCATCCCGGTCAGCCAAAGCTGCAGACTGTGACACCTCGAGCCGCTGCAGCAGTTCATGCCCAGTCGTGCGTTTCGAGACGCCGCCCGGACGGCAGGCGCAAGTTGATTTCGCCGAGTTTCGGCTGCCATGGGGCAAGCGGTATGCCTTGTTCGTGGTGCCACGGGCTCAGTTAATTTCCCGACCCGGGTCTACGACAACGCGCCAGAACTGGTAGATTGGCTCGCCGCTGAAATACTGACGCACGACGTCAAGCCCGAAGTGGAAGCCTTCGACTTATCGATGATCTTCCAGGCCGCCAACATGCAGCGGGTCGGCAAGATCGCTGGAGAACTCCACGTCCAATTCGTGATGGGCCTCAAGAACGCAATGCCCGTCGACCGAGAGGTCCTGGAGTTCTATGTGGCGACGCTGCGTAGGCTTTCCCCCAACGCGACCTGGACAGGAGCTGGTATTGGGCGAGACCAAATTACTATGGCACGATGGCCGCTCGAACTGGGTGGACATTGCCGCACAGGTCTTGAGGACAACGTTCGCCTAGACCGAGATGTTCTCGCCCCTTCAAACGCTGCCCTAGTCCGCCAAATTGAAGCGCTTTGCGAAGAGTATGAGCGTCCAGTGGCAACTATTGCCGAGGCAAGCGCCATCCTTGGATTGAACGCCCTCGCCACATAGCAATCCAGCCTGTCAAATACTGGCGGCCAGTCGTGAGATTGACTCCGAAGCGCGATTCACAAGCTCGGCGACGATCGCTCGCGCTGGCCTCGCCTCTGTCAGTAGCCCTCCTCCGACGCCACTAGGATTGCTGTGCAGGTCCCAGCGACTGGCCGCTGCTGCCGCTGCATTGAAGTCATCCATCAAGACCTTCTGGTACGGATTTGCGAGCGGCTCCAATCCAGAGTCCTCCCAAGCCTTGATCGTGGCTTTCCGGAATCCGCGCATGGGACTTCCAGAGTAGATCCGGTCACTGCGGAAATCCTCCAGCCGCCCTTCAAGAATCTGGGACTTATGTTCGCCGGGAATATTGCATTCCTCGGCAACCAGGAACGCAGTTCCCATCCAAACTCCAACGGCCCCAAACGCCAAAGATGCAGCGATGCCCCGGCCATCGCTGATGCCTCCCGCCGCAATGACGGGGACAGAAACAGAATCGATGACATCAGGAAGCAGCGCAAAATTCGGAATTCGCCCCACATGGCCGCCGGCCTCCAGTCCTTGGGCAATGAGGAGATCTGCGCCGGCGAGCGCCTAGCTTTTAGCTTGCTTCGTGCCAGTGGCTAGTCCCATAACGAGCATCCGCTTCTCGTGCGCAGGCCCCGCGATGAGCTTCAGGTCACCGACCGCCCCTGCGAAGACCTGGACATCTTCCTCTAGAACCGCGTCGATCAAGCTTCGCGTCAAGTCAGCGCGCGAGCCACGAAGGTCCGCATCTGTGCCATCTGCAGTCGCCGCGCCAGACACGGCAATGCGACCATCTAGCTCCACTAGTTCAAGTCCGAAGCCTTTTGCCAATTCACGCACGAAAGCGGCATGCTCAGGGAACTGTTCAATAATCTCTCGCCGGATCCTGTCCCTATCCAGCTCGGCCTTCGCAGCGGCTTGTGGCAATACAAGGTTGACGCCAATGGGCTTAGCCGTCAACGCGCGAGCCTCTCGGATGACTGCACGTAGCCGCGAAGGCGATAGTCCTGCGGCACCGATAACGCCCAATCCTCCGGCTTCCGACACCGCGGCGACAAGGGCCGGAGGCGTTGCACGACCTTGAGATCCCATCCCTGCGAGACAAATGGGGTAGTTGATATCGAGCAGCTCGCACAGTCGCGTCCTGAGATGAATACCTGTCATAGATGTCTCCTAGCAACCATAGATCACGAACTAGCTAGCAACTCGTCCGCATCGCTCAACTCTCCTGGGGCAACGAGGACACCGTGGTCAATTACGAGGATATCGTCGATATATACACCGTGCTCGGTACACACAGCGTCGGGATGGTTCTCTCCACCCCCTCTTCCCACCAAGGAGTGCCAAACCCAATCGCGTCATTGCCCCGCACGCGAATGTCTTCGTTGAACGATTTCCCAGTAAACCGGGCCCGGGGATGAAATCCGTGAGAGAAGTGGATAATTGAGCCGAGCCCCCCGGTACTTGCCCTTCGCAGGGCCGCTTCGAACACCTTCCGATGACTGCCCCCTCCGGCAATGCTGCGAATACGACTTCCACCTCCATGGTTAGCCTGGCTCTGCTGGCAACGCCCGGGGCTGCACGTGGGCGGCCGCACCGCGCTGGACTGGCAGGGCGTGCGACACTTCGTGGCCCTGCGCCCACGGCTCATCTTGGGGCGAGGCGCCCACCACCCTGCCGCGTTGGGTGGACGCCGTCTATGCCTATACCTACCAGGGGTGCGCGCTGTTCGATCGGCGCCTACCGGCAGATTTCGGGATCACTGCCCTGCCCGATCACCATCCGGCGGTACGGGTGTCGGTGCCCGAGCGTGCGATCCTGGAACTGGTAAGCGACTGCACCATGAGTTCGCCCGAAGGCATGCGGCTCGTCCTCGGCGCGCTGCGCACCGTCCGCCGTCCCGTCCTCGAGCGGTTGCTGACGCATTGTCACCACCTGGACATCCGCCTGGTACTCGCCACGCTGGCCGGCCAACTCGACGCGCCCTGGGCGCAGTGGGTGGAGCGACACCTTGCCGCACGGCCGCTTAGCGCGCCGTGACGGCGTGCGCCACGCCGGGGCCGCCTTGGCGCACGCCGTCACGGCGCGCAGGAAACGAAGTGGCCGAGGTGCAGGCGCGGTCGCAGGCGACTCAGGCGGAACGGTTGCAGCCATGGCGGCTCCAAGCGTCGGAGCCCGCGCGGCACGGACTGGAGACAGAACGCAGACCACAGGTATCGGCGGCAGACAAGAATTGGCCTGCAGTGGACACACCGATTTTGCAGGCCTGTGGTGGCAAAACGCCCGCATTCCCAATGTAAGTGCGCACCAAAATCGACATCATTGGATGCTATAGTCTGTGCCGGTACTTGCGGAGATTCCTATGCGTACGACGATTACGCTTGACGATGAACTGCTGGCCAAGGCCCGTGCCTATACGGGGCTGGAAGAGAAAACGGCACTTGTGCGCGAGGCGCTAAAGGCCTTGATCCAGCGTGAAGCCGCCAAACGACTCGCGAACCTTGGCGGGAGCCAACCTGGCATCGAAGGGGCACCGCGTCGCCGCAGCGACGATGACGAAAACCGGATCGGTGAGCCACCAGACGGTGGATCAGATTAAGATCATTGAGGCTCCTGTCAATGGCGACGCACCGAATACGGTTGACGAAGAGGCCAAGGTCCTTACACGTTCACTGCCAGGCGTGGAGTCGGTCGCCGACGAAGACGGCGCGATGATCATCCGGTTCAGTGACGGAACTGAGGCTACTGTCGTGCGCAGCTTTCTCGCGTGGGCGGGCGATCCGACGTTTGAGCTTTGACTCCCTCGTGATGAGCGGACGGGCATGGCGTGTTCCCCTCGACCCCGAGTTCAGGCCGATTGAATTGGCAGCAGAAGTTGCGCGCGCGCTCTTCTCGCAATTCGCTCCCAATGCCGATGAGATTACGTTCTTATTCAAGCAGGACGTCGAATTTTTCACCCCGGAGCAAATTGGTCTAGCGTGGCTTGTCCCAATTGCGATGTGGACATCGAAGACTGGTGGGTGACCAAGATGGATGATTTCGCTGTGGGCAGACTACCTGACCTGCTGGTCAAGACTGCTGCTGTCAGGCTACCGTCTCATTGAACGATCTCAGATATTTGTGGCCGACAGCATTTGGACGGCTCGTACTTGAGGCGATGAATCCGAATCTACGCACCCTATCGGGTGAGCAAGAATCGCAACTCGAAGATGCGCTCGGCTGCAAGCTTAGAGCAATCTGTGTACCTATCTAGCTCTGATGCTCTCAACCGCCCGGAGAACGCCTGCTGTAACGGTGCTGCGCGCGAGCGCCGGCGACCGAAGGCCTTCCGAGTTTTCGCGTCATTTCCATTGGAATGATGCTGCTCGCACGAACTGCACACGCGCCTCCTCGGGCAGCCATGAAAATCCAATCTCGAGCCCGTGATCACACGCATCAGAGCATTTCGAAATGTCGACGTACTGCCAATGTTCCGGACGACACGCTTCTGCCCATATCCGCTCGAAAATGGCGCGGTCGTCGGAATCATGTGAGATGTGGTCCAACACAACCGAATAGAACGTCCATGGCTTTTCCCAATCCTTGAACTGAATTGCAACCCCGATGAGGTCAAGCGTGGCCATATTGCTTTGGTCCCAAAGACTCGAAGCGGTCAACGATACCACGCTGAATGGCTGCTTTCGGGTGTGATATGAAGGGTCGGTCACGGCCCGCTCACCGAGACGCCCCCTGCGTCCCGCACAGGAACTCGGCGATTGAGTCTCGGCAACCAACGAATCGGCAAGATCCGAAGCTGCCCCCGCACGAAAATTTTGGTCCTATGCTTCGGCTCTTCGGAGCCTGCGGTGCCTTCGGGCGCGCGCTCATGACGATCAGTATCTCGCTGATCCGAGGAAGCCTCCGGCCGTCACATGCTGCAATCCCCTTCTGCCACGGAGATAAGCGATGGATGACCATACCCAGATTCTCGTCTGCAAATGCGGGGGCCCCGTCCGGATTCGCGAACTGCACTTCGAAATCGGAGGCAACCAGGCCTTGGACTGTGCGCCATGTCCGCTGTGCTACCGAAAGCTCTACCAGATGTGCGTTGAAGGGGTCGTCTCGGCCGAACTGGTTTCGGAGGTGGAGTGGGACTAGCGCCCAGCGCCCACAACTTGAGGGGCTCCGGCACAAGCGCAAAATGGGCTCCCATCAACTCTAGGAGCTAGTCATGACTACCTCCCAAACATCTGTCACCCACCACGACCCGTGGAACAAGGGAAGACTGACGGGGCAGAAACCTCCGTTGAAGCTATCCGAGATCTGGGCCATCCGTACGCGCCTTCAGCTCACCGCAAACACGAGAGACTTGGCGATGTTCAACCTCGCCATCGACAGCAAACTGCGCGCTTGCGATCTGATCCGTCTCCGCGTTCAGGATGTCAGCGTAGGAAGACAAGTTGGCATGCGTGCGACGGTCATGCAGCAAAAGACCCATCGACCGGTGCAGTTTGAGATTACTGGCCCGACTCGCGAATGCCTCCAGGCCTGGATACATGCACGGGGATTGAGCTGCGGCGACTTTCTCTTCCCCAGTCGTTTGCATTCTTCGCCCCATATATCGACCCGACAATATGCCCGATTGGTCCATCGGTGGGTAGCCTCGATCGGCCTGGACACCTCCGCTTATGGGACGCATTCAATCCGGCGAACGAAGGTCTCTTTGATCTACCGACGGACCAAGAACTTAAGAGCCGTCCAACTGCTCCTCGGTCATACCAAGCTCGAGAGCACCGTCAGGTATTTGGGCATTGAGGTTGATGACGCTTTGGAGATTGCAGAGCAAACCGAAGTCTGACCTTTACATCGGCCGGCAGGCGGTCGCTTGTCGGCCATTAGGGGCCATTTGGTTGGTAGACGTTCGTGACCGAACTCCCCTCATTCCGGACGTAGACGCCTCTGTACCTGAATCCCAACCAAGTCGGGGAGACGCCGAACAGAATCCGCCACCCTCCGCGCATCCCGTCGCACCAATTACGCACGTTGCAAGCAAATATTAGAAAGCACTGGACAAGTCAAGCCACGAGGCCAGTGATTCGCAGGATTGACGCGCAACGCGGGTCGCTTCGCAGTTCCGGCAACCTGCGGCGCGATGCATCTCGGGTGGGATGACCGCACGGTATGTTGACATGCATCCAGAGGTCGCAGCCGAAGCGGTTCTCGGCGAACAGCCTGTTGACCCCGCTTGATGCTGGCGTGGACGTCGCGATCAGGATTGCACGTGCGCATTCAAGACCCATGCCTCTGCAGGATTTCCTTGGCGATCGTGTTACGCTGGATTTCGCTGGTTCCCGTGACGATGCGGTATAGCCGGAGCCTGCGGAAGATGAACTCGACCGGATGGTTCTTCGTGACACCCACGTTGCCATGAATCTGCACGGCCTTGTCCGCGATCTGGAAGCAGGCTTCCGAGACGAAGAGCTTGCACATCGACGCCTCCATGCGGACGTCACTGCCTGCATCGGCACGGCGCGCGGCAGCCAGCACCATGCTCTCGCAGGCAAACAGGCTGGACGCCATGTCCGCCAGCATGTGCTGGATGGCCTGGAATCGCATGATCGGGCCGCCGAACTGGCGGCGCGTGTTCGCGTAGTCAATGGACAAGCGCAGCGCCTGGCGGGCCAGGCCGATCATGGTCGGGCAGTGCAATAGGCGGTTGAGGCTGATCCGGTTCATCGCAAGCCGGAAACCGTTGCCTTCGCCGCCGATGCAGTTGCAGCGTGGCACGCGGACATTGTCGAGGATGATGTCGGCGTCCACGTACTGGCCGGTGATGGGCACGCAGGCGGTATCGAGTGTCACTCCCGGGCTGTCCAGATCGATAAAGATCGCGGAGATGCCTTCGTTGCCCTTGTCGGGGTCCGTGACGCACATCGCAAGTCCAAGCCAATTCAGAGACGACTCAGGACAAGGACAGGGATCGCAAGAACTTCGCTGAGATCTTTGAAGTGGCCGGAGTTGGCACCTGACGGTTGCTGTTCCATCGGCATGGAGGCGGTGGCGTAAAAAAAAGCCGCCCGGAGGCGGCTTTTGCCAAAGTTGCTTAGGGCAGCGCTACAGCCACAAGTGCACTCATACCCAGCCCGTGAATCGTTTCCAACACAGACAACACAGACAGCTTCACGAAATCCAGAGAGTTTTTGCCCATACCTTCACCTTCGGCCTTTCCGACACCAGTTGATGTCGAGTTAATATTTGTCATACCGCGCAGCTTGACGAAGTCAAGCACCACCAGCAGGAGAAAATAAAAGACCAGGTATGAGGCACCCAGCAGGGTCGAACTGCCCGCAACCGCCCCTGACCTAAGCAACCTTGCCGTGGATTATGCCAGATCGGCCCGTGTTCTCACGCTCGGGCGTGGCGCTTCCGGTCACAGGGGCGTTTTCTCACGATTGCCAAGCTGCATGAAGGGGCGTGCAGCGAGCGCGTCAACGAAGATTTTCTGCATTGCTGCCATCCTGTCGGCCACGGGCGGCGACTCGTATGTCCATCGGCGCCCTTTACCTACAGGTAGCCGCCCACAAGGCCGCCGGCCTGGTGCAGCATTTCCCGCAGCCACGCGTCGCGGTCCAGACCCAAATTCCGGCCGTAGGGATCGTCGTTGGGGTCGGGCGCATCGCGCTGCGCCAGCGCCTCGGCAAATTCCGCGGCAGCCTGATTACCAGCGAGGTCGACAGCAGCTGCGTTGCCCAGTGCAATCCATCCGCCAGACTGGCCCATTAGAGCCTGTGCACCGTCCAGATCAATAGCCCGCAAGGCGCCGCGCGCGGTCGCGTGTGCTGTGAGTTGGTAGTCGGCCGCAGCGTCCAGCGCGGCCTGCGCCTCGGCCTCGCGCGCGCGGTAGATATCCGGATTCATAGGGACGTTTCCTTAAGCCTGCCACGAAAATCTGGTCGCAAGATACCGAACGGTCGAGTCTTGCAAATCATGCCCGACCTGTCTCATCTGCGCTGAGAACGCAGGGAGCGTCGGATCGGCAAACGGCTCGCTGACGTAGAGTTCGGCACGCGAAATCACCGGTGTACGACAGCGACCCGACAAAGAAGGCAGTGGCCCACCTGTCGTCGTCTGGCAGCGCGCCGAAACTTGGCATGGCGGTGCCGGTAACACCGTTGCTGAGCACTTGATGCAGCGCGAAGAGGCTTCGCTCCTGCGCGCGCAGATGATCGGTCAGATCGGTTGGCTTCGGATCGAGCGTCGCAGCCAGCGGCCCATCACCACGCCCCTGCGCGCCATGGCAACTTGCGCACTGCGCCTGGAACAGCTGAGCGCCCCGACTTAGATCGGGTACTTTGGCAGGCGCCACTGGAAAAGGGTACGCGCGCTGTACAGCGGCCGCGAGTTCGTGGGCGATTTGCGCCACGGCAACCGCTGTGGCCTTGTTCGCGACTGCCTCGCGCAATGACGCTGCCTGCTCGCGTAGCGATTGAGTGGCGGGACCCTGAGGCAACTCTCCCAGTTGGCGCTCCGCTGTGGCCGCAAACTCCTGCATCTCCGCATATTCGGATCCATTGAGCACCTTGCCATCGTCCACCGCACCGCCGTAGTCAACCGCGACGTAGTCCAGGAGTTGCCAAATCTGCCGGGCTTTGGCGTCGAAGGCCTCCGCGGCGTGGACAAAGTTCGTGAACAACGCGCTGATCGTCAGCAGCAGTGCAATCGGCCAACGGCTCAGAACTCGGCAAAACATGGAGGCACCCCGGATATTCATTCGGAAATGAGTGTAATTCGCATTCGCCACCACGTCCACGCCAAACGCTTCGTTCCCGCCACCCTGCGACGCATTAGTGTCCAACGATGGCGTCGTCGGCTAGGCCAAGCGAGATCCTACCGTCAAGTGAGGCCTAAGGATCGCGCCGGATCTCAATGTAATCCCCCCGACAGTTTCCGGTTAACTCCTCGTACTGAGTCCCTCGCATTGCAGACGCCGCAAAACTGACAAGTCAATGCGACGCACCGTGCTTGCTGCATTCCTTCTCGCACCTTTCGCAAATCGTGGCACACAGCGCACAGATCTCCCTTGCGTGCTGGGGCTTTCTGAGGCCACCATCGCCGCTGCGAATGCGCAGGCCTGCACGCACCCGATATCAAGTTCGATGCTGTAGCGAGGCGTCTCAATGAACGCCCGCGCAAGACACTAAACTTCGGTACGCCGGCTGAACGACTCCATCAAGCTGTTGCGTTGACCGGTTGAATCCACAGGTGAAATCCGCTGCCACGCCGCAATGCCCACGCGCATCCACGAAGAATGCGCATCCAATCGTTAAATGACGGGAATCTAACCGCCACATGACATAGTTCTTTCAGAGCGGCTTCAAGTATTACCGCATCAGAAGCGATGCAATGCTCTTAAATTTTTCAATATCCAATCCAAGCTCCAGACGTTTGCCTTTGCATTGGCGCGATCAACGCAGGAAAAGATTTGTATTCATTACCGTATGAAACTGTATCTTCAATTTCTTCCCCGCCAGTGTTACCTCGTTAACATCAATCTTTCGGGAGGATTACATTTTCGCTCTATACGGCCCGCTGCTCGGGTCCGGGAATAAAATTAAATTGAAAAGACAGTTCTCGAACGCCCCATCCGCTACTTGTAATGTCAGGATGCGAATGAAAGCAGGCATGCCACTCCTCTTGTCCGTTGGCGCAGCCATCTGCCTTGTGCCGGGACAGGTGTGGGCAATACAACTGGCATGGGTTGCCGAGACACCGACTGGACTGGGCATTGATGGCATCAAGGCCGAACGCCGCGACGACGGGGATGAGGTCCAGCTATTGGTGTTGGCGGCCAATCCCCGGCATCACTCGATGAAGCATGTTACGCCGCCGAAGGCGACGAGCCAGCCGCCGGACCGATCGACGCCGGCATCTGCACCGGACAGTCAACAGGCGGGTTGCGAAGATGACAAGAAGACAAGGTCCACTGAACCTGTTGTTCCACAACATGGTGGACCCAATGCGCCCTAGTGCAGGACCATAACCTGGAGATCTAAACGATGAAACAAAAACTGATGGTCGGAGCCTTCATTGCTGCCGTATCGCTGAGTGCGGCGGCGGTCGATATGAGCAATGTCGTTAAAACCTACGATTTGCAGGACGGCTCGAAGGTGCACGTTTTCAAGGACGGCAAGATGGGCATGGAGAACAAGTTCGGCAAGTCCATGAACATGCCGGAAGGCAAGGTCATGGAGACCAGGGATGGCACGAAAATCATCATGAAGGGCAACGAGATTTTCAGGCTCGACGAAGCCCTCAGGAAGGGCCACAGCGAAGGGGGCTGATGCTGCCAGGGCGCGTTGCGCGCCCTACTTCGCCCACTCGGGGGATGCAGAAACGAAAATCCGCAACGGCCTCGTTGCCTGCATTCTCCATTCCTGCCGTTCCCCCGCAAGCAAATGAATCGTCACGGGCTGACTATTCGCCATTGGCGTCATGGCTTCGCTCTGCGATAGCACGACAGCGACGTCGATGCTTTTTTCACCCAGGTTTCGCAAGCTGAGCGAAACCGACTCACCGGTCCGGACGGCACGGCTCGCAGGCTGGCCGTCGAGACGGTCCACCTCCACGACCCACTCCGTCGCCGGCCATGTCTTTCCCGACGCGCCCGGCGCCAGATAGGCGGCCGCGGCAGGTTGCACGTCCGGGATGGGGATGATGTGTGCGTGAGCGACAAGCCCCGATAAGCTCGCCAGCCCAACGATTCCATATCTAATTCGACGCAACGCTTGCCTCCACTGCAGTAAGATTTGAAAGCCCATCGGGTCACTTGCTTCCGCCTCGCGGCGCAAGCTGACCAGCACGGCAGCCCACCCCAGGCAGCGCTGCTGTGCGCGAGGCCCTTGCGCGGGCCTCAGGTCAGTCCGAGGCGACCATGCGGGAACGTCATGGTGAAACGGGTTTTTCCGCCGGAACAGTCCGCGGCAATTTTTCCGCCATGCGCAACCACGATCGCCTTGGTGATCGACAGTCCCAGTCCGACACTGTCCGAATCCAGTCGCGTCCTGGACTTATCTGCCCGAAAAAACCGATCAAAAATGTAAGGAAGCAGATCCGGCCGGATTTCCTCGCCCTCATTCTCCACCACGATCATGGCATCAGTTCCGTGCTCCCGTACAGACACCAGGATCTGACGACCCTCCGCGGTGTAACGCAGCGCATTGGATAAGAGGTTGCTGAGCGCCCGACGCATCATCAGACGGTCGCCCGCTAATTTGGCGTTCCCCTGCAGTTGCAGGTTGACCCCCTTGTCCTCGGCCAGCGCGTCGTAGAAGTCGAAGAGTGCCAGCACTTCATCGGCAATATCGATCGACTCCTCATTGGGCAGCGTGATGCCGTGCTCCATTTTTGCCAGATACAGCATATCCGAGACCATCCGTCCAAGACGCTGCAATTCCTCGGCGTTTGAGGTCAGCACATCGCGATACTTTGCGGCGTCACGCGGCTGGGACAGAACGACATGTGTCTGCGTCATGAGGTTGGTAATCGGGGTGCGCAACTCGTGCGCCAGATCTGACGAAAATTCCGACAACCGTTGAAAATCGTTCTGCAGACGCTCGAGCATCGCGTTCAATGTCGCCGCGAGATCCGCCATCTCGACTGGCACCGCGGCCACCGGCATGCGCGCATCCAATCGGTTCGCCGTCACATCTTTAGCGCGCGATGCCATCATGCGCAGTGGCGCCAGACCGCGGCGCGCAGCCCACCAGCCCAGCAAGCCGCTAGCGAAAGCAGCGAGCGTTGTATAGAAAGCCAAGGACCGGCGGAAGGCATGCATAAAGTGTGCATGAATCTCCGTGTCCATTCCGACGACCACTTTCAAGGCGCCCACATCCGAGCCTAAAACGGGCACCTCCGCTCGCATGCCGCGGTAGTGCTTGGTTTCCTGCTGCCACACGAAGGTGCCTTCGGAGTTCGGCCCCTCGTTCGTAGCGCTCTCCGCCGGCCTGAAATCGAAATCCCGCGTGGCAAAAATCGTCTTGCCTTGCGCGGTCTGCACCCGTGCGACAAAGCCGGGATGGTGCTCCACCAACTCCTGCAGGCGCGCAGGCAGACGTTCCACAGGAGTTTCATCCGCGACGCGTTCAATCAGACGGATGTTGTCCCCCAGCACCACAAAATCTTCGTTGGCGAAGTGCCGGTCCATCGCCAGCCAGATAAGCACGCCAAGTCCGAGCAGGACCACTGCGGAGGAAAGCGAGAACAGGATGGTCAGCCGAACAGTCAGGGACAGACGGTGCCTCATAGAGGATCCTCAGGTGCCTCGAGGACGTATCCCATGCCGCGCACAGTCTGGATCAGCTTTACTTCAAAGCCGTCATCGATTTTTGCCCGCAGGCGCCGGATCGCCACGTCGATCACGTTACTATCGCTATCGAAGTTCATGTCCCACACCTGGGAGGCAATGAGGGATCGGGGAAGCACCTCCCCCCTTCGACGCGCAAACAACTCGAGCAAGGCGAATTCCTTACTGGTCAGCGTGATGCGTCGCCCACCGCGAGACGCTCGCCGCCGGCTCAGATCCAGAATCAGATCGGCCACTTGAATCCGGTCCATCGCTAGTTGCACCGCGCCTCGACGCAGCAGCGTCCTGACCCTGGCAAGCAGCTCCGAAAAGGCAAATGGCTTGACCAGATAGTCATCCGCGCCGAGCTCGAGGCCTCGCACGCGATCGGCAACACTGTCTCGCGCCGTCAGAAACAAGACCGGGACCGCGTTCCCTGACGCGCGGATGGCATGCAGAATATGCCATCCGTCGACGTCGGGCAGCATGACATCGAGGATGATGAGATCGTAGGTTTCATTGACCGCAAAGTGTTGACCATCGAGTCCATTGGCGACCAGGTCGACCACGAACCCCGCCTCGGTCAGGCCCTGCCGGAGATACTCCCCCGTCTTGACTTCATCTTCCACTACCAGCAGTTTCATTACCCAACCTCCTCCCAACGCGATCGGCCGGGTTTTGTTAATACAAATTTTTATCTTCGGCGTAGTCTACCCAGTACGCACCGAGGTGACCCCAACCTGTCCGGAATGTAATGTTCAGGTAAGTCGTCGGTAGCCAGCATCTCGCTACTCTTTGACCTGCCGCAAAAACCGAAGCGGCCATTCAAGCGAAAAGGACTATTTTCATGCGACGTGATCGACTGTCTGGCATCTTGCTGCCCAACCTGCCACGCCGCCGTTTCGTACAAGGTTTGGCCGCCGGCGGGGTAATGGCGGGGCTGAGTGCTTTGGGCGGAACTGCGTGGGCACAATCATCGGGACTCCCCGAAAGCGCTTCATCCGGCACCGCCCCGGTATTGACGGGGACGGAGTTTGACCTTGTCATCGCCGAATCGGTTGTCAACTTTACCGGTACGCCGCGGGTGGCGACAACTATCAATGGGATGCTTCCCGGTCCGACGTTGCGCTGGCGGCAAGGCGACACCGTGACGATCCGCGTCACGAACCGCTTGCACGAGCACACGTCAATCCACTGGCACGGCATCATCCTGCCGTTCCAGATGGACGGCGTACCGGGAATCAGCTTTGCCGGTATCGCCCCCGGCGAGACATTTACCTACCAGTTCAAGGTCGAACAAACCGGCAGCTACTGGTATCACTCGCATTCCGGCTTCCAGGAAATGACCGGTGTGTATGGCGGCATCGTGATTGATCCGGCCACCGGCGTGGACGGTGTGCGAGCCGACAGGGACTACACCATTCTGCTCTCGGACTGGACCGACGAGGACCCCATGCGAGTCCTGTCGAAACTGAAGGTTCAGAGCGACTACTACAACTACATCAAGCCCACCGTCTTCGATTTTTTCCGCGACGTTTCAAACGACGGTGTGAAGAGCGCTTTCGAGAAGCGCAAGATGTGGAACGAGATGCGGATGAATCCGACCGACCTGGCGGATCTTTCCGGTGCCACACTGACCTATCTGACCAATGGCGTTACCCCCGCTGGCAATTGGACTGGCTTGTTCAAGCCCGGTGAGAAGGTACGCCTGCGGTTCATCAATGGGTCCGGGAATACGTTCTATGACGTACGTATTCCCGGCCTGAAGCTCAAGGTCATTCAAGTCGACGGCCAGAACCTGGAACCCGTAAGCGTTGACGAGTTCCGCTTTGGTCCCGGCGAGACCTACGACGTGCTGGTGGAACCGCGAGACGACGCCTATACGATCTTCTCCCAATCCATGGATCGCACTGGCTACGCCCGCGGCACACTCGCGGTGCGCGCAGGACTCAACGCCCAGGTGCCGGCCGTGGACAAGCCCGAGTGGCTCACCATGAGCGACATGATGGGTGGCATGGGTGGCATGGGTGGCATGGACCACAGCAAGATGGACATGGGCGGCATGAACCAAGGCAGCATGGCTGGCATGAACCATGGGGCCATGACCATGGACCATAGCCAGCACGCGATGGGCGGCATGGCCATGGATGCTTCGCTCAAGGTCCCCAGCACGAAGGCTCGGCACGCCAAGACCGAATATGGCGCGAACACGGACATGCGCGTGGACATGGCCAGAACGAATCTCGACGACCCTGGCATCGGTCTGCGTAACAACGGCCGCCGCGTTCTGACGCTGGCCGATCAACATACCATTGGCGGCCCCCTCGACAAGCGCGGTCCTGCTCGGGAAGTTGAACTGCACCTCACCGGCAACATGGAACGCTACTCCTGGTCAATCGATGGTGTTGAGTACGGCAAATCCACACCGGTCCGTTTCAAGTACGGTGAACGACTGCGCGTGATTCTGCACAACGACACGATGATGACTCACCCGATGCACCTGCACGGCATGTGGAGTGAGCTCGAGTCGCCTGACGGTTCGTTCCAGGCCCGGCGACATACCATTCCGGTCCAACCTGCGCAGCGGATCAGCTTCCTGGTAACCGCCGACGCATTGGGCCGCTGGGCATGGCACTGCCACCTTATGTTGCACATGGATGCCGGGATGTTCCGCGAAGTACTTGTGGCCTGATCCGACTCTCTTCAACCGACTACCAGATCCCATGTACAAGTACACACGAATTGCAGTCGCCGCCCTGCTCACTGCAGGAATGAGCGCCGCGTGGGCACAGCACTCGCATTCGCCCAACAGTTCAAACAACGATGGTGCGCCGGCAAACGAAGCAACGCCGGATTCACGCCCCCAGAAGGCGACAGCCCCAACCGCGAAGAAGCAGGGCTCAACGCCGAGCGCAGGACAAGGCTCAATGCAGGGCATGGACCACAGCAAGATGCAGGGCATGGACCAGGGCTCGATGCAGGGCATGGACCACAGCAAGATGCAAGGCATGGACCAGGGCTCAATGCAGGGCATGGACCACAGCAAGATGCAAGGCATGGACCAGGGCTCGATGCAGGGCATGGACCACAGCAAGATGCAGGGCATGGACCAGGGCTCGATGCAGGGCATGGACCAGGGCTCGATGCAGGGCATGGACCACAGCAAGATGCAAGGCATGGACCAGGGCTCAATGCAGGGCATGGACCACAGCAAGATGCAAGGCATGGACCAGGGCTCGATGCAGGGCATGGACCACAGCAAGATGCAGGGCATGGACCAGGGCTCGATGCAGGGCATGGACCACAGCAAGATGCAAGGCATGGACCAGGGCTCAATGCAGGGCATGGACCACAGCAAGATGCAAGGCATGGACCAGGGCTCAATGCAGGGCATGGACCACAGCAAAATGCAAGGCATGGACCAGGGCTCAATGCAGGGCATGGATCATGGCGCCATGCAGATGCAGGGTGGAAGCGCTCCGCCGGACGCCAGAGATCCAGATGCTTATTCCGACGGCGCAAAGCTCGGCGTCGGCCAATACGCGATTGGCCCCAGCCGGTCGCTGCATATGGCGGACGAACATATCTTCGCGTCCGTTCTCGTTGATCGCCTTGAATGGACCAAAGGCAACGAAAGCAATGCGGCATCCTACGAAGCGCAGGCGTGGATTGGGAATGCGTTCAACAAGTTCGTGATCAAGGCAGAAGGCGAGGTGGAAAAGGGCAAGGTTCCCGAAGCCCGCACCGAACTGTTGTGGGGACACGCCATTGCCACGTATTGGGACACCCAACTGGGTGTCCGGAACGACGCCGGCTATGGGCGCCCTGCACGCAACTGGCTTGCGTTCGGTGTGCAAGGGTTGGCGCCTTACTGGTTCGAAGTCGAGGCAACCGGCTATGTCGGCACCGAGGGACGAACCGCGCTGCGCCTTTCCGGTGAGTATGATTTGCTGCTGACCCAGAGGCTGATCTTGCAGCCCAGGTTGGAAGCCAGCCTGTACGGCAAGAACGACCCCGAAATCGGTATCGGCAGTGGCCTTTCCAGCGGCGCTGTCGGAGTGCGATTGCGCTATGAATTTAGCCGGCAGTTTGCGCCGTACATCGGTATCGAACGCTCGCAAAGCTTTGGCAATACCGCAAACATGGTCCGAGCCTCCGGCGGTCGCAGCGGCGAGACGCGCTTCGTCGCGGGTATTCGCATGTGGTTCTGATCGTCTTTATCCTTTCTCACCCCACCAGCAATTGGAGTTTTTCATGCAAGCATCACGCCTCACTATTCGTGCGACCCTCGCGGCTGCCGCATTGCTCGTCAGCTCCGTGGCCTTTGCGCACCCGAAGCTGCTCACATCGACACCCGCTGACAAGGCGGAAGTCGCCGCTCCCCAAAAGATCGAACTGAAGTTCTCGGAGAATCTTTCGACGCAGTTCTCAGGCGCAAATCTGCTGATGACCGGCATGCCGGGCATGGCTGACCACTCGCCGATGAAGATCGCAGCAAAGGTCGCCGGCGGCGACGATCCCAAGACCATGGTGGTCACGCCTACGCAGCCGCTCAGCCCCGGCAACTATCGTGTGGAATGGCGCGCTGTGTCGTCCGACACCCATCCGATCAACGGCAATATCACCTTCACCGTCAAGTAAGCTGCAATGGACTGGGCAACTGTCGCAGTGCGTTTCGCACTCTATCTAGATCTCGCAGCGCTGTTTGGCCTTCCGCTGTTCGCCTTGTATGCATTGCGCCAGGAGGAGCGGCGGTCACCGATCGGTGCCTCCTTTGCAACTCTTTGCAAGGTGGCCGCAACGCTCGGTATCGTCCTGTCGTTCGTGAACATCGCCGTCATGGCGAAGGGCATGACGGGCGCCGCTTCGTACACGGAACTTCAAGGCCACGTTTTCGAGATGATTGTGACCGGGACCGCGTTCGGTACGGCCTGGATTGTTCGTGTGGTTGCCCTGTTCCTGTGTCTGCTCGCCGCGCTCTTCCTGCGTAATCGGCCGCTGTCCCAGTTCAGCGCCATAACAGGCGGTGCCGCGTTCGCGCTGGCAACCTTGGCGTGGGGAGGGCACGGCGCGATGGACGACGGCGTGAAGGGCTATATCCACCTTGCATCAGACATCGCACACCTGATCGCAGCCGGCGCATGGTTCGGTGCCCTGATTGCCTTCGTTGTGTTGTCCCGCACGGCCGCAACCCCCAACAAGGTGGCGCTACTGAGCCGGACGTCCAATGGATTCGCCCAGGTCGGCACGATGGTGGTTGCCACCCTGGTGGTCACCGGCGTCGTCAACTACTGGATGATTATTGGGTTGCAACTGCCGGAACTGAGCCTGGCGTCGTACGGTGGCCTGCTGCTATTCAAGCTAGCACTCTTCGGCATCATGCTGCTGCTCGCAGCGGCCAACCGTTTCCATCTCAGCCCGCAGCTTGAACATGCGGTTCGCACCGGGGATCACGTGGTCGCCGTACGCACGCTGCAACGCAGCCTGACGATCGAGACCGGCGCCGCGACGCTGATCCTGATTCTGGTTGCATCGCTCGGCATTCTTTCCCCCATGCAAATGTAAGACCCGTCCAATTCAGAGGCTGAGTCGATCCGACTCGGCCCATCCCTAACATCCCACCACCGAGGTTCGCCATGAAGACACTCGCGCTTTCTCTCATCGCTGTGGCCTTTGTACCGTCGCTGGCGACAGCCGCCCCGAGCAATGACAGCTCGGCCACGCGCAAACCGGCTGCATCGGTCGCAGGACAACCTGGCGTTAGTGCCAAGGCCACGCGTACGGTGGACGTCACGATGAACGACACCATGCGATTCTCGCCCGACGCGATCCCGGTGAAAGCGGGTGACACCATCCGGTTTCAGGTACGCAATGCCGGGATGATCGAGCACGAGATGGTGATCGGCACGACGGCCGAACTGAAAGAGCATGCAAAAATGATGCGGGAGATGGCCGGCGAAAAGCACGCTGCCCCGAACAAGCTCACGCTCGCACCGGGCGCACAGGGAACTCTCGTCTGGCGGTTTGAAAAGCCTGGAACGGTCGATTTCGCCTGCCTGGTGCCCGGCCACTTCGAAGCCGGTATGGTCGGCAAGGTCGTTGTGAGAAAATAGCGCGGCACGCGACTAACCACTCCCGCCAAACTGACCGATGGCCTCCAACCTGTGATGACGACAGGCATGGAGGCCGTTCTTGTTTCTCGACAGGCTAGCGACCGATGTACTCGTTGGTCGCCTCGCGCTGGGCGGCCTGCATCTTCTCTGGCCAGGTGCTTTTGATGTAGGCCAGTACTGCAACGATGTCCTCGTCTGACATCGACGACTTGAAGGCCGGCATGTCGCTGACATAATTGCTCGGCGCAGAGACGCCTGGTACCAATCCATTCTTCGTGAGCGAGAACAGTATCGCGTCCGCATGGTGCCAGGTATGGCCTGACGCGTCGTGTGGTGGGGCCGGCAGCCGCCCACTTGGCAGCCTATCGCGCCAGTTCGGCTGCCCTTCCAGTTTGGCACCGTGGCACGCCGCACATGCCTGCGCATATAGCTGCCTGCCTCGCTCCACCCGCTGTAAATCCGATGTGTCGATGCGCAATTCACGCCCACTCCGTGCCCGATCGGGGATTTGCGGTGTCTCCAGATAGCGTTTGGCCTGCAGCGCGATGACCGTCGCGGCGACGGTACCTAACCCCAGGAGGCCGATGATCCTCCAGCGCGGCTTGTTGGATTCTTCCATGCAGCATTGTCTGGCGGCATTGGTGCCGCCAGCTCTGATTTCTTTAATCTTGGGAGAAGGGCTTGCCCTGGAAATCCACCGTGACCAGGCCGCCGTTCAGCTTGCCCATGCCCGGTGCGTTGGTCGGCATGCCAGGCACTGCGACGCCCTTGACTGCGCGATTGGCCACCAGTTTCTGGATAGCGGAGGCCGGCACATGCCCCTCAATGACCTGGCCGCTAGTTTCCAGCACGGCGGTGTGGCAGGAACTGAATGAGGCCGGCACCCCAAGCCGCGTCTTTACCGAGGTCACATCCGTCGAGTTGATCACCTTGGGGGGGAAGCCGGCTTGATTGATGTGCTTCACCCACTCTTCGCAACAACCGCAGTTAGGATCCTTATAGACCGTCATGGCAGGCGCCGCGGCATACGACGCGGCACTTCCTGCCAGGATGGCAGCGGCAAACAGGTATTTCATTAAAATATTCCTTGTACAGAACTTGCAACAACGATCGGCTCGCGTCAGACAGCCGTCCGCCTGAGCCTCAGCGCGTTGGAAATCACCGATGCGGAACTCAGGCTCATCGCGAGCGCCGCAATCATGGGGGACAGCAGCAACCCGGTAAACGGGTACAGGACGCCAGCGGCCAAGGGCACGCCAAGCGCGTTATAGACAAAGGCAAATGCCAGGTTTTGCTTCATGTTACGGATCGTCGCTTCCGAGAGGTTTCGGGCCCGGGCGATGCCGCGCAAATCGCCCTTGACCAGGGTAACCTGGGCGCTGTTCATTGCAACATCGGTCCCGGTGCCCATGGCGATACCCACATCGGCCTTGGCCAGTGCAGGTGCGTCATTGATCCCGTCACCCGCCATGGCCACCACGTCGCCAGCGTCCTGCAGTTGCGTCACCAACGCAAGCTTGTCGGCGGGCTTCACTTCCCCACGGAACTCGTCAATGTTCAGATTGGTGGCCACCGCTTTCGCTGTGGCGAGGCCATCACCGGTGGCCATGATCACGCGGATACCCTCGTCCCGCAGACTCTGCAACGCTTCTGGTGTCGAGTGCTTGATAGGGTCCGACACGGCAAGTAGCCCAGCCAGCGTGCCGTCAACGGACAGATACATGACGCTCGCTCCCTGTGCGCGCAGGTCCTCGGCTTGCGCACGCAACGGCTCAACCTGGACACGCTCCTCCTCCATGAGCGCCGTGTTGCCAATGGCCAGCCTTTCCCCCCCCACTTTGCCTCGAACGCCAATCCCTGTGCTTGATTCAAAATTTTCTGCCTTCTCCAGGGTCAACCCTGCATCCCGTGCGGCGGAAACCAGCGCGGCGGCTAGCGGATGCTCGCTCCCTTGGTCAAGACTTGCGGCGAGCCACAGCACCTCTTCGTCGCCATAGCCGTTGATCCCCACAGATCGCGCAAAGGCGGGTCGGCCCTCGGTCAATGTACCGGTCTTGTCCACAATCAGTGCGGTAACCTTGCGAAGGTTTTCGATCGCCGCCGCATCCCGAAATAGCACGCCGTTCGCAGCACCCTTACCGCTTGCGACCATGATGGACATCGGCGTGGCCAATCCAAGCGCGCATGGGCACGCGATAATCAGCACGGCGACCGCGTTGATCAGGCCAAATACCCAACTCGGCTCGGGGCCGAAGAGTCCCCACGCGAGAAACGTGGCCGCCGCCACACCAATGACTGCGAGCACGAATACCCCAGCAACGCGATCCGCCATGCGCTGCATCGGCGCCTTCGACCGCTGTGCCTGGGCAACCATCTGGACGATCTGGGACAACATGGTCTGCGCACCGACCTTCTCCGACCGAATGATCAGGCTGCCCGAAGTGTTGATCGTCGCGCCAATGACGTGGTCACCCGCGCGCTTTGAAACCGGCATCGGCTCGCCCGTAATCATCGATTCGTCGATGGAGCTGCTACCTTCCGTGACGACGCCGTCCACGGGTACTTTTTCGCCGGGCCGGACCCGCAACAGGTCTCCCACGTGAACGTGGGTCAGGGCCACATCCTCCTCTTGTCCGTCGGTGCCAATGCGGCGGGCAGTTTTTGGTGCCAGGCCGAGCAGAGATTTGATTGCGGCGGAGGTCTGCGAGCGCGCCTTGAGCTCAAGAAGCTGCCCGAGCAGGGTGAGCGAGATGATGACCGCGGCGGCCTCAAAATACACGCCAATACGCCCATGCGCGGCGAACGCGGGCGGGAAAACGCCCGGCGCAATCGTCGCCACCACGCTATAGATATAGGCAGCACCAGTTCCCAGCCCAATCAGGGTCCACATGTTCGGACTGCGATTGACGAACGATTGCAGGCAGCGTTCGAAAAATGGCCAGCCCGCCCACAGGACGACCGGCGTCGCCAGAACAAACTCCATCCAGCTTTGCATGTCGGGTGACATCAAGCCCAGCCGAGACCCGAACATCGCGAGTACAAAGACGACTGCGGTCAGCGGCAGCGTCCACCAGAAGCGGCGTCGAAAATCCGTCAGCTCTGGATTTTCGCCGTCCTCGATATCCGGCAACAGCGGCTCCAGCGCCATCCCGCACTTCGGGCAGTTCCCGGGACGATCCCGACGAATCTCCGGGTGCATTGGGCACGTGTAGATGGTCCCTTCCGGCGCGGCAACCGGTTCCGTGGTATCAGAGGTCTTCACCCCCACATACTTCGCCGGCTCCTGCAGAAACTTCTGATGGCAGGAGTTGCTGCAAAAGTAATACTGCTTGCCATCGTGTTCGGCTCGGAATTTTGACTCCGTCGATACGGCCATTCCACACACCGGATCTTTCAAGTCGGCCTCGGACGCGCGATTGCCATCGCATTGCGAGCTATGCCCGGCATGCGAATGGTCATGATGCGCGTCATGATCGCCTGGCGACGCTCCGCCGTGCGCAGAGTGCTCGTGTGGCGGGAGCGGGCTACGGTCATTCATTGTGCGACTCCTGTATTCCGACGCGCTGTTCGTTTGCCTCGTTACCTCTCGCCGAGGATGAATTCCGGTGACGCCCGGCGTGATGGAAATGCATCAACGGGCACAGCAACACTAGCCCAAAAGGCAACATCGATGCAAGCCGCTTCCAGTCCGAGGCAGCGAAAGCGAGCGCGACGATCGACACGGCCCCAAGAGCAAGCCCCGCAATCGCACGCCGGTTGAACCCGGTCTTCGACCCAGCATCCTGTACTACGTGGGAATCCATGACGTCACCTTTCAGACAATTAGCCAAGCCACGACCCGACAACGCTAACTCGATACACCATAATCCTTCCCGCCATGGGAAGGTCAAGTTCGCTTGCGATCGTTTTGGCGCACAGTATTCCGGGTCCGCGGTGATACACTGCCCGGCAAAAAAGTGACGCCATGACAGACACCACCCGAACCCTCATCGAACGCTGGAAATCCGATCCAAGCGGCACCTATCAAACCTGGTTCCTCTGGCCTAAACGCCTCAAGAATTTCAGATCCATCCGGCGCGGGATCGGCGCCGTCGTCGAGGAAATTCACGCAGGCACCTTTGGCAATGCGTACCGAGGATCGTCGCTGGAGACCGTTGTCGCTTCGGTTGCCGAACAGCGGCAGATCTTCAAGGGTGCCGATCACGCGTTTCTCTGGAAGCCGAAACTGCGCATTCCCGATATTTACGAGAACGCCGACAACCAGCGTGCGTTCGCAAGGTTGCTTCACACGTGCAATTGTTGCGATACCGAAGCAGAGATGCTCACCGCGATCCAGCGACTGAGCGGCGTGGGGATCAAAGGCCTCGGCCCCGCCGTCGCCAACCTGCTCTATTTTATCCACCCCACCCTGCTTCCACCGTTCAATACAGCGATCGTGAACGGCTACAACGCCCTGACCGGTGCGGCAGTCAAGCTGGGCAAGTGGGATCACTACCTTGCGATGCGCGATCGCATCCTGGCGCTCAATCATCGCTATCGTGATGTCCTTTCCAATGATCTTGGCGCGCTGGCCGGCCTGTTATTTGACGTCGGCACAGGGCGTTATCCCGCTCCGCCATGCAACGATCTGCCCGGCGAGGTCAGCGCGTGGGAAGACGATCTGGCCAAGGTCAGGGAACAGGCGTCCGCACTCGCCAAGCAGATCCAGGCAGACAAACTTGAAGATGCCACGCATACCGAAGTCCAAGGCTGGCTAAGAGATCTCGGGAAGTCGCTCGGCTACGCGGTTTGGATCGCGACCAACGACCGGGGGCGCGAATACAATGGCGAGCCCCTTAGTCTTGGGTGTTTGTCCGCCTTACCGGCGACGCTGCTCGTCTCGGGCGGTGAGACGGTCCCGCTGATCGACGCGGTCTGGCTGGATCCCGCAACCCTTGAGGTGGCCGCCGCGTTCGAGGTCGAGCATTCGACATCGATCTACTCCGGCATCGTGCGGCTGCTGGATCTTGCCCTGGGCACCAGTCAATCCGCCACCAAACATCTATTCCTCGTGGCGCCAGATAACCGCGAAGCGGAAGTCCGTGCGCAACTCAGCCGGCCGGCATTCAGCCGTGTCGCGGAACTCAACATGCGATACGTCCCATACTCCAGCCTTCGCGAGCATCGGGAGAACATCGCACGCTTTGGCATGGGCATCAAGCCGATCGAGGCGATCGCCAAATCCTTGTAGTTCGCGCTTCACGGCCGGCGGGGCTCCAGAATGCACAACGCCCATGGACGACACCGAGCCTTATTCGGTGCGCCATGGGCGCGTGCCGTCTCAGCCAGGACCTTGACGATCAAGCGCCGTCAGAGAACGTATCGCGGGTTCCGATGGAATGTCCGCCGTCGGTGAACGGGTCACGCGTGCCCATCGAATGCGCACCATCCGTGAACGGATCGCGCCCCCCCATCGAGTGGCCGCCATCAGTATAGGGATCGCGCGGGGAAGTTACCCCGGCGTTCGCGACTCCTGCCGTTCCACCAAGCGTGGCGACTGCCAGCACCAGCAGGACACTCTTCTTCAGCGTTTTCATCGCAATCTCCAAGAGGTTGGGTTCAGCGAACCGTTGATATACAGCTTACGTGACGGTTGCCGACCCCAGCCTGACCGGAACATGACAAAACAGACAGGTGCGCTGTTGGCACTGTCGCCGGGTCAACCGCCGATGTAGAGTTCGCTCTGCTCGATGTACACCCAGACGCCCTGGCCACCAGGCAATTCCGGGAAGAGCACGTTGAGGGCAACGGCCTTGTTACGGTCCAACTGCGCAAAAGCGAAAGTGATCTCGCTCGCCCCACTCTTGAACGTTACGGTCTCGCCCGAATCGACATTCACATACTTCAGGCCCGGCGCAACGTCGACGACGCGCGAGGTGCTTCCCGCCGGCGCCTCGCTGCCGAACAGGGAAGCCTCCGGACCGGGCTTGATAGCGGACAACGAAGAGAGACCGGCTCTGGCGCCATGATCATGCTGTGCAGCCACTTGAATCTGGGCCTGCTGTGACCACCCGGCTGGGTTGGTGGATTCGAGTTTGTCAGCGCTCCATGCAACGGAGGTTGCGAGAAGTGCGGCGACGCCGAGCATGAACGACGCGATCGAGGGCTTTTGAGATGTCATGATGTTCTCCTTATAAGTTTCGGGCCTAACCCTTGCCAACGATGTTAGCCATCCAGCCCATACGAACACCTTACCCACCCGTTACAACTCGGAAAGCTCCGCGAATAGCGCAACCGAGATTGTCAGCGTTGCGTTAGCCTTCCAGACGCTTACGCCAAAGCCTCGCGTCACGATGCATCGTGACCTGTTCCGACGGGCTAGTGGCACCGATGCGATGCCCATCTCAGACCGAAGGACGAGAACCTTTTTTTGCTGCTTCAACATGCTTATGGCTTGCCCCACCCCAATTTCCCTGTCACCGCCTTACGCTCTTATCGAGTGGCTGCGGTCCCTGCCATCGGCCGTTAGCCGTGAACTGCTCCAGGACGCCGTCTCGCCGATGGCTTCATACATGCCAGGCCTCCTCGGAAGTGCGGGAGAACCTGACGTCGACGCGCTGTCGAGCTGGCTACGTAGCAGCAACGACGAACTGCCTGTCGTCACCTGGTCCAAGGTCGTCGCCCTGCGAGCCCATTTGCAGTGTTTGCTGGCGGAGCGCGGCAAAGACGCGTGGTGGGCGCACAGACGCGAAGGCCTGCAGCGAGCTCTGGATGAATTGACGATCGGCAGCAAAGACGGGCATCCTGCCCGATTGCCGGCGGAGCTCCAGTTCTACCTCGCGTCGCTAGCCGCCGAGAGAAGAATCTGGGCGGATGCCATTCGCCAGTGGTACGGCCTGTGTGCGACACAGTTGTCCGACTCCGCGCTCGCGAAATGGGTAATCGCTGAAGATCGCCGCCGATTTGCAGCTCCTCGCAACGAGACCTAGTTCACCCCAAAGCTTTCTGCAGTTGTAATGGGAGGGTCATCTGTAGGTTCGGTTGGCCGGACTAGACTGACATTGTCGAATTGCTAGGGCGTATCGCGCCCCCGACCGTCGTGCCCATTGCGTTCCGGCACACGCGCAGACGATCCTTGTCCAAAGGGGGACCGGATCATATTGAATAGAACTCAACAGGAGGCAACTCATGAAACGCACCACTGCGGCCCTGTTCGCTCTCATGGTCTCGATCATCGGTATCGGCAGCGCCATTGCAGAAACCGCGCGCAATGCTGAGCGTGGACAGATTCATCGACCGAGGGATCCGTACACGGACGGCGCCAAAGCCGCGGACTTCGATGTGTACGGCGGTGGTGCAACGATTGAGCATCGCGTGGGAGAAGACATCGCGAAATAGCCCATCCAGGAATGCAGCGAAGATGCCAGCCTCGCGGCGTCTGACTTGTACGAACACAGGACACGATATCGGCCCACTCCTCCACTGGCCCTCGTCTTCGCATCGCTGGGTCCGATATCCTTGAAATCTGCCGTTCCCCCGGTGGAACCCTTAGCGGTTGCTTCGATCTGGGCAACCGCTCTTTTTTTTGCGAAACGATCCTCCAGACGACTGGGGACTGGGGACTGGGGACTGGCACAGCATCGACCTATCGACAGGTATCGCTACGAACGCCGAGCTACGAGCTGTGACCGGCAGGGGCCGCCGACACGGCCGCCCGGTTGCGCTTTCTCAAACTGTTGGACAGGTTGTGCCGCCACCTGGTCCTCGTTGACCTGCGTGCAGCCAACCCTGTTGCGGAGCTGATGTTGGCCGACCAATGGCTTCAGGACGATCCCGAGTGCCTCTACCTCTCCGAGGAAGTGGATGCACGCCTGCAGGAATTCGTACAACCACTAAGCGGCGACAACCCCACGCAACTGCGATGCCGCGCGATCGTTGCATTTTTTCTCGGCACGGGTGTCACTGCCGGCGAGGGTAGAATGACCCGCGTGCAAGACCTGCTCCCCGACGCGGCGCCCCTCTATTTGCATGTGCCGGCGAAATCCCAGAAATTGCCTCGCACCATCGACCTTGAGTCCTTTTCCGTCGCGCCGTTGTCAGCATGGCTGGCCATCCGCCGCAAGGCACCCGTCTATGGCGACCTGCTGTTCACCCTAAAGCGCACCGGCACCCCCATCACGTACATGAGTCTTGGGAAGATCGTACGCGAGGCCTTCGATGCCATCGGCTTCGACGTGGTGGATATGAGCCCGCGGATTCTACGCAACACGTACTGCCGACGCGCCCTCCTCCAGGGGCTGCGGCGTGACGAAATCACGCGACGCCTCGGACTATCGAGCAATCGGACAGCGGACCGCCTCGCCCAGACCATCCGCCGATAGCATGCTGAGCTTGCGCTTTTCGCGGATGGCGTGATCTTCCTGAATTGAGCGCGCCTGCACCGCGAAGCAACGTCAAAGGAAATCCGCGATTGGCCGCATCCTAGCGCTCGCCACCAAGCCGCTACCGGCATCGAGCTGCAAGCCGATAGGCCCAGGGGCACATTGCCGCGCCTGAGCTTAACAGGATCGTAACGCGCGCATCATGCTTGCGTGAGGCACGGGAAACTACAGTGTTCGCAGGCTGGAGAAGCCGTGCATAAGCGCGGCAAAGAAAACCATGATGATCCGACGATGCATACTAATGGCCGCTGCCGGGGCCTTGTTGGCCTCGCATGCCATGGCGCAGGCCGCCCCGGCCTCACCATACAGCTTGAGCGTGGCTGTGCTGCCGAGCAGATCCGAGGCGTGCAGCCACGTGGCGCCCCACACGGTGAAGACGTGCAGCGATGGCGCGAACGCGGGAAGATACCTGTCGTCTTCTGATGGCGCCCCGCTGTAGCCGCGCCGTGGTAACCGAATCACCGGGGCTGTGCTTCGTTATGTCATCTCTAGCTGAGATGGCAAGAGGTGACCGGCCAAGCCTGACATCCGGGCTGTCTGTCATTGAGATGCTTCGCGACTCCAGCCACACTGCCTCGTGCTCCTGCGGCGCTACGGACACATCAGCGACCAGCCGCCTCACCGCGGCATCCCGGCTATCCGGCCCGCAATAGTGGATCCGACGGATGACAAGGCAAGGAGACCTTGCCGCGCATTCACAAGCGGTGCTGATACATCGCCTTCAGCGTGATGCCCGCCGCAGGAAGGTAACTCGTGTTGTTGCCGTTACCAGCAGTTGGCTGTAGAGCGGATAGTAGTAGCAGTTCAGAAGGTTATGAATCCCGACCGCCACGATGGCATGACATATTCGTCAAGACGTTTTTAAATTCTATACCGTCAATAATTTCCGGAATACGGCAATGTCTCTATGAATGTGTACAAAAAAAGGACCACCGATATGGTGGCCTCAAGCTCTCTTGTTGTTAGCAAGGGAGTGTCGATCTTGAAGAATTCGATTAGAACTTGTGACGTACGCCGATGACCGCGCCAACCTGGTTCTTGCCCGGCGCGACACTGGTAGGTGCACCCGAAAGCGAGTTGTAGCCGTTCAGGCCGAGCTGCGAGCCATTCTTGTTCCTCGCATAGGCCACGTTCATATAGACGTCCGTGCGCTTCGAGAAGGCATAGTCGGCCGACGCCACGAACATGAGCGGATCGGCACTGGAGTTGCGCGTATCCGTGTAGTAGGCAGCGCCCGTCAGGCTCAGCGCCGGCGTCATGCTGTAGCGCAGACCGGCCCAGTACAGGTTAGCCCCGCTGGCAGCCAGCGTGCCGGCGTTACCATTGAACCAGCGATACCCCAGGAAGGCCTTCGCGGGACCGAATGCATAACTCGCACCCACCAACGCGCGACGGTCCTTTCGTTCGTCCGTTGCCACAGTCGAGCCGCGGAACTCGTCATAGACCGCGCCAACGGCGAGACCGCCGGTCTCGTACATCAGCGAGATGCCGATGTTACGATCGACTTTGAAATTTCCGGGGATCTCGCCCCCACCTGTGCGGCTGAAGCTGTACAAGGCGGTGGCGGTCAGGCCACCGAACGTTCCACGATACTTGACCGCATTGTCGGCGCGACCGGCAATAATGTCATCGCTGCGATACAGCGAATAGCGCGGTGCGAAGCCCATGGGGTCGAGTTGCAGGCCCACGTCGTAGATCGGCGTGGTTTGGCGACCCAGGGTCACCAGACCATACTTGCTGCCCAGGCCAACCAGGGCGGCCCGGTCAAACAGTCGAGGGCTGCTGCTCAGCACAGCCGTATCCAGCGAGAAGCCGCTTTCGAGTTCGAACACAGCCTTGAGACCGCCGCCGAGATCCTCGCTACCGCGTAGACCCCAGCGCGACGTCGACATATTGCCGGAACTCATGCGGACCAAGTTCGATCCATTGCTAGCAGAAGGCGCGTTGCTGAGGTACTCAATACCCGCATCCGCGACACCGTAAAGCGTCACGTTGGACTGCGCGAACGCCGTGCCCGCAATCAAACTGGCTGTCGCAGCCACGACTCCACATCGAATCTTCATTTCACATTTCTCCTTCAAAGGTAGGCCCTGCAGTGATCGGGAGAATATTAGATTGAATATTACGCATACCTTGCAGGGCGATTACTTGAACATTTTTGGTTGTTAAATGACAACGACCATCTATAAATTTATCGTTTACCACTATGCCTTGATCTCAGTATTTTTTGAATTCCTATACCGATGCGTACCTATATCATCTCCGCATCACGTCCAATTCTTTCTTACTTCCGACGATGCAATGTCAAGGGGCGCGGGAGAATGTTCCACCGAATCCGCACGCCGCACAGCCCTGACGACAACATCCATAGACCTCGTTGCATCCGAGACCCTTCGGAATGGGATACCCTCCTCATCCATCTCTCTAGCGGGGGTATAGCCCGCAACGAGATAGAGCGGCCGGCGCTTGGCTTCGTTGAACAGACGGCCCACATATTCGCCAAGGATGCCCAGGAAGAAGAGTTGCAGTCCGCCAAGCATCAACACGACGGTCATCAGGGACGGATAGCCTCGCACCGGATCGCCGAATAGCAGCGTTTTGCCAACGGTATAGAGCGCCATCCAAAACGCCGGGACAGCGACGATCAAGCCGACCGACGTGGCGATCCGCAGAGGAATTGTCGAGAATCCCGTGACGCCATCGATCGCGAGCTTCAACAAGCGGCGGTAGTTGAACTTCGTTTTTCCCGAAGCGCGCGCATCCCGGTCGTAGAGGATAGAGGTCTGTCGGTACCCAATCCACGCGTACAGACCTTTCATGAAACGGTTCTGTTCGCGGAGCTGGCCGATGGCCGCGACCGCGCGCTGGCTCATCAGACGAAAATCGCCGGTGTCGGCGGGGATGTCGATGTCACTCACCTTCCCCATCAGGCGATAGAAGCAGTGGGCCGTGGCTTTCTTCAGGAAGGATTCGCCCTCCCGGGTCCGCCGGGTCGCGTAGACGACATCGAAACCTTGCTCCCACTTGTTAATCAGGGTGGGGATCAGTTCCGGCGGATCCTGCAGATCGGCGTCGATGACGACGACGGCGTCGCCGCACGCGACATCCAATCCCGCGGTCAATGCGGCTTCCTTGCCGAAATTCCGGCTCAATTCGATGATGCCGACTTTCTCATCGGCGCCCCGTATTGTCCTGAGCACATCGAGGGTCCGATCCCGGCTTCCATCGTCCACGTAGATAACTTCCGACGTATAGGGAAGGGTTCCCAGGACGGCGCCGAGACGCGCATGGAACAGGGGCAAGACCTGCTCCTCATTGAAAATGGGAACGACCACCGATACTGTTCCCTGCAACCGCTTATCCGAACTCATCGTGACTCCCTGTTCAGGAACGTCCAATTGGCATGCAATGTGTAGTTGATGAGCATGAGGAGAAACGTGGACAGGACCTGTGCGAGAAGGTAGTGAAGCCCCGCCCGCAGTCCGATCCACATGAACGCAGCGTTAAGCCCGAAGGCGAGCACCGAGACTGCTAGGAATCTCGCAAAGCGCGACGAAGCATCCGACGCGCGCACGAACACCCACCGACTGCTCAGGAAATAATTCGTCAGGAGCCCCGCCACGCTGCCGACAATCGAACCCAACAATGCAATATCCCCCTGCCTAACAAGCAGGATCAGCACGAGGTAATGCACGCCGGTCGCGGTCGCGCCGGTGACCAGGTAGCGGAGAAATTTGGACGACACTGTCATCGCTTCTCCAAGAGCACCGTCGTGCCCCTACGCGCCACCACCAGACTCTCAGGCCCCAGGTCTGGGGACAGTTGCGCATAGGTTGCCTCGCGCATAACGGCGAGCTTGTGTCCGGGCTCGCCCCAGCGCGGCAGGAATGTCGCGTAGCTATCGATCCACCGCTGGGGCTCGACAGAATAGCCAAGATCCAGCTCGTCCCTGGCAACCACCACCTGGGGAAGCATTCCGGAGTAGAACGCCAGGCCCCTATCGATCTGCCCGACGTTGAACAGTTCGGTATCGGCGCGGCGCAATGCCTTGACGGCTAGGCCAATCGGCTTGATCGACAGGGATTCGAAGGCCATGGATGCCACGAGCCCCAGCTGAAGGCTGCCAATCGATGCAAGAGCTGCCACTGCAACGGCAATGCCACGTCGACCTGACAGGGCAAGGGCACCGGCAACCAGCCCGCCAACCACCAGGGCGCCGATGGTTAGCGTGCTCCAGAAGGAGAAATGACGAAGATCCGAGATCCCGCGCCTGAGCACCTTGTCCGATAGCTCGGGGATCCATTGCAGTCCCGCGATCAGGATGCCGAGTATGACCATCAGCGAGCATCCGACCACTACCCATCTCGTGCGCACGCGCAGGATGGCGTCACCAACGAGCACGGCGAGCGGCGGAAATGCCGGCAGGATATACAGGGGCAGCTTCGATCGCGAGACAGAGAAGAAGACAAGCACAATCAGCGTCCACACCAACAGGAATAAACGCGGGTCAAATGTCCCCGAACGCCTCGCAGGTCGGTAGCGCTGCCAGACTGTGGCGGGGATGACGCCGGCCCACGGCAGCATTCCCGCGACCAGCACCGCGGCGAAGAACCAAGCAGGCTTGTTACGGGCATGAACGGAGGAAGTGAAGCGCGCAAGGTGTTCGTGGACGAAGAAATAATTGAGAAATTCCGGATTGCGAACCGACACTGTGACGATCCACGGGAGCGCGAGGACGCACGCGAACAGCCCCCATATCCAGAAGTCGCGACGTCTGAACAGTCCGAACTGCCTGGTGAGCACGGCGTAGACCACAATGGTCGCGGCGGGCAGCACGATCGCAATCAATCCTTTGGCAAGGAAGGCCAGTCCCAACAGGCCCCAGACGAGCGGATAGAGGCGTCTATCGGCATTCCTTGCCGCCACCGCATACACAAGGATGGCGTTGCCTAGCAGTGCGGCGACGCCGATATCTGTCGTGGTCAGGTTGGAGCCTAGTATCCATAGCGGCGAGCCGGCCAGCACCAGGGTGGAGGTGAGCCCCACTCGCCGCCCGAAGAGTGCCGTCGCCGACCAACCGGCGACCAGGATGGCACTGGCCCCGATCAACGAACTCCAGAGTCTCGCGCTCCATTCACTGACGCCAAACACCGCAAACGCCGCCGCGGTCGCCCAATACTGAAGTGGCGGCTTGTCAAAGAACTTGACGCCGTTCAGCCGAGGGGTCGCCCAGTCGCCCGAGACGAACATCTCCCGGGCAACTTCGGCGTAACGCCCCTCATCCGGCTCGTAGAGCGGCCGGATCGAAAGGGTCGCGAACCATAGCAAGATGGCAATGACAATGAGCGAAAACCAGAGAACGCGAGACTTCACGAAGGCTTCCTCGCGGCGACAAGTAGGGAGCCGCCTAGCGAAAACCTCAGACCGGCAAGAATCAACTGTCGCTCGGCGGCACAGATGCCGCCGAAAATGCGGTTAAGCGTCGTGCCAATTCGGAAGCCGTCGTCCACAGCGTCCTTGGGCGGCTTGAGCCTTTGCTGCAATCTCGAGAGCGCCATCGCCGGCAGAAGCAGCGACATGAAGGAGGTGGCGTAGACGGGCTGGAATCCGGCGGCCCGCACCTTGCCAAGCAACTCACTGTATGTGTAGCGTCGCTTGTGCTTCGCCGCATCGTCAAGATGGCTCCACAGGCTAGGATGCTGGGGCACGGTAAGGATGAGGCCGCCGCCAGCGCGACAAGCCCGGTACATCTCTGCCAAGACACGCTTATCGTCGTCGACGTGTTCGATCACATCGAACGCCCCGATCACATCAAAGGCAGCGGTAAAGGGCAGCGCGCGGGCGTCCATCTGGATGAACTGGGCGTTGGACTTGTTGCGGGCCGAGGCCAGTGCCTGCAGCGACGCCTCCCCACCGCAAATGCGCGCATGCGGAAAGCGCTGCTCGATGGCCTTGAGGTTCTCGGCGGTCCCGCACCCGATGTCCATGAAGGACCTGAGTGTCGGGAAATGGCTCTGCAGGACGTCAAGAATCAGCCGCCGCCGATGAACGAACCAAAAGTGTGTGGCTTCGAGCTTTTCGTACTCCTCGAAGAGAGGTTCGTGATAGCCATCATGGTCGGCCAGCATGGCCGGCGCCATGCAGACCAATCCATCCTGACTCATCGGTTGCCAGCCGCACGCGGCGCAACTCCAGATTTCGTGCTTGATAGGGGCTCTGCACTGAATGCATGCGCGCATGGTCGTCTCCCGTTCGAGGTTCCTGCTCCACGCGTTGGCTTGCCGACGCACGGGCGAGGTTGTCCCACGGCAACGCGTCAACGCGATGACGTGGCAAGTGAATTGAGATACCTAGGTACTAGGCAGCAAGGCGTCGCAATCCGATGAGGGCGGGACTGCGATCGGGGTGAAGCCCCAATTCACACAGGAGTGGAGGGTGGACGAAGAAGCACGTCTGGAATGAAACTGGCGAGGAGCGCGGCCGTCCTGCCCGCCACCTCGAACGATTCCGGCTGCCGCAGCCAGAAGCCCGAGAACCATCCGGGGGCCTGGCTCATGGCAATGCAAGCGTCGCACGTGTGACCGTCCGCATCAGGATCCAGTTTTCCCCGCGAAGCGCTGTGCTGTGTATTGTGGTGGCACGGCTTGTCCGGGTTGGTGACTGTTTCCTCCACGTCGATCTCGAGGCCCATTGCCGCATCATTGCGCAACCGGTCATGCGCTGGGCAACCGCCGTGTACGGGCGCTCCCATCGCCTGCAGCGGCAATGCGAGGATCATGAACCACAGCAGGAGGCGGGACAGCAAGCGTCTCATTCGACGGCACAGAAAGGCGGAATTTCGTCTCAGCGTATTCTAGAGAGCCGGCCTGTCAGCAAAATGACTCACACATGACAGGGCCGCCATGCACCAGAATCAGGCGGGGCGCACGGCGCCCAGACGGACCGAATCCCTTGCGCACGACCATCGTCGGCTTTTCCGACCGATGGTCAAGTGCCGCACTTCGTGAGCGTCTTTGATCCAGGACAACCCACTGCAGACTTATTGCCGGAAGTAAAATCAAGGCTGCTAGGATTCGCCCACTTGATTCCCGGCTCATGCACGCCTCCTATCGCCGGCACTGGATTGCCGCATTCCTGTTGATTTCGTTCCTGACAGTTCAACTGGCAGCGGCCGCCTACGCCTGTGAGGGCAGCCGGTATGCGCTGAGCCTGACGGCGAGCATGACCGGGATGGCGGAATCCTGTCCGGACATGGCAATCAAGCGGGGCCATTCGCATGCAGGCCTGTGCCAGGCGCATTGCCACCAGGACAGCAAATCTGCCGATCATGCGAGCCCGCAACTGCCCGTATTCCAGGCGGCCTCGGTTAGCCCGGTAGCCACACCTGACCTGACACCGATCCTTGGCGGGTATCGGCTGGCCACGGGCAACCCCGTCCCACGACCGCCTCCCCGCCCGCTCGCGATCCTCCATTGCTGTTTCCGCATTTAGCCCGCGAAGCAACGTCCGCTATCGTGCCCTGAGTCGTCAAGACCAAGGGAGTCGTTGCTTTGTGGAGGCTTTATGTTTTTGCGTTTTCCCCTAGCGCGCGGGCGGCGGTGGTCGCTCGCCCTCTCGCTCATCGCGGCCGCCCATCCCGGATGGGCGCAATCGGCCGCACCCCTGTCGTTGCAGGAAGCCGTGGTGCTCGCCTCGGCGCATGCCTCGGACGCTGAGACGTCGCGCGCAGCAATCCAATCCGCCTTGGAAATGGCGGTTGCGGGCAGGCAACTGCCGGACCCGGTTCTCAAGGTTGGCGTCAACAACGTGCCCGCCGATGGACGGGATCGCTTCTCAATCGGCACGGAATCGATGACGATGCGCTCGATCAGCGTGATGCAGGAACTGACGCGATCAGCCAAGCGTGAAGCGCGCGCACGACGCTTCGAGGCCGAGGCCTCGTCGGCGCAGGCGCAACGCACGGCCGCGCTCGCCGCCGTACAGCGTGGCGCGGCACAGGCGTGGCTCGATCGGCTCTATGCCGAGCGGGCAACCGTCGTGCTGGCGGAACAGGCGCAGTCCATCGGGCTGATGATCGACGCTGCCCGCGCTGCCTATCGTGGCAACCGCGGCCCCCGGACCGATATCCTGACCGCTGAACTTGAGTTGCAGCAATTGCGCGACCGGGAGGACGAGGCGCGCGCCGCTGTGTCGACAGCCAGAGCAATGCTGCAGCGCTGGGTCGGTGACGCCGCCGTGCGCCCCCTGGGTGACAGTCCGACGCTTGCGATACCCGCGTGGCTCGCCAATCTCGATGGCAGCGTCGTGTCCCAGTTGCCCGATGTGGCCACCGCCGAGGCCCAGGTCGGCGTCGCGGAGGCCGAGGGCAGCGTGGCGCGGGAAAACAGGATTCCGGACGTCAGCGTGGAGTTGATGTACAGCCAGCGCGGCCCAGCGTACTCGAACATGGTTTCGGTCAACCTATCCCTGCCTTTGCCCTGGGATCGGAAGAACCGGCAAGATCGTGAGCTCGCCGCGAAGCTCTCACAGGCCGATGCAGCGCGAGCCCAAGCCGAAGCGGTTCGACGTGGGCTACAGGGCCAACTGCGCGGCAAGCGAGCCGAACTCGGCCTGAACCAGTCGCGGCTGGAACGTTATCGCGACGTCACGGTGCCGCTGGCCAGAACGCAGACAGAAGCAGCACTGACGGCGTATCGCGCCGGTGCCGGCACGCTCTCCGCAGTCGCCGACGCGAGCCGCAAAGCGCTCAATCTCTCGCTGGAACGCCTGAAGTTGGAGGCCGCGACGGCCCGGCTGTGGGCCGAGCTCAATTTCCTGATGCCGCTTGCGACTGAAGCAATGCCGGCATCCACGCAAGGGGATCAACCATGAAAACGACCGCAATCGCGCGCGTCGCGATGAGTCTCGCCGTTGCGGCGGGCCTGGGTGGCGCATATTACCTTGGACAACAGCAACGTCATCAGCAAGCTTCCGGATCCGCAACGGTCAATGGGCCCCACGACGGCCATGATCCGGCCGCGGGCGCCGAGCTCAAGACCGGCAAACGGATTCTCTACTGGCGCGACCCGATGGTACCGGGGCAGCGCTTTGACAAGCCGGGCAAATCCCCTTACATGGATATGCCGCTGATACCGGTGTATGAAGAGGAAAATGCCGACGGCGCCGCGGTGCGCATCGACGGCCGCGTGACGCAGAACCTCGGCGTCCGGACCGCGGAAGTAAAGCTCGGCCGGCTGGAGATGGCCCTGCAGGTCCCCGGCAATGTCGCCATCAACGAGCGCGGCATCGAAGTCATTCAGGCGCGAACCACCGGGTTCGTCGAACACACTTACGTGCGGACCACCATGGAAACGGTCCGCAAAGGCCAGGCGCTCGCCCAGGTCTATTCGCCAGACTGGGTGGCGGCGCAGGAAGAGTACCTGGCCGTCGCGCGCATGCCGGGTAACCCGCAGCCCGAACTGCGCGACGCCGCGGTGGCGCGCATGCGGCAGGTAGGCATGACAGACGGCCAGATCCGCGTAGTGCAGGCAAGCGGCAAGCTCCAACCGCGGCTCACGGTCAATAGCGCGGTCGACGGCATTGTCACTGAGGTCGGCGCTCGGGACGGCATGACCGTTCCCCCTGGCATGACGCTCTTTCGCATCGCCAGCCTGGCAACGGTGTGGGTGCTCGCCGAAGTGCCTGAAAGCCAGGCGGCTGCCCTGCGGCCTGGCCAGGCGGTAATGGCAAGCACCACGGCGCTGCCGAATCTGGCGCTGCCCGGCAAGGTGGACACGATCTTGCCGGACGTCAGCGCCGGTACGCGCACGATCAAGGTACGGATCGAACTGCAGAACAAGGACAGGAAACTGTTGCCGGGCATGTTCGTGTCGGTACGCATGGTGCCGGCGGGCGCAACAGAACGGCTGCTCGTGCCCAGCGAGGCACTAATCCGGACCGGAGCGCGCACCATTGCCATGGTGGCCAAAGGCGAAGGTGGATTTGATCCGGTAGAAGTCAAGGCGGGCGCAACCGCCGGTGGCCAGAGCGAGATCCTCGAGGGCCTGAAGGCGGGCCAGCAAGTCGTGGTTTCCGGACAGTTCCTCATTGATTCAGAAGCGAGCCTGCGCGGGACCGTCGCACGCATGCAGGAAACTACTTCCGGCCCCCCGGTTGACAGCGCCGCCTCCGAGGCGTCGGCCGCTGGCCCCGAGCATCGTGCAGTAGGGCGCATCCAGTCCATCGGCGAGCGCAGCCTGATCATCGCTCACGAGGCCATCCCGTCAGCCCAGTGGGGCGCCATGACAATGGAGTTTGCCGCGCCACCTGCCGGCCTTCCGCAGGGACTGAAAGCGGGCGATCGCGTCGCGTTCAGCTTCCGGTTGGATCCCCACGGCATGGCGACGCTCGTCACCGTCGCGCCGCAAGTCCAGACCGCGGGAGCCAAGCCATGATCGCCAGTCTGATCCTTGCGTCCATCCGCAACCGCTTCCTGGTCCTTCTTGCCACGGTGATGCTGACCGCGTGGGGGCTTTGGGCCGTGCGAAGTACGCCACTGGATGCCCTGCCCGACCTCTCCGACGTGCAGGTCATCATTCGCACCCCATTCCCTGGGCAGGCTCCCCAGATTGTGGAGAACCAGGTCACCTATCCGCTGACCACCACGATGCTGTCGGTGCCCGGCGCGAAGACCGTGCGCGGATACTCGTTCTTCGGCGACTCCTATGTCTACGTATTGTTCGAGGACGGCACCGACCTGTACTGGGCCCGTTCACGCGTTCTTGAGTACTTGAACCAGGTCCAGTCCCGGCTGCCGGCCGCCGCCAAGCCTGCGCTTGGTCCCGACGCTACCGGCGTGGGTTGGGTCTATGAGTACGCGCTCGTGGACAAGAGCGGACAGCATGACCTGTCACAGCTGCGCGCCCTTCAGGACTGGTTCTTGCGATTTGAGCTCAAGTCCTTGCCCAATGTCGCAGAGGTTGCCTCGTTGGGCGGGATGGTCAAGCAGTTCCAAATTGTGCTGTTGCCCGACCGGCTTCGCGCCTACAACCTGTCACAAGGGAAGGTGCTGGCCGCACTCAAGGGGGCCAATCAGGAAACCGGGGGCTCAGTATTGGAACTGGGTGAAGCCGAATACATGGTGCGCGCTACCGGGTACCTGAAGACGCTGGATGACTTTCGGCAGGTGCCGATCGTGACGAGCGACGCCGGTATTCCGGTCAGACTGGGCGATGTCGCCGTGATTCAACTGGGCCCAGAGATGCGCCGCGGCATCGCGGAGCTCAACGGCCAAGGCGAAGTCGCGGGCGGGGTCATTATCCTGCGATCGGGGAAGAACGCGCTGGAGACGATCAACGCCGTCAAGGCCAAACTGCAGACCTTGCAGAAAAGCCTGCCTGACGGCGTCGAGGTCGTCACCGTCTACGACCGGTCGGCGCTGATCAGTCGCGCAGTCGACAACCTCACCACCAAGCTGCTGGAGGAGTTTGCGGTCGTCGCAGTGGTCTGCCTGCTCTTTCTCTTTCACTTGCGCTCGGCACTGGTCGCCATCATCTCGTTGCCGCTTGGCGTGCTGGCGGCATTCCTTGTCATGCGCTATCAGGGCGTGAACGCCAACATCATGTCACTGGGGGGTATTGCAATCGCAGTCGGCGCGATGGTCGACGCCGCGGTCGTCATGATCGAGAACGCCCATAAGCACCTGGAACACTGGCACGTCAAGCATCCACAGCAAGAACTTGAGGCGCAAGAGCGATGGCGCCTTATCGGTGAGTCGGCCGCAGAGGTCGGTCCTGCCCTGTTCGTCTCATTGCTGATCATCACCCTGTCGTTCATTCCAGTCTTTACCCTGGAGGCACAGGAGGGCAGGTTGTTCTCGCCATTGGCGTTCACCAAAACCTACTCCATGGCGGCGGCGGCGGGTCTCTCCGTCACATTGATCCCCGTGCTAATGGGCTATATGATTCGTGGCAAGATCCCTTCCGAGCAAGCCAATCCTCTCAACCGCCTGCTGATCCGCGCTTATCACCCGCTGCTCAACAAGGTGCTCAGGTACCCCAAGACCACCGTGGCGCTGGCGGGCGTGCTCCTGGTTGCGACCGCCTGGCCCATCATGCGCACTGGCGGGGAATTCATGCCACCGCTGGACGAAGGCGATCTGCTCTACATGCCCTCCGCTCTGCCAGGGCTTGCGGCCGGCAAGGCGTCGCAGTTGCTGCAACAGACCGACCGGCTGATCAAGACGGTCCCTGAAGTGGCGTCCGTGTTTGGCAAAGCCGGCCGCGCCGACAGTGCGACGGACCCCGCGCCGATTGAGATGTTCGAGACGACCATTCGCTTTAAGCCGAAGGATCAGTGGCGTCCCGGCATGACAACCGACAAGCTGGTCGAAGAATTGGACCGCATTGTCAAGGTACCGGGCCTGTCCAATATCTGGGTACCGCCGATCCGCAATCGCATTGACATGCTCGCGACCGGCATCAAGAGTCCCGTGGGTATCAAGGTCGCCGGCACGGACCTCAAGGAGATCGACAGACTCGCCACACGTATTGAAGAGGCCGTCAAGACAGTCCCCGGCGTGACATCTGCGCTGGCCGAACGGCTCACGGGCGGGCGCTACATCGATGTCGACATCGACCGCGCGGCAGCAGGCCGCTACGGTCTGAACATCGAGGACGTCCAATCGATTGTTTCCTCGGCCATCGGGGGTGAAACCGTTGGTGAGGTGGTCGATGGACTCGCACGATTCCCCATCAACGTTCGGTATCCGCGCGACGATCGGGACTCCATCGATGCACTGCGGCGCCTGCCAATTGTGACCGACAGCGGCTTACAGATTGCGCTGGCCGATGTGGCCCGCATTACTGTCATGCAGGGCCCACCGATGTTGCGCAGTGAGAACGCACGTCTTTCCGGTTGGGTATATGTTGACATTCGCGGCAGAGATCTTCGGTCCACCGTGCGTGACATGCAGGCCGCCGTGGCGAAGGCCGTACCAATGCCCGCCGGGTATGCCCTCAGTTGGTCAGGCCAGTTCGAGTATCTGGAGCGTGCTACGGCCAAACTCAAGGTCGTCGTCCCCTTTACCTTGCTGATCATCTTCGTACTGCTCTATCTAGTTTTCGGCCGGCTGGATGAAGCCATGCTGATCATGGGCACGCTCCCCTTGGCCCTAATAGGCGGCTTCTGGCTGCTGTATCTGTTGCGCTACAACCTCTCTGTGGCTGGGATAGTTGGGTTCATCGCGCTTGCGGGTGTGGCCGCAGAGTTCGGCGTCATCATGCTGCTGTATCTCAAGCACGCGTGGCACGACCGGTTGGCGCGCGGTGAAGATACGCTAGATGCGTTGCTCGACGCCATCCAGGAGGGTGCGGTATTGCGCGTCCGGCCGAAGGCGATGACGGTGGCGGTCATCCTGGCGGGCCTGATTCCGATCATGTGGTCACATGGCACAGGGTCTGAGGTCATGCAACGGATTGCTGCGCCAATGGTGGGTGGCATGGTGACAGCGCCGCTGCTATCGATGTTCGTCGTGCCCGCCGTATATCTGTTGCTGCGCCGGCGCTTGTTGCCCTCGCCCTCCACCACCGCCAAGCAGGCAGAACTGGAGCGGGCCGTGTAGCAACTGTGCCTGGCGAGTCCCGGGGGCCGCCAGGCCAGTCTTCAGTGCATTGGGAACGTTCACCAGTGCGGCGCGCATCCATGAGAGGGCACCCGCCCTACGGCACTTCCCGGGCGTTTGCTCGAGGTGCCGCCACAATATCAAGACACCGCGCTGGTGAGCTCCCGCAACACGTAGGGCACCCTCCGTCGGCAAATCGCCGCGACCCACCTTCTGGACAGCTAGCACACCAGGCCCGAAAATCCCCGTATGCGTCCGCCTCCCATCCTGCATCTGCCGCCCGCGGTCGTCGCGGTAATTCTGGTCGGGCTGGTGACCATCCTCAGCTTGATTGTCCTGCTAGCCCGGCACCTGCATCGCAGCCAACCGCCGCCTCGCAAGCACCGCAGCAAGAGTCCCAAACCAGGGCGCTTGCGCAAATGACCTTGCGGACAGTGCTGCGGCCCAACAGCGGCGACGCCAAGTTGTACGAACGCGGGTAGGCCGCCGTTATTTCCGACGGCCAGAGCGAGGGCTCTTTCGGGGCCGGCCCCGGCGCGGCAGCCGCGGGCGCCCGCGACCATAGGTGCGATTCAGATAGATGACAAATGCCAGGAACGCAATGATGCAGAGCACGGCAACCAGCAATAGCGAGGACAGCACGCCATGCGGCAAATCGAAGACGTAATATCGGTTCAAGTTTCCAATCGCCCTGTGTGGCAGGCCGCCTCTCGTGCGTACTCAGTGAACGCCATCCTCAAGCGAATCGGCGCACGGCGACGATCAGCGCACCATCGCCATTGGCGAACCGCACGCCGCCCTTCTCCAATTGCCTCTCGATCATGCAGAGTCCGCCAAACATGTCATTCAGGATGGGACCACGGCGTCGATGGTCGCCAACCGCCATGGGGAACGGACGCGTCCTTTGCTTGCTCATGCTCAGCGTCATAAGCGGCAATGCCAACGTGCAGAATGTCTGGCTGTGTACGACAGTGAAACCTGCGGCATTGACCTTGCGAATCAGTGCGGGAAGCGTGTAGCGCGCTTCTGGCGCCCTCGGGGCATTGCCGCGCAGTCGTCGCGTTCGTTGATGCGGTACGGTCACGACAATACCGCCACCCTGGCGACAAGCCTTACGCAACTGGTCAAGCACTATCCCGTCTGACGCGGCATGCTGCAGGACGTCGAACGCCCCGATGACGTCAAAGGCGTCCGCGAACGGCAGGTGCATAGGATCCATCTGCAAACAGGAAAAGCCATATTCCCGGCGCACCTCGCGTAGTGCATCCACGCAACGGTCGGCCGCGACCAGCGTGGCGGCCGGATAGCATGTCCGGAAATCATCCAGGAATTTTCCCGCACCGCAGCTCAGATCCAAGAATGACTCAATCTGCGGGAACCACCGAGACAAGGCCTCGATGATCAGTCGGCGGCGATATGCAAACCAGAAGTTCCGGTCTTCAACGTGCGCAAATTCCCGCAACAGCGACGCTTGATTCCCATCGTGATCCCCGATCAGTTCGGGTGCGAGGCACACAATGCCTGATGTCGACGGCGGCTGCCAGTCGCAGGACCAGCAATGCCACCCCTGCGTGGACAATGCATTGCCACATCTCACGCACGATCGCATCGCCGGCCTCAGATTGAAATCGGAGGCCCTCCCGCAAGGGGCCCTCCATCGCTTTGCAGAATCCTCGTACTCACCCAGGCTGGCGTTGAGCCCACGCGCGATGCGGCGGCGTGCTGGCGAAGTCGTCTGGACGCGTATCCGACTCACACATCCATGCGCGCGGTCAGAAGGCTGACATTCGATTTTATGGAGATGACCTGTCGCAAACATGACGGGGAAATTACCAGGCGCCGCACCCGTTGCTATCTGCGGCAACATCGGACAACATGCACGGCGGCGCGGCCTTTTTCCAACAGATGCGAACGATGTCATGGATTCGACGCCGACAATCCACACCGCGCCTGTGGCGACTTGTGATTGCAGACTTTAGGGATTTCCTGGACAGCGCCGCGCCAGACCAGTGCGCTCAGCGTTTTCGTCAGCCCGGCCTTGGCCAACTTTGGTTTCGATCGTCGTGGGCAATGCGCCCGATCGCGAGACAGCATGACAGATTCAAAGGACACCGCACCGCTGTCGAATGACAAGCCCCCGGCAGCCCCCGTGCCGCTGCAGCGAGAATGGCTGAATCGCACCGTTGTCGGTGCCGGGCTCACGAGTGCACTAGGCGATTTCTGCTACGAGACCACCACCGTCATCCTGCCCGGCTTCCTGGCAATACTCGGGATCCCGGCGGCGGTTCTGGGACTTATCGAAGGCCTGGCCGATGCGGTGGCGAGCTTTACCAAGATGATTTCGGGTTACGTCGCCGACAAGCTCGGACATCGAAAGCTTCTGGTGCTGGTCGGCTACGCCCTGACGCCTGCGGGTCAGATCGCAATCGCATTGGCCACGGCGTGGCCAATGCTACTTGTGGGGCGAATCATTTCCTGGTTCGGAAAAGGGCTGCGCGGCCCGCTTCGCGACGCGATTGTCATCCAGGCAATCCCGCCGCGCGCGCGAGGCCGTGCCTTCGGGTTTCATCGGGCTATGGATACGATTGGCGCAGTAGTCGGACCGCTGCTTGGTGTCGCATTGCTTGGCTGGGCCCAAAGCCATCATGGGTGGAACGACCCCATCGGTCCGTTCCGTCTGGTCCTATGGCTAAGTGTCATCCCGGGGGTTCTGGCCGTCCTGGCTTTCCTCGGCTTCGTCAAGGATCCGGCATTTTCCCCAAATCCCGGGCTGCGATTTTTCCGGGCCTTGCGCGGCCTTCCGCCAAAATTCAAGCGCTATCTCGGCGCCGTCGGGTTGTTTGGCATGGGTGATTTCTCCCACAGCCTGTTGATCCTCGGCGCCACGAAATTGCTGACCCCCGCACTCGGCATCGTGCAGGCCGCGCAAATCGCCGGTGGCCTCTACGTCTGGCGAAACGTCGTGCAATCGGCGGCGTCATTTCCAGTCGGCATGCTGGCGGATCGCGTCGGTGCGCTGCGCATTCTCGTGCTTGGCTATGCGCTAGGCGCGATGACCGGCCTGCTCATGGCCATCACGTTCTGGCTCCACGTCAACACCCTCGCACTGCTCGCGGCCGTCTTCCTGCTTGCGGGCCTGTACACGGCCGTCCAGGAAGCCCTGGAGCCGACGGTGATCGCCGAGATGGTGTCGGCTGACACCTTGGCCATGAGCATCGGCGCGCTCGGCACCACGAACGGCACGGCGAAGTTCATCTCGAGCGCCGGCGTCGGTCTCATCTGGTCGGCGCTATCACCTGTCCTCGGCTTCGCATTCGCCACCATCACCATGGCGGCCGGCACAGTCATGCTGGCGAGATTACGGCACATCTAAATCTCGCCACATCGCCCGGAGATCGAGCGCAGTGCGGGAGTCCCCGCCACGAGCCATCCGCGCGGTCGTGCCGACCGTCGGGACGCCAAAGATCGCCTAGCCGTCGGCAAGCATCGCCTGTACGTCGACGGCGGGCGCATCGAGTAGCTTGACCAGCGCGTCAAAGTCGATCGGCCGGCTGAACAGGTAGCCTTGCCCCACCTCGCAGCCAAACTCCCGCAACACCGACACTTGCCAAACGTACTCGACCCCTTCGGCCACGACGCGCAGCCCAAGCATATGCGCCATGCTAATCATGGCCTGCACGATTTGCCTGTCGCTGTGCGAGCCTTGCATGTCATGGATAAAGGCGCGATCAATCTTGAGTTCGGTGACCGGTAAGTGCTTCAGACTGGACAGATTGCTGTATCCAGTCCCGAAATCGTCGATGGCAATTCCGACGCCCGCGGCGCCCAGCTCCCGCACAAATTCTAGCAGCCCTTCCTCGTGCACGAACAACGCGTTCTCCGTCAGCTCAATCTTGAAGCGCCGACAATCAACGCCAAACTGCGCGATAGTCTGCAGCACAGGCTCCTGCCTGTGCCAACTCAGTTGCAAGGGCGAGAAGTTCACCGCCACCCTGAATTCCGGATCGATCGCCAGTGCCTCGAGCTTCGCGACGTATCGACAGGATTCGCGCAATACCCAATCCCCGATCGCGCCGATTACCCCGGTCTCTTCGGCTACCGGAATGAATTCGGCCGGCGAGACGGGAACGCTGCCATCTCGCATCCAGCGGAGCAAGACTTCCGCACCGATGACCTTGCCCGTGGTGAGCGACACCTGGGGTTGCCAGGCCAGCGAAAATTCGTTGGCCTCGAGCGCGCGGTGCAGCGCGTTGGAGATGTCGAGGCGCTTGAGCACCTTCGTATGCAGGCCGCGAGAAAAAAAATGACAAGCGCCGATGCCATCCTCCTTGGCGCGGTACATCGCCGCATCGGCATTCATGATCAGCGCTTCTGCGGTCGTGCCATCGGCGGGAAATCGGCTGACCCCAATGCTCGCGGAGACGTAGCTTTGCGTACCGTTCAGGACAATCGGCTTGGCCAGTTCATCGAAGATCCGCCGCGCGATCGACTCGACCTGAGCAGGATCCGCGGTGTCGTGCAGAATGAATGTGAATTCATCGCCGCCGATACGGCCGACAAAATCCGCTTCCTTCACCAGTCGCTTGAAGCGCTCCCCGACCACCTCGAGTAGCCGATCGCCAAACGAGTGGCCCAGTGTATCGTTCACGTCCTTGAACCGGTTGAGGTCAAGGAAAAGCAGGGAAAATTCCGTACCCTTGTTCGCCGAACGTTCGATCGCATGGCCAAGCCGGTCCTGGAACAAGCGTCGATTTGGCAGACCGGTCAGGCTGTCGTAGTAGGCAAGGTGCATGTACTGGGCGCGCAGGCTTTCGCGCTGCATGATGTCCGCGAACATCGCCACGAAACTGAACACTTCGCCATGCTCGTCGTGAACCGTCTTGATCGTTACCCAGTCGGGCGCGATCGAGCCGTCCGCCCGCAATAGCCAGACCTCCCCTTCCCAGCGTCCGCCATCGCGCAGGGTTGCAAATATCTCCGCGTAGAAGCCCCGTCCATGCCGGCCAGACCGTAAGAATCCGGCCGGCCGCCCGACAATATCCGCGCCGGGATAGCCCGTCGCGGCTGTGAAGGCACGATTGATGTACTGGATGCGCAAGCGAGCGTCCGTTACCAGCACCGCGTCACTAGTTGACTCGAGCACATTGGCCGATATCTTGCGGTTTTCCAGCTCAGTACGCAATTGGCTAACCAGCGCCTCGCGTTCACGACGATTGATGTCACTGCGACAAACGAACTCGGCCAGCAAGGACGCCATGGAGACAATGCCGATGTATCGCCCTTGCGCATCGAAGACGGGTAGGTGCTCACAAGCTTCCTTACGCATGCGCTTGAGCAACTGGATCGCGCTGGCATGCCCCTGCACGGGCTCGGGTGGACGTCGTGCGATCAGATCCGCGAAAATCCGTGCTGGAAAAAGCGTCGCCTGCCGGTCCGTCACGACACCGAGAAACGTGCCGTCGTCATCGAAGACCGAGAAGACGTTCGTCGATGTCTGATTGACCCCGACCAGATCCCGATATCGCTGGTCGAGCGCAACGCGGCGTGCCGTCAGGTCGAGGCACTCCGAAACAAGCAATGTGTCCATCTGCAAGCCTTATCCCAGCTTTTGATCCACGAACAACTCGACTTCCAGCGCCAGGTGAAGGATTTCCTCGGCTCCCATGGCCGGTTTGATCTCATCCAGGATGAACGTCTTGAGCTCTGCGGCGGGGATCTTTCTGAGAATCGCCTTTCGAATGAGGATGTCAGAAATCACGTCGTCGTCGATTTCTATATGCTCGAAGGCCGTGGTTGACAGCAAACTGAGTGCTCGCCCGACCGCAACGTGTCCAATTGGCGAGGCGCGCCCTAGCACGAGCCCATCGGTAATTGGCGGAAGGACAAACTCCTTGATGTGGGCGCGCAATCGCTTCTGACGACGTTTCTCCATTCCGACACTAACCTTTCCGATCCAAGATCGAACGCGCCAAGGAAGCACCGCACGCAAATCCGGCGCAGCACGACATCCTTCGCGGGCCGTTTGTACCAGACATTCCTGCCACCGACTACCCATCAAACGTGGGCCCGCAAGAGTTGCCATGCTTTGAGTTTCTACTCCTACTAGTGAGTATCCGTGGATACCGCCTAGGGACGCATATCCTGGTAGAGCTTGAGCATGTCCTTGTATTCACCCGCCGTCTTCTGAATGGAAAACCGCATACGCACCGCATTCTCCGCAAATGCCACGCGCTCGACGTCCATCTCGACCGTATTGCCATCGATGCCGGACTGCATCGGCACCCGGTAGAGCAATGCCTCCTCCGCCGCTGACGGACGGGACTCCAAATGCCGCCGCGAAGTCGTCGCCATGCCCACAAACGCATTGCCGCTTGCCATCGCCCGTTCCAATTCGGCGCCAAAGTCGATGTCCCGCGCCTTGTAGTTCGGGGTATCCGCGTTGGCGATATTGGCTGCCAGAAACTCCAGCCGGCGAGTGCGCAGCCTGAGCGCCAGTTCATGAGCGTTTTCCGCGCTACGCGCAGCATTCTGGATAAATGCGGTTTCCATCTCGCCTCTCCAACGCATTCGGAAGAGGGCAGACTAGCCTACCCCACTCCGCGTCATTGCGAGGATAAGCGATCAATTTATCAACGTTTCAAATGACCAAGTTGCAATGATCTTGACACCGTTGTGCCGTACAGAATTCGCCTGCTTTGGACGCATTTCCCTCAGATGACCGGTTCGTAATATTCGAGTCATTCGACTGATCGTGTCGGGCCGATAGACTGTGCACACGGTGAGCGAGACAGACTCGCCAACATGACTCCGGAGAACTTTCCATGAAGAAGCTTCACACTGCCATTCTTACCGCCGCACTCTCGATCCTCGCAGGCACTGCCGTGGCCGCTCCCGCCGAGGGGCAGGTCCATCGCCCTCGCGATCCCTTCACGGACGGCGCACGCGCCGGAGCCTCAGCCAGCGACGTGTACGCCGGCGGCGCGCGCATCGACAAGCGTGACGTTTTCACCGACGGAGCACGTATTGGGGCGCGAGACGTCTTCACCGACGGCGCTCACGGGCTCTGACAGGTTGACGCCCATGCCAGTTTGACACTTGCACAAGTGTGAGGGGAGCCAGTCATCCGTCCAGGTTGACTGGCTTCCGGTGCTGCTCTTTTGCCTCTACCGTGGCACGAAGAGCTTGTGGCTTGCCTCCTACGGAGGCAAGCCATTTTCTTGGGTGCGCGTCTGGGCTAGCGCCATGCTAACGGCCATGCGGCGCATCAGAACTTGAACGGAAAGGTGCCCCCACCCACACTGTCCGGAACGACCAGTCCGGTGGAAACGCACTCCGTTCTACCGGAACGAATTTCGTCGGAACCACAGCGGGCGGCGAAGTGCTTTTCCTGGCCCCCCGTAGTGCCCCACGCGGATGCCCAGATGACTGGCTCGCTGTCAATTCTGTCGAGGTAGATTTTCCGGCGTAAGCACCGGCGTGTTGCAACTGGAACGCATCGGCAATGTGCTGCTGCGGAATCACCTGATAGATGACCCGTTTGGCATGGATGGCCGCCAGGCCGCACGAACTCTGGTTGATCATTGCGGCTGCCCCCGACCAGTCCCAGCACGCGCTGCTGACGTACGAAAAGTCTGGCCGTTGGTTCTGGACCTGCGCCACCGGTCAGCACGTCAATCATGGCAATTTTCTCGCCAACCCTTCACGCCGCGAGGGATTGTGTCAGCGCACCGGGACCGTATCCTCATGATTTGCTGCTGGCCACACGCGCCAGGCAGCGAGAAATCCGACAACAGAAACGCACGCAAGCACCACAAATGCTGCACGCATCCCGTATCGCGCCCCCACCTGCCCCGCGAGCGGATAGGCAATCAGCCAGCACGCATGCGAGAGGGAGAATTGCGCAGCAAACACTGCAGGGCGATCGGCTGAAGCCGCCGAGCGTTTCAGCAGACGTCCGCTTGGCGTCAACGTCATCGAGTACCCGATGCCGGTGGCAAACCACGTCAGCAGAAGCATGGGCCATTCGATGACTTGCCCGAACCCGGTCAGTGCTACTCCAAAAGCGAGACTGGCTGACATAAGGATGGCGCCGCCCAGCATGGCTGGACGATCAGGACGATTCGCCAACAGCCTCGGCAGTAACAGTGCCACAAGCATCGATCCGCAGCCGAAGGCCGCCAGAGCGAATGGGACATCAGACGCCGGACGCTGCAGCTTGCTTTGCACATAGACGACCGTGTTCACGATGACCATCGAGCTGGCGGCGGCCGCGGCGAGGTTCAGGGCCAGAAGCCCTCGCAAGCGGTGCGTCCGAAGGTAGATCGACATACCCCGAAACGTTTTGGCATACAGGCTCTCCTTGCGAGCTATCGCCTTGGATTGCGGCAAACGCACCGAAACGACGAACGCAGCCGACACCAGGAAGCCCACGACAGTGCCGCCGAACAGCCAGTGAAAGCCGATGACCGATAGCAACGCGGCGGCCAGCATCGGACTCACCAGACTCTCCATGTCATACGCCAGGCGCGACAGGGATAAGGCATTCGTATAGGCCTTCTCTTCAGGAAGGACGTCCGGGATGGTCGCCTGAAAAGTTGGCGTGAACGCCGCCGATGCCGACTGCAACAGGAAAATCAGGATGTAGATCTGCCAGATCTGCGTCACGAACGGCAGAGAAATTGCCACCAGCGCCCGCACGAGGTCCATCGCAACAAGGAATGCGCGACGCGGAAGCCTGTTGGCGAACGCACCCACAACCGGGGCAATGCCCACATAGGCAACCATCTTGATTGCCAGCGCGGTTCCCAGGACGCTACCCGCGTTCGCACCAGCCAGATCATAGGCGAGCAGACCCAGCGCGACCGTCGCAAGCCCGGTGCCAATCAGCGCGATCACCTGCGCACCGAACAGGTGCCGATAGGTTCGGTTCCGCAATACGTCCAGCATGCAACCTCCTAAGCTTCAGCGAGTTCGTCGCGACCCACGCCCGCGCCCCGTTTCCGGCGCACCACCATGCCGCATATCGCGGGCAACACGAAGAGCGTGAGCACGGTGGCCGTGATCAATCCACCGATCACGACCGTTGCCAGTGGCTTTTGCACCTCCGCACCCGTCCCCGTTGCGAGGGCCATGGGCACGAAGCCCAGAGATGCCACCAAGGCAGTCATGAGCACCGGTCGCACCCGTTCCATCGCGCCATCGATCACGGCCGCGTCCGGCGCCACCCCGTCTTCCAGCCGTTTGCGGATGGCCGATATCAGGACGAGACCATTGAGAACGGCCACGCCCGAGACAGCAATGAAACCCACTGCTGCGGAGATGGAGAACGGGATGCCGCGCAGCAGTAGTGCGAACACGCCTCCCGCCAGCGCCAGGGGCACAGCCGTCAGAACTGTCGCGGTCAGCATTGCATTGCCGATCGCCATATACAGCGCCGCGGCGATCAGCACGAAGCAGGCGGGCACAATCATGGCGAGTCGCTTGGTCGCGGCTTGCAGGTTCTGGAACTGGCCGCCCCATTCGATGTACATGCCGGGAGGCAACTTGACGTCCCGCGCGATCCGCGCAGCAGCATCGTCTACAAAGCTGCCGAGGTCACGCCCGCCCACATTGGCTTCCACGTACACGCGACGCTTGCCGTTGTCGCGGCTCACTTCGTTCAGGCCCTGTGTGAATCGGAACTCGACAAGCTGCCGCAATGGCACGGAAACCCGCGCCTGGTCCGAGGCGGCTGGCAGCATCACGGGCAGCGCGCCAAGCACATCGAGGTTCTCCCGCTGATTGCCTGGCAGGCGGATGACAATATCGTAGCGCCGATCGCCATCGAATATCTGGCCTGCCGGGCGGCCCGCCATCGCTGCCGAGACGGTATCGGCCACTTCCTTCACCGTCAGCCCATACCGCGCGATAGCGGCGCGATCGAATACGATGTCGAAGGTGGGAAACCCGCTGGTCAGCGGTACGCGCACATCCGTTGCTCCGGGTGTCTTGCGCAAGACGGCGGCAATGCGTTGCCCAGTGGCGGTCAGGTCGTCGAGATTCTCGCCATAGATCTTTACGGCGACATCGCTGCGCACGCCACCGATCAGTTCATTGAAGCGCATCTCAATGGGTTGGGTGACGTCGTAATTGTTGCCCACCATCGGTGCCGTCTTCTCCCGGATACGCTCGATCACCTGTTCCTTGGTGGTTACGCCATCCGGCCATTCACTCTTCGGCTTGAGGATGATGTAGTTGTCGGAGGCGTTGGGCGGCATGGGGTCAGCCGCCAGGCTGGCGGTACCCGCCTTGGAGTACACAGTCTTCACCTCAGGGAGCGAGAGCACGGCGCGTTCCAGCGGCAAATCAATCGCCACCGACTGATCGATCGATGTCGATGGAATGCGAACGGAGGACAGGTTAAGGTTCTGTTCGTCAAGCGTTGGCATGAACTCGCGACCGACAAAGGCGAACGCAACTGCAGCCAGTGCCAGCACCAGCAAGCCGGCGCCGACAAACGGAATCGGTCGCGCCACCGCCCGCTCCAGCCACGGGCGGTACCACTGCTTGGTCGCGACGATCACCCGTACTTCCTTTTCGGAAACTTCCTTGCGTAGCAGCACAGCCAGCATCGCAGGCACGAAGGTCAGGGACAGCACGAATGCGGACGCCAGCGCCAGCATGAGCGTCATCACCATCGGCGAGAACATTTTTCCCTCCACGCCCTGGAATGTCAGGCACGGCAGGAATACCAGGAAGATCACGAGTTGCCCATAGATCGTGGGGCGAAGCATTTCCCGTGACGACAGCAACACTTCGTCCAGGCGTTCCCTCAGCGTCAGTAGACGACCTTCCTGATGCTGACGCTGCGCCAATCGCCGCAGGGTATTCTCGACGATGATCACCGCACCATCGATGATCAGGCCGAAGTCCAGCGCACCCAGACTCATCAGGTTGCCGGAGATCCCAAGCTGATTCATGCCGATAGCACTGACCAGCATCGACAATGGGATGACCAGCGCTGCAATGACGGCAGCGCGCCAGTTGCCCAGCAGCAGGAACAGGATTACCACCACCAGCAAGGCGCCTTCCACCAGATTCTTGGCGACTGTCTCGATGGTGGCGGTCACCAGTTGCGATCGGTTAAGCGTAGGAACGATGACTACACCCGGCGGCAGCGTCTTCGAGATTTGTTCCAGCTTGTCGCCAACATCCTGCGCCACGGTACGGCTGTTCGCGCCAACCAGCATCAGCGCGCTGCCTATCACCGTTTCCTGGCCATTGCGGCTGGCCGCACCGGAGCGAAGTTCTCCGCCAATCTTGACGGACGCCACCTGGCCGACCGTGATCGGCACGTTCTGGCGATGGGCGATCACGGCGCGCGAGATCTCGTCCGCCGACTTGATGCGCGCATCGGCACGCACCAGGTACGATTCACCCGAACGGCGCATGAAGTTCGCACCCACCGAAAGATTGGCATCCTCCAGAGCCTGTGCGAGGTCGCCATATGAGATGCCGTAGGCGGCCATTTTTGCAGCATCAGGCTCGACCACGAACTGCTTGACATAGCCACCCAAGGAATCCACGTCGGCCACACCAGCCGTTGTCCTCAACTGAGGGCGAATGATCCAGTCCTGCACGGTTCGCAGGTATGCAAGCTTCGACACACGGTCATCAAGCCGTTCCCCGCGCTCGGTCAAGAAACTTCCATCGCGTTGCCAGCCCGGCGCCCCGTCCTTGAGCGGTGCGCCCTTGCCATCAGGGTATTGATACTCCACGCTGTAGTGGAATACCTCGCCCAGACCAGTGGAAACCGGACCCATCTGCGGCTCGGCGCCTGCGGGCAGGCTGGGACGTGCCTGCACGAGTCGCTCCGATACCTGCTGGCGCATGAAGTAGAGGTTGGCGCTCTCCTTGAAGATGACGGTGACCTGGCTGAACCCGTTGCGGGACATCGACCGCGTGTTCTCGACGCCGTTCAACCCTGAAATAGCGGTTTCGATCGGATACGTCACGCGCTTCTCGACCTCCACGGGGCTTAGGGTTGGCACCACCGTGTTGATCTGCACCTGCTTGTTCGTGATATCGGGCGTGACATCGATCGGCAGCAGCTTGAGCTGCCAGGCGCCGATTGCGGCAATCACGACCGTCAGGAACAGAACAAGCCATCGGTAGTGAATCGATCCACTGAGGACATTGCCAATCATTCGTCGTCCCCAGCTGCCTTGTTCATCTCGGCCTTCACCAGAAAGGCATTACGCGTTGCCACCTGCTCCCCGGCGCGCACACCGGAGAGAATCTGCGCCATGCCGCCACTGCGCGTACCGACCAGAACCGGCTGCGCACGGAATCCATTTTCCGTGCGCACGAATAACGCATCGGTGCCATCAATGTTCTGTACGGCATCTTCGGGAACCGACAACTCGCCATTGTTGTTTGCCTTGGCGCGCAAGCGAACCTGGACACCTTCGCCTACCACCAGGCGGTCCGAAGGTTGCTCCGGTCTCACGACGACCGTGGCCGCGCGTGCACTGCCCGATACGGTTGGCGTGACAGCCTGGATCTTCGCCGGCAACGGCGATCCGTTGGAAAGCAGAATCGCGGCTTGGCCACCCGGTGAAATACGGCCCAGATCCCCTGCAGTGACGGCGGCCTCGACCTGCACGGCGCCCAGGCCAGCCACACGGAACAGATCGGCCTGCTGCGCGACATACGCGCCCAGCGTCACCGATTGGGCAGTAATCTTGCCGGCGATGGGGCTGACCACCGCGACCGCCCGGCCATCGCTTGTCAGGTGCGCAGCCTCGGCAACCGTTGTGGCGCGCTGCGCCTCGGCCTGCGCGACCTCCAGTGCCGCTTTGGCTGATTCCATTTCCTGGCGCGGTGTCACGCCTTGCTGAAACAGACTGGCTTCACGTTCATACGTCCTGCGGGAGAGATCCGCCCTGGCTTGTGCTACCCTGCGTTCCGAAGCCATCGCTGCAGCCTCCGGACTTTCGACGGTGGCCAGCACATCACCGGCGCGCACACCCTCGCCAAGGCGACGTTGAACCCGCAGCACCGTGCCCGCCGCACGGGACACAATCACAGCCTCGCCTCCCGGTACTGCGGCGACTCAGGCAGGCGCCAGAATCTCCGAACCCACCCCAACACTGGCGACCGGCTCGACGGCGATGTTTGCCGCCGCCAGATACTGGGTCGGAATTCGAACCTCTCGTGGGCCTGCCGGTTTGGCTGCCGCTGCTTCCGATGCGGCTTGCGCGTCGGCTGCCTTCGCGGGAACGGGCCCATTCCCCGGCAACAGCACGCGCGCGACGCCGAATCCCATCAACGCTGCTACCGCAGCAACGCCTGCAACCACCGGCCAGCTTGCAGGCTGACGCTTGTTCTTCATCATTTGGTGTCCTCGAATGCCAGGTGGCCGTCCGCCTGGGCAAGCACCGCCAGTGCGCGCACGCGCGCCAGACGCGCGTCAATGGTGAGTTGCCTGGCCTCCAGCAAGGCACGCCGGACGGCAAGCAATTCCATCAGCGGCGTCTTGCCGGCGTTATAACCGACGCGGCCCATTCGATAGGCCTCTGCCGCCGCCCTTTCACCCTCCTCGGCCGCGGTGATCTGGCGATCCGTTGCGCTGACCTGCGAGATGGCGGATCGGCGCGCCGCTACGGCTTCCAGTCGCATGTTGTCGAGCCTGGCCTGCGCGGCCGCGACGCGCTCCACGGCCGCATTGATGCCGCTGCGGTTTTGATCGAACAGGGGAATCGATGCCGTCACCCCGACAACATATCCGCTGGCGTTCGTCCATCCGTATCGACGCACGCCGGCACTTACGCCCACGTCCGGAATCCAGCGCTTTCTTTCCACGCCAACTTGTGCATCCAGCGCATTGCGCTCGGCCTCTGCCGCAGCGACGGTCGGGGCCTCCTGTCCGGGGAGTGCCGCGGTCGGCACGGTGCCTTGTGTCGTTAGCAGGGAACTGGACACCGCGGTGTACGGTTCGGCAGCTCCCGTCATGGCCGACAGCCGCGCCAGTGCATGCGTGGCGTCATTGTCGGCGGCGGCCTGCGCAGCCTGAGCGGCCGCCACACTTGCCTGCGCTTGCGCGCTGCGCAGCGCTGCTTCCTTTCCGGACTGCACTAGCGCACGCGCAGCAGTGAACTCCTCGTTCGCACGTGCCAGGTTTTCCGTCGCCAGCGCCATCCGGGCGGCCATGGCCTCCGCGGCGGCATAGGCAACCGCTAGTTCTGCCGCGTAAGCAACCCGTGCCAGGCGCTCACGCGCTTGCGCTGCGGCATAGTTGCGGTCCCCCACTTCGATTCGTGCGCCCCGCTTGCCACCAACCTCAAATGGCTGGGTAATCGAGTAGGTGTTCTGGCGCTGGCTCGTGCCGTCGCTTGACGGTGCGCCGAGGTTCTCCAGGACCGTATCGATCCGTGGATTCAGCCAGGCACGTGCTTGATTGGCATCGGCATCTGCGGCGCGGACGGTGGCGGCCTGCGCCATCATCGCCGGGGCACTTGCCATCGATTGCTGCAACAGGACACTATAGGGCGGGGCTTCCGCCGCGACCCCTCGCACCGAAGCCAGGAGCCATAAGACGGCACCGATGTAGTGCACTTTGGCTGGCGTGAACAAGGTTACCTGGGTCATCTGAGAGTCGTAAGCTTTGCTACTTCTATCAATACGCGGCGCGAACGGATACACAAGTCGTCGGCACGTCGAAATCGCTCGTCGGCACATGACAGGGGCGCTGCGAGCGCCCTTTCTTCGTCAGTCGACCTTGAGCCGCCCTTTTGCTGCCAGCTTCTTCCATCCCGCCACCTCGCGAGCGATCCGTTCCTGCAGCAAGGAAGGTGTTCCGCCAGCGGCCGAAACACCATCGCGTTGCAGGTGCTCGTTGGCATCAGGCGCTTTCAGAAAGGCATTGACGGCCGAGTTCACCTTTGCGACCACCTCTTGCGAGAGGCCCTTCGGTCCGATCAGACCATGCCAGTGGGGTACGTCGAAACCGGGTATCCCCGACTCGGCAACCGTCGGAACGTTCGGCAGGGCGTTAAGGCGGGTTGGCGTTGTGACCGCTACAGCAACAAGCTTGCCGGCGCGAATGTGCGGCAAGGCAATTGCAACACTGCTGAAGTAGACGTCGCATGTGCCTGCAAGAGTGTCGGACATTGCAGGCGCGGCGCCCTTGTAGGGGATGTGCGTCATTCTGATGCCTACGCGATCCATGAAGAGTTCCGTCGCAGCGTGAGCAACCCCGCCCGCGCCGGAGGTCGCATAGTTGATCTTGTCCGGGTTGGTCTTGGCCTTCTGAATCAGGTCACCGATCGTCTTGATGTTGGTCTTCGGGTTAGCGACGATGAGCAGCGGGCCATTCGAGATCTGGACGATGGGCGTCATGTCTGCCACAGGATCGAACCCAAGGTTGTAGACCGCAGCGTTCACGCTGTAGCTCGAAGCGATGAGGGTCAGCGTGTAGCCATCGGGCGCTGAGTGCAATCCCTGCTCCGTGCCAAGGTTACCGCCTGCTCCTGGCCTGTTGTCGACCACGAACGGCTGCTTCAACGCGGCGTTGAGCCTGGAGGCGGTAAAGCGCGCGATGGCATCCGAGCCGCCTCCGGCCGCAAACGGCACGACGATTCTCACAGGCCTTGACGGCCAAGCACCTTGCGCAGGCGCAGGGAGGGCAGCCGCTGCAACCGCGGCCGCAGCTCCGCGCAGAACTGCTCGCCGGCTCAGGCAAAACTCGCTCCTATCTACTTGCGTCAACGTCGTCTCCTTTGAAAACAAGCAATGGTCCTTCGGCGACGCATGGGCGTCTATCGCAAAATCTTCAGCGATTCTTGATCGTTGTGCATGTATCAGGCTTTGGGCGGCCGACCGTTACCTTTGTCGCAGCGACAGAGCTGATGAACTGCCGAATCTAAGAGTCGAATTCGAAGCGGCCGACAGCACGTGTGAAACTCTCGGTACATTCCCCGAGATGGAGGCCGACAAGGGGCCGGCCTCCATCAAGGCAGCGGGGACTGACCGAGAGCGAGCTTATCGGTGGAGGGCGTCGTCAATCCGTGGTGGTCGCCCGTGGTAGGGTAGGGTGTTTTGACTTTGGAACCCTGGCGTTCCATATCTCCATGTCAACAGCTTGCACGCTTCCCACCGCCGTCGTTACCCTGGCCGATGCGGCGGCGCTCGATGCGGCGTCGAGTCGCTTTGTGGTGCCCTGCGGCGACGGTGACATCCTTGTGCGTGCCTGGGGCCTGCCTGGGGGGCGGCCTACGGTACTGCTGCACGGCGGCTCGGGTAGTTGGGTCCACTGGGCGCGCAACATCAGCGCGCTCGTCAGTGCCGGCCGGCGCGTCTGGGTGCCCGACCTGCCCGGTTTCGGTGACTCTGCGCGGCCGCCTTTGGGCACCGATGCTGACGCGCTGCCTGAACCTGTCGAGCGGGCACTCGACCAACTGCTGGACGGCGCCGCGTACGATCTGGTCGCCTTTTCGTTCGGCACCATGGTCGCCAGCTTCATCGCCGCGCGTTGGCCTCATCGCGTAAGACGGCTGGTGCTGGTCGGTGCGCCTGCGCTCGGCATCGGGCCGGCGAATCCGCTGGGCCTGCGTGCGTGGATGCATCTGTCTCCCGGGCCCGAGCGTGACGATGTCATGCACGCCAATATGCGCGCGCTGATGCTCGCGCGCGAGGCGACGACAGATGACGACAGCCTTGCCTTCCATCTCTACCGCGCTGACCTGCTGCGCGACCGCATGCCCAAGCGTCGTCTGCACCAGACGGACGTCATCCAGCGTACCCTGCCTGCCGTGCGGTGCCCGCTCTTCGGCATCTGGGGCGAACAGGATGCGCTCTATCGGGGGCGCACGGACCTGATCGCCGGTGCGCTGAGCAAGGCACCGGCATTCAGGTGGCTGCGCATCATCCCCAACGCGGGCCACTGGGTGCAGTTCGAGGAAGCCGCGGCATTCGATAAGGTGTTGGACCAGGCTTTGACCGAAAGCTGAACGGTGGTCACCTGAAGCACCTGTTTCGGACTGGCCCGAACGCCTACCGCGCTGACCGCGCGCGCGACAGGTAAGGGAACCGACTCGCGACGCCGTGCGTCCGCTATCTGTCCGACCGACACGAGAACGGCGCTTCCTCGTTAAGCACCATCAGGTGCATTCTGCGCCAGGTGATCGCGTTTCGCGATCGCCCGCCACGACATGATCTGACCGGGGTGCTAGGCCCCGGCGGGACGCCGGGCAAGACAGGTTTCGCAACGCCTGCGTGCCGGCGCCGATGCAGCCAACGGTACAGCGCTGACGACTCGGGGGCCGACCTTGACCGCACTCATTGACCGACATGCTTCCGGGTCTTGCTGAAGATGCGCCATCCCTTGACGCGGCTGATATGCCTGCTGGCCGACTTAGTAAGGCGAACGACTGCTCTACAACTGGGAGCTTCCGCTGATGATGCGTAGGCCCCAGTGGCCGAAATGGGTCGGGAACGGAAGTCCACGGTTCCGGCGGGCCTTGGCGACCGACGAACTTCCGCGTTCGGCCAGGAACGGTCACTGCGAACGTACCCCCCAAAACGGGCATTCAGTTCTCGGGTACTATCGACGTGCCCGATTGCAGGGCTCCCGTTCCCCCGCCGGAAGCCGTTACAGAGGCAGTTCCGCATCCGGTGGTCTTGCAGCTTGCTTGGACTACGACACGCCGGAGGGGGTACGCAAGGTGAAAGTACGGGCTGCAAATGCTGGCTACATGCTAAGACGCTAGAATGTCGACTGCTCACCGGACCACAGTCTACGGGTCCACAATTCGCGCTCTGGCTTGCTGATCCGCTAGCGTTGTATGGCGCCGACAGCGCCCCACTCGCGCCTGGTTACGTAAACCCGAAGGCGGACGGGAAGCAGCGGACAGTGAAGGCAATGTAAGCAGTAATCGCGGATAATTGCACGATCATCCTCGCCTTCATAACTGCCGGCAAAAATACGCATCCCATCGAACAAATAGAACGGGGGTCACATGAAGTATGTTTTTCGCAGAAACAGCTCAGTGGGGGCCATGGACGCCGAGTCCGACGAGCAGTTCTTGCGCGACTGCTTTCTCGACACGGGAGACTTGGAGTCTTTGATTGACTCCGACAACCCCAAACGTATTGTCGTTGGCCGTGTTGGCGCAGGGAAAAGCGCTCTACTTGCGCGGCTCCTGGAGACCCAGTCGAATGCCTTCGAGCTTCGCGCGGAGACACTATCGCTGAGCTATGTGGCGAACTCCGACATCATCCAGTTCTTCGAGTCCGCCGGCGTCAAGCTTGACCTCTTCTACCAGTTACTGTGGAAGCATGTTTTCGTGGTGGAACTACTTCGGCGGCGTTACAAGATTACCGAGCATGAACCCTGGGGCTTTTTGGATAATTTCCGGGATCTCTTCCAGAAAGACCAGGCAAAGAAACGCGCCGTGGAGTATCTCCGCCAGTGGAACGACCAATTCTGGCAGGACACGGAGACACGCGTCAAAGAGTTCACCACCAAACTCGAGCGCAAGCTTGCCGGTACGCTGGATGCAAAGGTTCATGGCTTCTCACTAAATGCTTCAGCGGCGAAAAACCTTACTGACGAGGTAAAGGCAGAAGTCATCCATAAGGCCCAGTCCGTCGTCAACGAGAATCAGGTTCGGGAGCTTGGAGAGATCATTACGCTCTTGGCGGATGAGATCTTCACCGACCCCAAAAATAGGTTTTACATCGTCATCGACAGGCTAGACGAGTCTTGGGTTGACGATCGCATCCGATACAAGCTGATTCGAGCTCTCGTTGAGACAATCAGGGCATTCCAGCGCGTCAGGTCAGTCAAGGTCGTTATAGCGGTTTGGGAAGACCTGCTGCGGACGGTCTTCGAGTCAACTCGCGAGGCAGGCTTCCAGGAAGAAAAATTCGAAAGCCTTATCCTCCGCCTGAGGTGGAGCAAAGCCCAGCTTAGGCAGCTCCTGGACCTTCGTATCGAGAAGCTCATCAGAGAACAGTTCACGCAGAGGAAGGTCACATTCGACGACGTTTTCCGGGGCGCAGTTCGAAACGAATCCGCCATCGACTACCTTCTCAGCAGAACTTTATTCAGACCACGCGACGCCATCTCGTTCGTCAACTGCTGCATTGAGCTTTGCGAGGGAAAGGAGGCGGTCCCACCTTCCGTCGTTCAAGACGCAGAGCGCAAGTACTCTATGGGGCGATTGCGATCTCTCCGTGACGAGTGGAGTGGCCACTATTCTTCGCTCAACGCATGCGCTGAACTCATCCGTGAACCGCCCCGGTTTTCGAGGAGGCCGATTGGTTTAAGTTGAGGCCGCCACAGCGCCTCGCTGGCGAGTTGCCGCCAGTAGTTTGCCTCAGCTTCAGCCGGAGGGATGTACCCGATGGGCTCAAGCAGTCGGATGTGGTTGAGCCAGCGCACCCATTGCAGGGTGGCCAGTTCCACGGATTCCCTGGACTTTCAGGGCGCTCGGCGGTGAATCAATTCGGCTTTGTACAGCCCATTGATGGTCTCGGCCAGCGCGTTGTCGTAGCTGTCGCCACGACTGCCGACCGAGGGTTCGATGCCAGCCTCGGCCAGGCGCTCGGTGTAGCGAATGGACAGGTATTGGGAGCCTCTGTCGGAATGATGAACCAAGGCATCGGAGCTGGCCGGTTGGCGGTCATACAGAGCCTGTTCCAGGGCATCCAGCACGAAGTCCGTACGCATGGTGCTGTTCACGCGCCAGCCTACGATTCGCCGCGCAAATACGTCGATGACGAACGCCACATACAGCCAACCCTGCCAGGTCGAGACATAGGTGAAGTCCGACACCCATAGTTGATTGGGCCGCTCGGCTTGAGGCGTTCGCGCTTGCTGCTGGTCAGGCCCTCGCGTTGCCCGCTGTCGACCTCCTCACGCTTGACCCAGTCCAGCAGCGTCTGCGATACGCAGCCAATCTTGGGCGCGATGGATTCAACGGCTGCCCATAGCGAGGGGTATTCGCCTCGATGCTCCTGCACCATGCGCACGGCACGCTCGCGCACCTCGGGTGAGAACTTGTTCGTCTTGTTCATGGCTCCATTCTCTCAAGAGTTGGAGCCTCCTCAAGCCAAATCCCGGGGCGGTTCAGGGGGATATCGAAGCCCTCGTTATCCAGCAAATACAAGAGGCGCTGAAAACAAAGCGCTGAGGGCATTCTCCCGGTCTAATGGATATCACTCTCTGGCCCATCCCAATGACCGCTCAGCGTCGCGAGCCGCCGATGGAGCCGGGCCTGGCCTGTGACTGGGGCGGACGACGGGGACCGGCCAGAAGCGGCCAGTCGACAACCACCACCACATTGCACACAATACGTAGTCTGGTCCTCAAAGGCATCCACCGCACCATGCAACGACACACCCTGTATGCGTATGTAGATGGGACTGACCTCGACGACGTTGCAGTGGCTATCGAGCGGGAGCTCGTCGCACTTGCAGACTCGTCAGGCTGGGTCGCTTCGCGCCCAATTGTGGTGAACCAGAAGAGCATGCACGCTGGTAGCCGACCAGATGACTTGCCGGACTGGGACCTAGGAGTCAACTTGACCCTGCCCGAGCCTGAATTCGAGCCAACTGATTGGTTTGCTGACATCGAACGAGTTGTGGCGCGCTTGGCCCAACTGCATTCGAAATTCGGGCGCGATTTCGTCATTGGCATTGCGGATAACGCAAGCGGCGTGGCCGACGACCTTTTTCACATCGAATCAGAGACCACAGACTTAGGTAAGCTGCGTATGCTCATCGGGGCTTAGGCTGTCCAACGTCGTGATGGAGAAGTGTTTTGCTGCGGCTACCGCCTATCGGCCAGCACCGGTCGCTCACTAGAGGCTGCTTCGCGTTGCACACGTACGACGACAGAGAATCGGATTTACATGAACCTCGCTTCCCTCATCGCGGACCTGGAGTCGGTCGATAACACACTCACCATCGTCGCAAAACGACCATGGACCGCAAACTCGGACGCACGGTTGGTTTCATTGACCGACGAGTACCGCATTCCTAGCAACGTACTGCAAGAGGGCTTTGAGTATTTTCTTGAGGTGTCAATAGCTCTCGATGAAGTACTAGGCGAACTCGCGAGCCAACTCTCACCGGCTCAACGGGTCGCAGCGATTGTCTACTACGCTGAAAATGACGCTTATCCAGATTGGCTCAATACGATAGCTCGGTCCTTGCGTGGATGACCGCTTCGCGGTGACCAGCGTGGCGAATTGGGTGTCTGCTCAGGGTCGGTAACCGCCGATTGGAGGCGATAGCGGCAGTACTTCTTGCGCATGCGTCACGCCGTGATTTCCTGACTGGCGCATTGGCTTTTGGCTTTTGGCTTTTGGCTTTTGGCTTTTGGCTTTTGGCTTTTGGCTTTTGGCTCTTGGCTCTTGGCTCTTGGCTCTTGGCACGCTGGCGACCTTCGGCAACCTTCGGCAACCGGAGCATTGCGAAGATTGAGTTGCCGCTTCTTCCTGAGCGTTAACATGAGATCGCCGCGTAGCGATGGCTGCGCGGCGATCCTGTCCTACGGTGCAAGTTTCGGGCGGAGGCGCCACACGGCGCCAGCCTACTCCCGAGCGTCGGAATCGCTAGCAAAAGGCATCTACTGCACGCGGACGCTAGGGCTCAGTCCGCTGCTTCTTCTCGAATTTAGACAACTCCTCGAGTTGCGATCGAACCTTCTCTAAGATGGCGCGTTGCTCAGATCGCGTACGCGACCGCAAATATGTGAGTGCCACCAATGTAAGTGGATGTACGTTGAGAGCCTCGGCAAGAGAATCAATTTTGTCCAGTGTCGGACTCTTTAACCCTCGCTCTAGGCTACTGACGTATGTCCGGCTGGAAACCACATCCAGCGCCTCTTGCGGAGCTTTCCGGAACCGCCGCACTGTACGCAACGCACCACCAAAGTTCTCTCTGAGCGTCATGGGAAGAGCTGAAGCAAATCCCATAATCTCGTCTTTATGAACACTATAGAGCTACAATCTATAGTGTTCATTACCTTGGAGAGAGTCGTGTTCTTAACGCAGGAAGCTTGGCGTCATCCCAATCCTTCATTACAAGCCCTGGTTGCACCCGCCCAAGCCTGGCAATGCGTTAGCGTTGACGAAATGCGCCCTAGCCTTCTGTTGGAGGTGAAGCACCTCGACCCCAGCGAACTGCCGAATTGGATTCTGTCCTCGTCAATGGAGGACGTGGTCGATATGCTTATTCATGCGCCAGAGCGAATCGGCGCCGTTCAAGCACTGGTGCCTAGCGGGCTGCACAAATCAGGAACCTGGCATTTGGAGCCAGTGGTCGGCATCGACGAATGGGTTCTGGGCAATCGCTCGGGACTTGAATGCCATACGGAATCGGGCGAGCGGTACGCATTTGTGCCGAGGCCAGCGAACTCGGAAACGCACCGTCAATGGAAACTTCCTGCTGCTGCGCTCTGCGATGGAATGACGACCTGAGCGGCAGTCCTGCCCGGCTGCCTAGCAACTTGTGCGACTGGACGTCAACCAGCTCGCGCCATTTAGTGCACGCGGCCGCGCCTGACTTGGCCGCCATTGTTCGGCAACGACACAGCAATGCATAGGAAATGTGAGGCCCAAACACATGCGAACGGTGAGCCAATTAGATCAGCTTCGAAACCACGTACCGATTGGCCAGGATCGCCTTGGCGCGTTTGTCGCGCTTGCCTCGATTCCACAACCATACATTCGCGAACTGATGCAGTTGATTCAGCGGGAGATGGTCCCCATCTTCCATCACGAATCGGCAGGTGACTGCATATATCCTTGGGATTGGTACGCGTGGCTGGAGAATGCACTCTTTTGCCCATTTTGAACGCGAAAGAAACTGCCACTGCTGATATGGCTAACACAAGCAAGCCGAGTGAAAAGCTGCGGGCAGACGTTGTTGCCCTGCAAAAACGAAGTGTCCAGGTTGGCTGGCCCTGGCAGAGATTTCGGACAACGCCAAGTCGCACAGGCCCGTTCGTAGTGCCTATAAGGGGAAACTTCGCGTATCGCTGACAGGGCTCTAAGCGATCATTGACTGCTGCAACCGGCGCAAACTTCGGAAAGTGCCCAGTCGCGCTGATGGCGCTAATGTTGGCACTCGACCATGCCGGTGCAGCACGCCCGGTTAGCCGCATACCCCGTGATCCCTTGCTTTGGGCGGAAGGCTAATTCTTGCCCTACAACTACTGCGTCCACGTCTCCGCACGCCGGTTAGGGCGCCACAAGCGGGTCGGCCGAGCCACTATCCGAACGCCATGCGCCACAGCCACCACGTGACGGCACCCTCCCCATCCTGAACGACGAGCTGGCCTCTCTACCCCTTCTGACGCGAACTGGAATCAAGTGTGAAGGTTCAGGCGCAATCCGCTGCAAGCTCAGTAATATTAGCCGCGGTGATTCCGAAAAGAGTACAGTTGATCGCATGCCGCGTCCGCACGGCAAACGGTCCGCATCACGCTTTGATGATGTCAGGACTCGAATGCACCAATCTGTGCGAACAATGACAAGTCGAATTTCTGTCATTTTTGTCGTTATCCGTGGCAAATAATCGGCAACAACAAATGGAGAAGGTCGGTACGGCCGCCTCCAGCAAGGCTTTGGGGCGATTGAAAGCCCCGCGTACCGACCTTAATGGCGCGACGTACCGACCTTAATGGCGCGACACAACACAAAATGCCCAAGACTTCTGCTCAAACAAAGTGCATTGATTATCCCAATACTCAGTCCAGCGGCGATACGGCTGTGTGCTAAGGCGAACGTTACCGCAGCCAGGACCTGCACCGCGGGTGTACTCCTAAATGAACGCCGCACGCTCGGTGGCAATTGGCCGGTCTCAAGTTCCACGAACTGTCCTATTGGTGTGACATGCCGCCCGCGTTCCGAATGACAAGACGCACCATTTTAGGCATCAATAGATGCTATAAGTCCTGCTTGTACTCGCGGAGGTTCCCATGCGTACGACTATTGCGCTTGACGACGAATTGTTAGCCAAGGCGCAAGCCTATACGGGCCTGTCGGAGAAAACGGCAATTGTGCGCGAAGCGCTAAAGGCCTTGATCCAGCGTGAAGCGGCCAAACGACTCGCGAACCTTGGCGGAAGCCAACCGGGCATCCAAGGGGCGGCGCGGCGCCGGCAGGACATCGAATGATTCCTGTCGACAGGTCGATGTGGATTGATCACATCAACACACACCCCGCAGAAGGGCAAAGCACCCCTGTGCAGGCGAGAGCGCGTAATGCGCGTCAGGGACGGGGCATCGATCCGAATTGGAGCAAGTCTGCTAGTCGAGAAGCGCCCCGTTCTCCTCCCGGCCTCCTCGTCCTGCACATCCTTCGCAGGGAGCCGCGTCAAGGAGGCGTCAGAGTAAGCTCCATTGCCCTTTTTAATCGGATCCTCGTTGCGCAGATCATGCCGATCGTCGTCGCGCGCCACATCGGAAGCCACATACGGACCGAACTAGAGTTTCAAGGGACTGGAGGAAATTCTTGTTATCGTCTGGACTGGTAGACCACAGCCGGACCGACGCACGCCCACTTGAGCAGGATTGACCCAATGAAATCAATGGCCCTTAGTGTAGTGCGAGCAGATTTTGAGAAGACGATAGTCTCAGTCTGCAAGAACAGCGAGCCACTCGTCATCAAGAGACGGCGTGGCGCACCTGTGGTGCTCATGTCGCTTCAGGCCTACGAGAGCATCCAGGAGACGCTGCACCTGTTGGGGACCGAGAAGAACGCGACCCGGTTGCGTGAGTCCATTACGGAGTTTCGTGCGAGCCAGCCCCGGCGCAAGGGCACCAGACAGTACCCGTAAGCCTCCCCGTTAGACCAGACAATGTCCGCCATTTTGGGAGGGCGGAGCTAGTCCGTTTTGGCCGAATAGCTATTTCGGAGGGCTGAAAATGCAAACGGTACGGGCCCAGCCCTCCTCCCTCTCGGGATGAAGCATAGGTAGCCGTACCAAATTTATTTTAGTTTCGTACCGGTACTATTTTCGCCCTACAAACATCTGCTGAACGGCCCCGCCCCTCGCCTCAGATGCTGAAATAGGTTCATCTCCTGAATCTGCATGAACAATCGCTGCACGCCCTGCAGTGCGGCCCACAGCCGGTCGCATTCGAGGATCGTCAGCGCGTGGTGCAGTTGCTTCATGCGCCCTCTGACGAGCGGGCCACCAACACTGACGACCTTGTTCGCAAACGGAAGGTACCAGTGTCGATCGACTACTTCAGCCCGTTGATCGCGCTCTGCCACGGGAGGCACGCACGGGACTGACCGGCGATCGCTGGGACACCACCTTTGCGCACACGCCAGGAATGCAAAACCACGGTGGGGCGGCAGATCAATCCACCCTACATGGATGTACCGCCACGGAAGCCCCTCGCCGGATATGCGCACGCGGGCCGTACGTCCTCGCCCTCCATGCCTAGGCCCTTCTAGCCAGCACCACGCACGCCCGCCGCTCCCAATTATGAGCACTAAGTCTGAGAATCTTTGCAAGGTACTTTGAGAATTTGGGCCTTACTCTGAGAATGGACAGTTGTCTTGTTGTCTCGATGGCATAAGAGACTTGAATCTTGTTGTTATGTGTGTAGAATCAGATTGCTAAGACAATAAGGCAAGACGAGCCCTGCGCGTCGATTGCCTCTCCCGATTACTGACCTGTTAGCCACGTCGGAGAACGAAGCTATGACAAAGTCCGCGCCTGCACACGGTGGTGGATCGCATGCGGCAGCACCGACGCGGCGAGTTTCCGCAAAATCGCGAAAGACGACCGAAGTGACCGCCAAAATGACTACGCACGAACAGCACGGCGCTGAAAGCACTGCGTCTGAGCACGAGGCTGAGGCCTCGGGCAAGCGCCATGTTGATGGTATTCGCCTGATCAACCTGATCAGGAAGACTCTGATTGACCGCGGGCTTCCGCAGCGGACGATCTCCGACATCCTCGGAGTCACCCCGGTGTACTGGAACTCGATCATGAGCGGTAACCGCTCTATCAAATCGCTTGGTAAGGATCGGTTCGACACGATTGCGGAATGGCTCGGCATCCCGACCGTACAGGTACTCAATCAGGCCGACTATCTCTCGATCGAAGACTTCTATTCCAAGAAAGACCTGCACGAGCAACTGTGGCTGGCCATCGTAAAAATGGCTAACGACCCACAGTGGATGGCCTACGCCCCTACCCGCGAAGAATGGGATGTACTCCCTCTGCGTGTCCAGATCGGATATGCAGCGCTGTATGAGCGCGACTATGGACGTGTACTGACGGCGAAGGCTCAGATTGAAGTCCCTGATCTAGTCAGCTAAGCCGCCGGCCATCCCCGCCAAGAAAAGACGCCCCAGATCGAATCTGGGGCGTTTTCGTTACAGGACCAATTCCAGCGTGTCATCCTGGGTCGAGGCCACGGGTTCAGCGGCGCTCGGCAGGATTGCAGTAGGGAGTGGGCTCGAAGGTTGAGGCGATTCGTCGAAGGCTGGGGCCGTGTCGCCGATGGCGAGGTCGGGTTGAGACTGCATTGGCACGTTGGCGGCCGGAGGCTGGACACCAGGCGTGACCGCCGGCGCCGCTGATTCCACATCGAGCGGATCAAACTTTACCGAGTCTTCGGAGAGAATGTTTTCCGCCTTCATGCACCTGGACAGGAGCGATGACACCATTAGGAACTGAACGCCTTCAATGTTCTGCCCCTCCGGAACTGCGCCCAGGACCTTGTCGCATACTTCGGCCAGTCGACTGAACTTCATCGACAGGACGCCCATCGCTTCCGCCTTGTTGCGAACACGGCGAATCAATCCCAGGACGCGGCTGCTCGTGCGCCCCGCGGCCGGCCCTTTCCAGGACTTTCGCACGTCTTCCGCAATCTCGAGCGCCGCCTGGCCAACTAAGCCTTTGACTTCTGCGTGGAGCGCGTCGTCCTCGCCAAAGAAACTGGTGGACTGGATGCCTGTGGCGGAAATGTCAAAGGAGAGCATGCGGTCCATGTCGTCCGTCTTTGGCGCGTGCAGGCGAATGAGATCCGCTCGCGACTTGCCATTGTTGGTCGAACTGGCATTGACCGGGGCATTCGCCCACTCATCAACGATCCTCGGGAGGTTGGCCAGGAACTCGGCCTTCTCCTTCATGAATCGCGCCTTGATGTCCGTCATCTTGCTGGAGAGCCCGGCGGCTTCGCTCAGCGGTACGAAGTAGCCACGCACACGGTTGTGAATGCGGCGAGCGACGCCAACTTTCAGGATCTCTCGCTTCGCTTCCGAACGGTATTTCGAAACCCACGAAAAAGAACCTCGCGGGAGCATCTTGCCGACCTCACGGATGAAATCATCCGCCTCGACCGTTTTCTCTCCGGTGCTGCCTCCGATGATGAAGTCAAACAGGACGACATCTTTCAGAATCGCCATCTGGCTGCTAGCCACCGTCGTTGCTTGGTTCATGTGTATCTCCTGAAGTTAGACGAAACAGGCCCCTTGCACAGGCCTGGCTCTTCGATATGCCGGACAGGGGGAAGTAACTGACGGTCGCAACTAGCGAGGGTTTGTTGTCGATGGTCGTTGCAGGTGGTGGGGGGGTAGGAGGACGTTTCTGGCCAGACGAATCGCGTTCTAGAGCCGTGTTACGCATTCCCGGACATCAGTAACTCTTCACATTTCAAAGGAGAAACCATGGACGAATGCGCTCGCACAGCTACGCAGCAGAAGGCCGGCATGGGTGGCCCCTCCCCTGCCCTTGACTTGAATGGACGCCAATACGGTGCGTTGCAGGCCGAGCCCGTCGCGGGCCAGGCTGGTTTCTATCAGCGGAGGCCGAACGGCATCCTGTTGTTAGGCATTGATCGCCAGCCGTTCGCGTTTGTTGTAACGGATGAAAGGCAAGGGCAGTTCTTCGTGTCCTGCTTCAAGCACGGGAGCGAGATCCGGTACATGTTCAGTACAACGAGTGCTGGCGAGCAGCGCTTGGGCATTGCGGGGATCAGTATGGCCAGCGAAGCGGAACTTGTTCGATCTCTGGTCCATCAACTGGCGGCCGAAACAACGCGAGTCGACACGCGCGGGGCCAACCAATGTCCGGAGTATCGTCATGCAAGTTCAAGAGCAAGAGGTGAAGTTTGAGTCGCTGGAATTGTGCCTGGGTCGTAATGGAGAGGTCAAAACAAGCGGCCTTCTGATCCGGGACCTCGACGGCTACATTGAAATGCAGCCTTTGACGTCGCGCGGGGTGCCTGCACGATGCCTCATGCAGATTCCCAGCGATCAGCGCGTGCTCAATCAAATGGCCGAGGTGTTCACACGCCTGGCCGCGCGAGCTGCTGAGTCGCGTGGAACATAGAAATAAAGGCGGCCCGGATACCGGTGCCGCCTTTTTACTTTCGCCCTCCAGGTGCGCTCGAGTGGTGGTCGTCGGAACTAGATCGCGGTACTGCAGGCCGCCGGCGTGGAGCCAACGATACGGACACTTACCGAGTTCGGCTCGACCTTGTCGATCGCGAGATGGGTGCCGGCCATCGAAATCAGCCGCAGATCATTCATGTATGCCAAGTCGCGCGAGCCGCGGATTCGGCCGGAAGCATCGGTCCGAAGGACGCGGTACTTCGCCACGCCGTCGTTGGCGCCAAGGAATACGGTTGAGATGCCGCAGAGTGCTGGCCCGCTCGTCCGAGACTTGGTGATCACCATGTCGCCCGGGGTGATCGAGACAGGTTCCTGCATCTCGTAGGTATCTCCCGTCGCCTTCAGTGCGTTCTCGAGTACTGCGCCGGTGTCCGTAATGGCGAAGTAGCGATTCCGGGCGAAGAGCGAGCTGCTCTCAGGGGCGGCCTTGACCAGATAGAAGGTCCTCCCCTCCTTGTCGACGATCTTTGCCGCCGGCGCAACGCGGGCGCCAGCCTTGAGGGACAGGGAAGCGTCGCCGGCCTCGAGCTTCACCTCTCGGACAACCTCCAGGAGCGGCGTGGTCGTCTTGGTCGAGACCGTGAACTCCATGAGCTTTGCACCTGGTGCGGCGGTACGTGTGTCGCCGGGTTTGACCCCGTCGGCGCCATTGATGCGCTCGACCGCCGGGCGAACCTGCTCGACAGGTACAACGTTCGGGAAAGTCGATTTCACCGTCGTAGTACCGCCGGCGATCGCGGAGAGGGATAGGGTCGACATGGCCACGGCCATGCCAAGCATTTTCTGCATAATTTTCTCCTTGGTAACCACAAGAACCGGGTTTGGAGGCTGATGTCCTGGGCTCAAGCCCCGCTGGCGGTCGGACCGGTGCCGTCCCGCCAGCAAGGCCCGTTCATCGCAATGTGCCGGGCTGATTCTTGGCTCGGATGGCCGCGAGGCGGTTCTCAGCGAGCTTTGCGATCGTTGGCTGCGCCCGCCGGCGGATCGTGTCCAGGGCTAGCTCGACGGACATGTTGCCGGCCACCGCCGAGTAGGCTGTCTCCGGCGAGCAGCCGTCGTCAAGCACGGATTCGGCCTCCGCACTCGCAACCACAAACGTCGGCACTGCGGTTACCTTGAACGCCTTGAAGAGGTCCGGATGGATCTCCCATGGGGCGCCCGCTCGGTTGACTTCGAGCGCGGCGAGCTTGGTTGCTTTGAGCGACCCGTCCTTGAAACCGCGGACCACCATAACGGCGCCCGTCTCCTTGGCCTGTCGAGCCAGCTCAGTAAGGACGGGCTTTGGCATCGAGAACGAGACAAAGATGATGAGGTCGTTCGCCCCCTGCTTTGCCGGCGCCGGGCCACCCTTCTTGGCCTCTGCATACTGCTGCATGATGTCGTCCAGACTCTGCGTTCGCACTGGCGGCGGCGCCTTAATCGTGGGGACCTCGACCTTGAACGTACCCGGCTTCACCGGCTTGATGTTCTGTCCAAGGACTGCTGCCGCCTCTTCTCGGTGCTTGGCCATTTCTGTCTGGATCTCGGCTTCGGGTGGTAGCGAGAGCGACTGAGCGATGGCCGTGCCAGCCCAGCCATTAGCCAGGAGAAGCGCCGCTGCAGCAATCACGTTTGCGGAATATCGCATAGCCAAAGTCCCTCCAGCCCGGCATGGGCAATTCAGTGTTTGTTTGGGTAAGAATGGGCGATCGCCCGATCGGGTCGCAGCATTTGCCGGCGATCTTGACGGTCTGCGGAATTGGGTACAGGCGCGTGAACTTGTACTGCCGCTTATCCATGATGATCTGCGGGTAGTAGCCGCACATGGCATCGCTGCCGAACGCTGACCACTGCGTTCCGGCGGCATGGAGTTTGGCCAGAACGCGCGTCGTCTGGAGCCGCGCAGTCTGCTCCATGCTCAGGTGAGCCTCATTATTCCCTGTCAGGGGATACATGTGCCCGTAGGCGCCCGCGGCCCAGAAGATCTCTGGGATCGGAAAGCCTGCAGTAGCCGCCACTGCATCGGCTGACATTGCGCCGATGGCAACCATCCCTCCGAACGGGAACGCGTAAGGCGCGATGATGCCGGCGAGCTCATCATCGTTGTGCGTCGGGTCGGCGAAGGACACCCAAGGGATGTCAATGCCCCGCTGGTCCAGACAGGAATCGTCCAGAATCGCGCCCATGACGTACAGTGCCGGATTGATGTAGAGGTTCACCTGCATGAACGACGTCCGGGTAGACCCGATCTCCCCCGACTGGTCATCAGAGATCTGGCCGAAGGCATCGGCATTCACGCCAGTGTTCACCCTCACCCCACCGAGCAGCGGGAAGCAGCCTGGAACGGCAGTCACATCCGTCATCATGTCGAACTCCCAGAATGACGTCGGGATGCCGACTTTCGGCGGGTTCTGGCAAAAGCAGATCGGGTTCACGGGGCCAGAATCGAAGTCGTCCTGGCCGCCCCCGAGAAGAGTCGCGGTGCCGAACAACTTGATCGGCATCATGCATGACCAGCACACGTCGGAGATCAGGTTGGGAAACTTGCCCGTGCAAAGCGCGTCGGCGTTCGCAGTGCCAGAACCGAAGAGTGCACCGGCGAGCAGGAGGGCCGCTGAGATGAGTTTCTTCATGGCGCGAACTCCTCGACCTGCAGCATTTTCCCCTTCTGGGAAAGCACTGCCGGGACCCGCTTGATGCCAAAGTGCTGAGTCAAAATGCCCTGCTGGTCAAAGTAGACCGGTCGCTTCCATTCGCGATCTAGTTTCAGGAAAGAGCCCGCGACGAGAACGACCTTGTCGCGGGGATTCTCGTCGATGCGCTTCTTGGCGTACTGGACTTGCTTCGGGTCGCGGCCGTCGATGAACACGATGGCCTTCGACAGAGCAGTGAAATCGAGCGGATTGAGTTTGGTCCCCGCGGGAACGAGAACATTGCCCAGGTGATCCTTCACGTTGTCAGGGTAGGTATAGGTAGGATCGAACGTCCACACCTTTGGACCGGTTGCGGTCGATATACCCGGAACTGGAGGGGGATTTTCCAGGTTGGAGAGCTGCTTGTTCCTGTAGTCTTCCCAGAACTTCTTCAGCTGGCCCTGCTTCTCCATGTTGGTCAACCGACCTTTGATCATGTCGACAGCGTCCTGCTCCTGGATGTCCCAGGTATTGCCGTATCGGCCGAGAGACTCGGCAAACGACGCGCAGGCGATGGTAGAGAGTGCCAAGCCAAGGAAGAGCGCTGTAGTGCGGCGGCTTACCTTCATATGGGCTCCGATCAACGAAGTAGATAGCACAAAACCGCGACCTTGGCCGCGGCTTTCGATGCGCCACTCACCGTGAAGGCGAGTGGTTGGGAGACACCTGATTACTTCGCACCATTGAGCCACGCGTCGATTCGCGCAGCGTCAGCGGCGCCCGGCAAGATGCGGCCATCGGCGCTGAACAGGGTCGGGGTGCCCCGCACGCCGAGGCCGTCGCCCAGTGCAGCAATACGCTTGATCGGGTTGTCGCACTTCGCCGCCGGCGCCGGGACGTTCTGGGTGACGAGCTTGTCCCACGCAGCAGCGCGTTGTGCGGCCGGCAGGCACCAGATCGACTCCGACTTGGCACTCGCCTGCGGGTGCAGTGAGTCGAGCGGGAACATGAACGTATAGATGGTCACGTCATCCAGCTGTGGGAACGCTTGCGCTTCGAGCTGCTTGCAATACGGGCAGTCGGGGTCAGAGAAGAGGTAGAGCTTGCGCGTGCCCTTGCCTTTCACGCGCACGATCGCGTCCTGAATGGGCAGCTTGCTGACGTCGATCTTGTTGGCGGCTTCGCGTTTCGAGGCGGTGAGATCCTGGCGCTTCTCCATGTCGTACATGCTGCCGAAGAGGAAGTAGTGCCCTTCCTTGTCGGTGTACGCGATGTTCTTGCCCATGGTGAGCTCGTAGATCCCCGGAATCGGGGTGGCCTCGACGCTGGTGAAGTTCGTGTTGGGATACTTGATCTTCAGTGTCGCCATCACGCTGTCGGTCTCAGGCGAAGCATGGGCAGCGATGGACATGGCGGCAAAGGCCAGAGCAGCAGCAATCTTTTTCATTCGTGTTCCCTCAGGTTCAGTTGTCGGAAGGGGTATCCAAATACGATCGGATCTTCGGTTGCCCGCGTCCTGCGATCAATGAAGATTCATCACACGTAACTATACACGTTATGTATTGAATTGGCGTCTTCTGTATAATTTGACGTCGTGGAGGGCGCGGGTGTGGCGAATGAGCCACATCGGCATGGCGCTTGGTGGATGCAAATCTGGCCGGCGCGGCTGAATTGGCGTGAAATCTCCTTTTGCTCGCCGGAGCGTCCCCTGCCCTCCACAAGGCATCATCTTGGATAGAGCAGCTTCACCCTGGCCCCCCGCCGGGAGAACTGCATTCACTGGCTACGGATTTGAGGGACAGCACGTGACTGAAGGGCGTACGGAATTGCTCTATGCGGCGTTTAGAGAGAGGGTTGAGTATCACCTTCTGTCGGCTCTGGTTCGCGGCAAGGCGACGCTGGGGCGCGACGATGTGTCCGCACAGAATGCACTTGCCCAACTTGAGGCCAGGCTGAAAGCCGTGGGCCGGTGGATTCGAGTTCATGGTTTCGTCGATGTCGCCACATTTGGGCAGCACTCGAGCGCGGCCAACCTTTCGCGCAAGGCAAGGGCCTTGATCAGTGTTCCGGGTGCGACATTGGAGTCAGCGCGGCGAGTCCTGACGGCCGAGCGGGTCGAGTTTCTGTGGGCTGAGCATCTCGCCGCAACGCTTGACGAGGACGAGACTGCAGGGGCGATCGACTGGGTTGAACTCGTGGATGCGCAGGGCAGAATCATTGGCACCGGCAGACCGCGACATGGCTCGCTGGTTTGGGAGCTCGTCGAGCACCTCGCAGAGGAAGAATGTGCCGCTCGCACTGTGTCTGCCGCAGCAATGGATGCGGATGCTACCCATGCACGGCATGAAGCCCCCGATCGCGCAGCGGCGCTGGTTGCGGAAGCGAGCTATCAACGTTCAATCGTCGCTGCGGCGTCCTTCTGGGGGTCGTCTCAGAAAACGGAAAATAAAGCACGCTAAGGCATAGCCGAACCTGCCAAGCTTGCTCCACCCTGTAGTGACGCGATCAGCGGGCAGGAAACGTTCCCCCTTCGCGCATGGCAGGCGCACACCAACTCAGACAGCACGGCCTCCATGCGCGCCAGGTCAGCCATTTTCTCGCGCACGTCCTTGAGCTTGTGCTCGGCCAGACTGCTGGCTTCCTCGCAATGGGTGCCATCCTCCAGCCGCAGCAGCTCGGCGATCTCATCCAGGCTGAAGCCCAGCCGCTGGGCTGATTTCACGAAGCGCACCCGCGTTACATCCGCCTCGCCATAGCGGCGGATGCTGCCATAGGGCTTGTCAGGCTCCAGCAACAAGCCCTTGCGCTGATAGAAACGGATGGTCTCCACATTGACCCCGGCCGCCTTGGCGAAAACGCCAATGGTCAGGTTCTCCAAATTGTTTTCCATATCGCTTGACTCCGTACATGAGTACGGAAGTAAGGTTACGCTATCCAATTTCAATTCGAAAGGACAAGCGCATGTCTGAACCAAAAACCGGGCGCGGCGCGCTCTTCACTGGAGGGCTTGCCGCCATCCTCGCCTCGGCTTGCTGCCTCGGGCCGTTGGTTCTGATCGCCTTGGGGTTCAGCGGCGCTTGGATCGGCAACTTGGCGGTGTTGGATCCCTATCGCCCCATCTTTATCGGCGTGGCGCTGGTGGCGTTGTTCTTCGCCTGGCGGCGCATCTACCGGCAGGCAGCGGCCTGCAAACCGGGTGAGGTCTGCGCGATTCCCCAAGTGCGAGCTACTTACAAGCTCATTTTCTGGATCGTGGCCGCGCTGGTTCTGGTCGCGCTCGGATTTCCCTACGTCATGCCATTTTTCTACTGATCGGAGTTCACCATGAAGAAACTGTTTGCCTCCCTCGCCCTCGCCGCCGTTGTTGCCCCCGTCTGGGCCGCCACCCAGACCGTCACGCTGTCCGTACCGGGCATGACCTGCTCCGCCTGCCCGATCACTGTCAAGAAGGCGATTTCCAAGGTCGAAGGCGTCAGCAAAGTTGACGTGACTTTCGAGACACGCCAAGCGGTCGTCACCTTCGACGATGCCAAGACCAGCGTGCAGAAGCTGACCAAGGCAACCGCAGACGCGGGCTATCCGTCCAGCGTCAAGCAGTGAGTCACTGAAAACGGCACCGCAGCACAACGGACGTCATTGTCTGGCGCCACAAACGATAAAGGATCTGTTGCATGACCCATCTAAAAATCACCGGCATGACTTGCGACTCGTGCGCGGCGCACGTCAAGGAAGCGCTGGAAAAAGTGCCAGGCGTGCAGTCGGCGCTGGTGTCCTATCCGAAGGGCACAGCGCAACTCGCCATCGTGCCGGGCACATCGCCGGACGCGCTGACTGCCGCCGTGGCCGGACTGGGCTACAAGGCAACGCTAGCCGATGCGCCACTGGCGGACAACCGCGTCGGACTGCTCGACAAGGTGCGGGGATGGATGGCCGCCGCCGAAAAGCACAGTGGCAACGAGCCCCCGGTGCAGGTAGCGGTCATTGGCAGCGGTGGAGCCGCGATGGCGGCGGCGCTGAAGGCCGTCGAGCAAGGCGCGCAGGTCACGCTGATCGAGCGCGGCACCATCGGCGGCACCTGCGTCAATGTCGGCTGTGTGCCGTCCAAGATCATGATCCGCGCCGCCCACATCGCCCATCTGCGCCGGGAAAGCCCGTTCGATGGCGGTATTGCGGCAACTGTGCCTACGATTGACCGCAGTAAGCTGCTGGCCCAGCAGCAGGCCCGCGTCGACGAACTGCGGCACGCCAAGTACGAAGGCATCCTGGGCGGTAATCCGGCCATCACCGTTGTGCACGGTGAGGCGCGCTTCAAGGACGACCAGAGCCTTACCGTCCGTTTGAACGAGGGTGGCGAGCGCGTCGTGATGTTCGACCGCTGCCTGGTCGCCGCGGGTGCCAGCCCGGCGGTCCCGCCGATTCCGGGCTTGAAAGAGTCACCCTACTGGACTTCCACCGAGGCCCTGGCGAGCGACACCATTCCCGAACGCCTTGCCGTAATCGGCTCGTCGGTGGTGGCGCTGGAGCTGGCGCAAGCCTTTGCCCGGCTGGGCAGCAAGGTCACGGTCCTGGCGCGCAATACCTTGTTCTTCCGTGAAGACCCGGCCATCGGCGAGGCGGTGACAGCCGCTTTCCGTGCCGAGGGCATCGAGGTGCTGGAGCACACGCAAGCCAGCCAGGTCGCCCATATGGACGGTGAATTCGTGCTGACCACCACGCACGGTGAATTGCGCGCCGACAAACTGCTGGTTGCCACCGGTCGGACACCGAACACGCGCAGCCTCGCGCTGGACGCAGCGGGGGTCACTGTCAATGCGCAAGGTGCCATCGTCATCGACCAAGGCATGCGCACGAGCAACCCGAACATCTACGCGGCCGGCGACTGCACCGACCAGCCGCAGTTCGTCTATGTGGCGGCAGCGGCCGGCACCCGTGCCGCGATCAACATGACCGGCGGCGATGCGGCGCTCGACCTGACCGCAATGCCGGCCGTGGTGTTCACCGATCCGCAAGTGGCGACCGTGGGCTACAGCGAGGCGGAAGCCCACCACGACGGGATCGAGACCGACAGCCGCACCTTGACCTTGGACAACGTGCCGCGTGCGCTCGCCAACTTCGACACACGCGGCTTCATCAAGTTGGTTATCGAGGAAGGCAGCCATCGGCTGATCGGCGTACAAGCGGTCGCGCCGGAAGCGGGTGAACTGATCCAGACGGCGGCTCTGGCCATTCGCAACCGCATGACGGTGCAGGAACTGGCCGACCAGTTGTTCCCCTACCTGACGATGGTCGAGGGGTTGAAGCTCGCGGCGCAGACCTTCAACAAGGATGTGAAGCAGCTTTCCTGCTGCGCCGGGTGAGAAAAAGGAGGTGTTCAATGAACGCCTACACGGTGTCCCGGCTGGCTCTTGATGCCGGGGTGAGCGTGCATATCGTGCGCGACTACCTGCTGCGCGGATTGCTGCGCCCGGTGGCGTGCACACCAGGCGGCTACGGCTTGTTCGATGACGCCGCCTTGCAACGGCTGTGCTTCGTGCGGGCGGCCTTCGAGGCGGGCATCGGCCTCGACGCGCTGGCGCGGCTGTGCCGGGCGCTGGATGCGGCGGACGGCGACGAAGCGGCCGCGCAGCTTGCCCTGCTGCGTCAGTTCGTCGAGCGTCGGCGCGAAGCGTTGGCCGATCTGGAAGTGCAGTTGGCCACCCTGCCGACCGAGCCGGCACAGCACGCGGAGAGTCTGCCATGAACAACCCCGAGCGCTTGCCGTCCGAGACGCACAAACCGATCACCGGCTACCTGTGGGGCGGACTGGCTGTGCTGACTTGCCCCTGCCACCTGCCCATCCTCGCTGTCGTGCTGGCCGGCACAACCGCCGGTGCTTTCCTCGGCGAGCATTGGGTCATCGCGGCGCTCGGTTTGACCGGCCTGTTCCTTCTGTCCCTGTCGCGGGCGTTGCGGGCATTCAGGGAAAGAGAATGAGCGCTTTCCGGCCGGATGGATGGACGACGCCGGAACTGGCCCAAGCGGTCGAGCGCGGGCAGCTTGAACTGCACTACCAGCCCGTCGTCGATCTGCGCAGTGGTGGGATTGTCGGCGCGGAAGCCCTGTTGCGCTGGCGTCATCCGACGCTTGGACTATTGCCACCGGGCCAGTTCCTGCCCGTGGTCGAATCGTCCGGCCTGATGCCTGAAATCGGCGCTTGGGTGCTGGGCGAAGCCTGCCGCCAGATGCGTGACTGGCGAATGCTGGCATGGCGACCGTTCCGGCTGGCCGTCAATGTTTCGGCGAGCCAAGTGGGACCGGACTTCGACGGGTGGGTAAAGGGCGTGCTGGCTGATGCCGAGTTGCCCGCCGAGTATCTCGAAATCGAGCTGACCGAATCGGTCGCGTTTGGTGATCCGGCGATCTTCCCCGCCCTGGACGCCTTGCGGCAGATCGGTGTGCGCTTCGCCGCCGATGACTTCGGGACGGGGTATTCCTGTCTGCAACATCTGAAGTGCTGCCCAATCAGCACGCTCAAGATCGACCAATCGTTTGTCGCCGGGCTCGCCAACGACCGCCGCGACCAAACCATCGTGCACACCGTGATTCAGCTTGCGCACGGGCTGGGCATGGATGTGGTGGCTGAAGGCGTGGAAACATCGGCGAGTCTTGATCTATTGCGACAAGCGGACTGCGACACAGGACAAGGCTTCCTGTTCGCGAAGCCAATGCCGGCGGCGGCATTCGCCGTCTTCGTCAGTCAATGGAGGGGTGCCACCATGAATGCAAGTGACTCGACCACCACCAGTTGCTGCGTGTGCTGCAAGGAAATCCCGCTCGATGCCGCCTTCACCCCGGAAGGCGCGGAATACGTCGAGCACTTCTGCGGGTTGGAGTGTTATCAACGCTTCGAAGCGCAAGCGCATCGGTTACGTCCGCGTCAGCAGCTTCGACCAGAACCCAGAACGGCAGCTCGAACAGATCCAGGTGGATAAAGTGTTCACCGACAAGGCGTCGGGCAAGGACACACGGCGGCCCGAACTGGAACGGCTGCTCGCCTTCGTGCGCGAAGGCGACACGGTCGTGGTGCACAGCATGGATCGTCTGGCGCGCAACCTCGACGACCTGCGCCGCCTGGTGCAGGGCCTCACCCAGCGCGGCGTACGCATCGAGTTCCTTAAGGAGCATTTGACCTTCACCGGCGAGGACTCGCCGATGGCGAACCTGATGCTGTCGGTAATGGGCGCGTTCGCCGAGTTCGAACGCGCCTTGATCCGCGAGCGGCAGCGCGAGGGCATCGCGCTCGCCAAGCAGCGCGGGGCCTACCGTGGCAGGAAGAAATCCCTGTCGTCTGAGCGTATTGCCGAACTGCGCCAACGTGTCGAGGCTGGCGAGCAAAAGACCAAGCTGGCTCGTGAATTCGGAATCAGTCGCGAAACCCTGTATCAATACTTGAGAACGGATCAGTAAATATGCCACGTCGTTCAATCCTGTCCGCCGCCGAGCGCGAAAGCCTGCTGGCGTTGCCGGACACCAAGGATGAGTTGATCCGTCACTACACGTTCAGCGAAACCGACCTCTCCATCATCCGGCAGCGGCGCGGCCCGGCCAACCGGCTGGGCTTCGCCGTGCAGCTCTGTTACCTGCGCTTTCCTGGTGTCATCCTGGGCGTCGATGAGCCGCCGTTTCCGCCCTTGTTGAAACTGGTCGCCGACCAGCTCAAGGTCAGCGTCGAAAGCTGGGACGAATACGGGCAGCGGGAGCAGACCCGGCGCGAGCACCTGGTCGAACTGCAAACGGTGTTCGGCTTCCAGCCCTTTACCATGGGCCACTACCGGCAGGCCGTCCAGTTGCTGACCGAGATGGCCTTGCAGACCGACAAGGGCATCGTGCTGGCCAGCACCTTGATCGAGCACCTGCGGCAGCAGTCGGTCATTCTGCCTGCCCTCAACGCCGTCGAGCGGGCGAGCGCCGAAGCAATCACCCGCGCCAACCGGCGCATCTACGATGCCTTGGCCGAACCGCTGTCGGACGCGCATCGCCGCCGCCTCGACGATCTGCTCAAGCGTCGGGACAACGGCAAAACGACCTGGCTGGCCTGGCTGCGCCAATCGCCCGTCAAACCGAATTCGCGGCACATGCTGGAACACATCGAACGCCTCAAAGCGTGGCAGGCGCTCGACCTGCCTTCTGGCATCGAGCGGTCGGTGCACCAGAACCGCCTGCTCAAGATCGCCCGTGAGGGTGGCCAGATGACGCCCGCCGACCTGGCCAAGTTCGAGGCGCAGCGACGCTATGCCACCCTGGTGGCGCTTGCCATCGAGGGCATGGCCACCGTCACCGACGAAATCATCGACCTGCACGACCGCATCCTGGGCAAGCTGTTCAACGCCGCCAAGAACAAGCATCAGCAGCAATTCCAGGCGTCCGGCAAGGCGATCAACGCCAAGGTGCGGCTGTTCGGCCGCATCGGCCAGGCGCTGATCGAGGCCAAGCAGGCGGGCCGCGATCCGTTCGCCGCCATCGAGGCCGTCATGTCCTGGGATGCCTTCGCCGAGAGCGTCACCGAAGCGCAGAAGCTTGCGCAGCCCGAGGACTTCGATTTCCTGCACCGCATCGGCGAAAGCTACGCCACGCTGCGCCGCTACGCGCCGGAATTCCTTGCCGTGCTCAAGCTGCGGGCCGCTCCCGCCGCGAAGGACGTGCTCGACGCCATCGAGGTGCTGCGCGGCATGAACAGCGACAACGCCCGCAAGGTGCCCGCCGACGCGCCGACCGAGTTCATCAAGCCGCGCTGGCAGAAGCTGGTCATGACCGACACCGGCATCGACCGGCGCTACTACGAACTGTGCGCGCTGTCGGAGATGAAGAACGCGTTGCGTTCCGGCGACATCTGGGTGCAGGGGTCGCGCCAGTTCAAGGACTTCGAGGACTACCTGGTGCCGCCCGCGAAATTCGCCAGCCTCAAGCAGGCCAGCGAATTGCCGCTGGCCGTGGCCACCGACTGCAACCGGTACCTGAACGACCGGCTGACGCTGCTGGAAACACAGCTTGCCACCGTCAACCGTATGGCGACGGCCAACGAGCTGCCGGACGCCATCATCACCGAGTCAGGCTTGAAGATCACGCCGCTCGACGCGGCGGTACCCGACACCGCCCAAGCGCTGATCGACCAGACGGCAATGATCCTGCCGCACGTCAAGATCACCGAACTGCTGCTGGAGGTGGACGAATGGACGGGCTTCACTCGGCATTTCGCGCATCTGAAATCGGGCGACCCGGCCAAAGACAAGAACCTGTTGCTGACCACGATCCTCGCCGACGCGATCAACCTGGGCCTGACCAAGATGGCGGAGTCTTGCCCCGGCACGACCTACGCCAAGCTGGCTTGGCTGCAAGCCTGGCACATCCGCGACGAAACCTACGGGGCGGCGCTGGCCGATCTGGTCAACGCACAGTTCCGCCATCCCTTCGCCGAGCACTGGGGCGACGGCACCACCTCATCGTCGGACGGCCAGAACTTCCGCACCGGCAGCAAGGCCGAGAGCACCGGCCACATCAACCCGAAATACGGGAGCAGCCCAGGGCGGACGTTCTACACCCACATTTCTGACCAGTACGCGCCATTTCACACCAAGGTCGTGAACGTCGGCGTGCGCGATTCGACCTACGTGCTCGACGGCCTGCTGTACCACGAGTCCGACTTGCGGATCGAGGAGCATTACACCGACACGGCGGGCTTCACCGATCACGTCTTCGCCCTGATGCACCTCCTGGGCTTCCGCTTCGCGCCGCGCATCCGCGACCTGGGCGACACCAAGCTCTACATCCCGAAGGGCGACGCCGCCTATGACGCGCTGAAACCCATGATCGGCGGCACGCTCAACATCAAGCACGTCCGCGCCCATTGGGACGAAATCCTGCGGCTGGCCACCTCGATCAAGCAGGGCACGGTGACGGCCTCCCTGATGCTCCGAAAGCTCGGCAGCTACCCACGCCAGAACGGCCTGGCCGTGGCGCTCCGCGAGCTGGGCCGCATCGAGCGCACGCTGTTCATCCTGGACTGGCTGCAAAGCGTGGAACTGCGCCGCCGCGTGCATGCCGGCCTGAACAAGGGCGAGGCGCGCAATGCGCTGGCCAGGGCAGTGTTTTTCAACCGCCTGGGTGAAATCCGCGACCGCAGTTTCGAGCAGCAGCGCTACCGGGCTAGCGGCCTCAATCTGGTAACGGCTGCCGTCGTGTTGTGGAACACGGTCTATCTGGAACGGGCTGCGCACGCGCTGCGTGGCAACGGCCATGCCGTTGATGACGCGCTGTTGCAGTACCTGTCGCCGCTCGGTTGGGAGCACATCAACCTCACCGGCGATTACCTCTGGCGCAGCAGCGCCAAGATCGGCGCGGGCAAGTTCAGGCCGCTACGACCGCTGCAACCGGCTTAGCGTGCTTTATTTTCCGTTTTCTGAGGCGACCCCATCTATGCGCTGCACGAATTCTCCGAGGCCGGCGCATTGCCGTTTGTCGATAATCGATACTGGCATGACATGACAGAACCGTACGGTCCCAACGGGATCTACGGTGCCTGGCTGAGCTACAGCCTGGTGCTTGCGCCGTTGGCCTTCCTTGGCTTTGCGTGGCTGTCAGGCCGAAGAGGTTCGGGGCCGCCCGAAAAAGTCTGAGCCGTGCGAGGTGCGGATAGCGCGAAGGCTGCCCGCTGCAGGCTGCGTCGACTGGTAGACGAAATCGCGGAGGGGCCACCGGACGCAGCCCGGTGGGCACGTGCGGGACGAAAGAAATCGCGGCAACCTGCCGGGCGTGAAGCGCGGAGAGGCGATCATGTGGATCGTGGTCATCAGCGGCCATGATCGCTGCCCGACCCTTGGCCTGCCACTTGCGGCGTGTCACGCTGAGCGACAAAGATCAGCGCAATGGTGACCGCGCAAAAAGCCGCACCTGCATAGAACGTGAAGGCTGCTCCGAGCCGGTCCCAAAGCAAGCCGGCCAACGCGCTGGCAATGAGAAGCGCCAGCCCGCTCGCCAGATTAAAGAAGCCGAACGCCGTGCCTCGCAGATCTTCGGGCGCGGTGTCGGCTACCATGGTGGCAAGCAGTCCCTGGGTCATGCCCATATGCAGCCCCCATAGCGCCACGCCGGCCAGCATTACCGCCCAGTACGCGCCTATCGCCAGCACGAGGTCGGCGAGAATAAGGGCCACCAGACCCCATGCCAACAGCGTGGTATGAGGCAGACTATCGTGTGCATAAGCAGCTTTCGTGATGCCGAAAGCGTGGGGATTTGAGCAAGAACGGTGATGGACGCTGGAGGGGTTCCCTCAGGGAGCGTGCATGCACGCGCCTGAGGGAAGATGTCGCCTTTATTGTGTCGAGCAATGAAGGAGACCTCAGCAGTGTGCCATGCCTTGCTACAAACGCCAGCGTTTTTTGCCCTGTTGCGCCGGATCGACGAAGACTTGATGAAGGTGGCGCGAGACAGGGGCTGCTGCCATTGCGGCTCTGTGCTGCACAGTGCCAACTATCCGCGTAAGCCGCGCGGATGCCCACCGGCAGCACACCCGGACTGCAATACGCGCCTGAGCCTGTGCTGTGCCGGATGCCGCAAACGCATGACGCCCGATTCGGTGCGCTTTCTCGGCCGGCGTGTCTGGCTGGCCATTGTCCTGGTACTGCGATCGAGCCGTGCCACTGGCGCCTGCCTGGACGGCCTGCCGGCGATCAGTTGGGCCACGCTCAAGCGCTGGCGTCAGTGGTGGACCGAGACCTTCCCCAAGACCCCCGTCGGTCGGTGGCTGCGTGGCCTCATCCCGCCAACGCCCGAGCCGTTCATCTATCCCGACTGCCTGCTGCAATCGGTCGAGCACGACAGCGAAGACGAGCGTCTGGCCGCGGTGTTGCTTCTGCTGCTGGGCCCGGCCTGACCACGCTGGCTGAGGGATGCGCCAGATAGGGGAATCTCCCGCAGAACATGTCGATGGCGGGTCACCCGCACTGCCCGTAGCCTGCTCCCGTTATCCCCCCAACGGAGAGTCATGTCACTATCGATTGATCATCGCAACCGATGGGCGCGCTTGCGCTTCTCGGTCATTGGCCCTTTGCTGGCTTCGCCGCCTGCCAAAGGAGAATTGCAGCAAGCGTTCCAGGCACTGGCCGCCAAGGTCTGGCGGCACCCCATCACCGGCGCCGACGTTCAGTTCGGCGCGTCTTCCATCGAACGCTGGTATTACCGGGCCCGTCACGTCCAGGATCCGGTCGATCAACTCAAGAACCGACTGCGCGACGATTGCGGCCACTTCGTCAGTCTGAGCCCAGCCATCATCGAAGCGCTGGTCGAGCAGTACCGTCAGCACCCCGGCTGGACCATGCAGTTGCATTACGACAACCTGCGCGTCGCGACCAAGGATGGCCCGGACACGCTGCCGTCCTACACCACGGTGTGCCGGTATCTGAAGGCGCAGGGTCTGGTGCGCAAGCCAACCCCGCGCTCGAGCACGGATGGGGCCATCGCTGCTGCGGCTCGCCGCGAGGCACGCGAGGTGCGTAGCTACGAGGTCGACCACGTGGCCGCGCTCTGGCACCTGGACTTCCACCATGGTTCGCGCAAGGTGCTCACCCCCGATGGGCAGTGGCACAAGCCGCTGCTGCTCTGCATTATGGACGACCATTCGCGGCTGGTCTGCCACCTGCAGTGGTTCCTCGACGAGACCACTGCCTCGCTGGTGCACGGCGTCTCGCAGGCGATCATGAAGCGAGGGCTGCCGCGGGCCATCATGACCGATAACGGCGCAGCCATGATGGCCGACGAGTTCGTCGAGGGGCTGGCCAGTCTGGGCATCCTGCACCAGACTACCTTGCCCTACAGCCCATACCAGAATGCCAAGCAGGAACGCTTCTGGGGACAGCTCGAGTCCCGGCTGATGGCCATGCTCGAAGGTGAGTCGCACCTCACCCTGGAGCAATTGAACCTCGCCACGCAGGCCTGGGTCGAGCAGGAATACCACCACAAGGAACACGCCGAACTCGAGGCGACGCCTCTGCAGCGCTACCTGTCCTGTGCCGACGTCTCGCGCCCCAGTCCCGAGGCGCTGGCCTTGCGCCGGGCCTTCCGTATCCGCCAGCATCGCCGCCAGCGCAGAACCGACGGCACCTTCACGTTGGACGGCGTGCGCTTCGAGATCCCCGGCGCTTACCGCCACCTCGAGCAAGTCTGCCTGAGCTACGCGCGCTGGGATCTCTCCCAAGTCGACCTGATCGATGCGCGCATCGGCGCGATCCTGGCCGCCGTGTTCCCGCTGGACAAGTCTGCCAATGCCGACGCACGGCGCGCGCATCTCACGGCCAAGGGTGCCTCGCCTGCTAACGAGGAACCCGCGCAGGCTGGCACTGCGCCGCTGCTGCGTCAGTTGCTCGCCGAACACGCCGCCACCGGCCTGCCGCCGGCCTATCTCCCACCCGCACCCACCAAGCTATGAATCAACCCAACCTGCTGGCCTTGTACGGTCTGAAGTTCAACCCCTTCGCCCAGGACATCCCCGTCGAGGCCGTGTTCGTGCCACCCAAGCTCGATCACTTCTGCTGGCGCATTGAGAACGGTATGGCCCGCGAAGGCGGCTTCGCCATGGTGCATGGCGACCCCGGTTGCGGCAAGAGCGTCACGCTGCGCCTGCTCCATCAGCGCCTCATGCGCGTCCCCGATCTGATGGTCGGCTCGATCGCTCACCCACAGAGCAATCTGGCGGACTTCTATCGCGAGCTCAGCGACATCTTTACCGTACCGCTCAAGCCCCACAATCGCTGGGGCGGCTTCAAGGCGCTGCGCGAGCGCTGGCTCACCCACATGGAGGCCAGCCGCCGCCGCTGCGTGCTGCTCATCGATGAAGCCCAGGAGATGGCGGTGCCAGCCCTCTCGGAACTGCGCCTGCTCGCACAGGCACGCTTCGACTCGCAATTGCTGCTGTGCGTGGTGCTTGCCGGCGACGCTCGCCTGCCGGAGAAGTTCAGCCGCGAGGACCTGATCCCGCTGGGCAGCCGCATCCGCTGCCGTCTGGCGCTGGAGAGTGCGAGCATCGACGAGCTGCAGGCCTGCCTGGACCACTTGCTGGCCGCCGCCGGCAACGCCACCCTGATGACCATGCCATTGCGCCAGACCCTGTGTGAGCACGCCGCCGGCAATTACCGCATCCTGATGAACCTGGCGGGCGAGCTTCTGGCCCAGGCCGCGCAGCGGGAGCTACCGCAGATCGACGAGAAGCTCTATCTGGAAACCTACAGCGCAACCCTGAACCGCCGCGCCAGGCGGTGAGTGGCGCCGTTGGCCATCGCCGCCACGTCCATCAACACAACGACGACATCACCATGACCTTCCACCAGCCATCCGGCATCGCCCAGGGGCTGCCCCTGCTCATTGATGCCAACTGGACGCCCGCGCAGGCCTGGGCTGTGATCGAATTGCTCGACGATCTGCGCGACCGTCTGCATGCTCACTATCAATTGGCCTTGGCCCAGTGGCTGGCCGAAGATCGGCAGGAGCATCCTGATGGCCTTGGCGATCTCGCAGATAACGACTTCTGATCCAGTAACAAGGGGCCCGCCGGGCCCCTTGTTACATCAGTGCCGCTGCTCCGCATCCGGTCCACCGCGATAGATCGCCACGTCCATCAGCGTTGCCCGACGGCACGCAACATTGGTGATGGACGGTGCCGCAGCCGACCATCAATTACCGTGCTCGCGCATCCATCGAATCTCGTGCTCACGCACACTATCGGACAGCTTGCCAAAGGGATAGGCCGACAGGGAATACACCACGTTCATCGCGACCAGCACGAGGGGCGCCAAGTACAGAGGCAAACCGACCTGTTGGGCGCGCAGCACCAGAAACGCCTCGCTGAACCGAGCCAGCATGAACAGCGCCCCAATCGCGACCACTTGCCAGTACGATCGTCCAAGACGAACAAGGTTTGCCCACTTGATGGGGTTGGTTCGCTTGGCGTCGACATGGGTGTGGGGCTCTCGCACCCCGAGCATCAGCAGCAAGACTGAGAGGATGCCTGGGATGACTGCCACCCAGAAGACGGCCCTGAAATTATTCGCCCACAGATACATCAGGCCGATAGCACTCAGCGGCCCGAGAAAGGCTCCCACGGTGTCCAGCGATTGTCTTAGGCCGAAGGCGGCGCCCCGGAGGTGCGGCGGTGCGATGTCCGCGACCAGCGCATCGCGAGGGGCGCCGCGAATGCCCTTGCCGATTCGGTCCGTGAGACGCGCCGCCAGTACGGTTCCCACGCCGGGCGCCAGTGCGAAGAATGGCTTGGACACCGCGCCAAGCGCATAGCCCAGTACCGCGAGCCATTTGCGCTTGCCGAGGTAGTCGCTGAACGCCCCCGAGAAGACCTTTACCATCAGGGCGGTCGCCTCGGCGAAGCCTTCAATGAGTCCAACGTCGAAGGCGCTGGCGCCAAGCGCCGTCACCATAAAGATGGGGAGCAGGCTATGTATGATCTCCGACGAAAGATCCATCAGCAGGCTGACAAAGCCCAACATCCAGATCGCAGGCGGGATCTGGCATAACGTGGTGCGATGGGATGCGGTCACGGCGATTTCTATGAGGCAAGGTTGACGCCGGGACGATGCTTGAGCCCATGCAAGACGCACGGGAGCCGCACGGTTAAATCGGGCGCTCGAATGAATTCACCCAGTTTAGGGGCACCTCGCGCTCGCTTGCTATCGGGGAGGCGCCAGAATTGGCGAGATGTTACGCCGGTGAGGCGCTCCACGGCCCACGGCAGGCAAGCCGAGCCGAGGAGACGGTTCTCCCCAGCGCGGAGCCGCATTGGCGGCGTTACACCTGGGTAGATGGCCGGTGCGACCGCAAATTGTAGACGACGCTTGCGGCGATAATGAGCAGAATCAGGACTTGCGCTACGACGGTCTGGACGGACGGATAAATGCCCAGGACGTCGATACGAGGCATGGAGATCGGCGTAACTTGTAGGAAGCCGACTTTCTGAAGCGCAGCTATGCCTTTACCAATCAGAACGACCGCCAACACGCCGACCAATGCTGAGCTGAAGGCAAAGAACTGACCAATCGGCAGGCGCGCCGTGGAGCGCAGGAGCACGATGGCGATCGCGGCCAGGATGGCGATACCCGACGCAAGTCCTGCGAGCAAAAATACACCGTTGCCCTCTGTCCACAGGGCAGCGTAAAAGAGGACTGTTTCAAACACTTCTCGATAGACGGTCACGAACGACAGCAGGAACAGCATCAGCGCTGATTTCTTGTTCAATGCCGAGGACAGCTTCGCCTTCACATAGGCCTGCCAGCGACCCGCAAGACTCTTCTGGTGCATCCACATGCCCACGCCAAGCAACACGATTGCGGCAAACACTGCGGAAAAACCTTCCGTCATCTCGCGACTGGCGCCACTCAGGTCGACGACATAGGTGGCTACCGCCCAGGTCAGCCCACCGGCCGCCAGCGCAGTAACCCAGCCTGCATGCACGTAGGGCAGGACATCGGTGCGATCCGCTTTCTTCAGGAACGCCATCATCGCGACGACCACCAACAGGGCTTCAAGCCCTTCTCGTAGCAGGATTGTCAGGGCGCCGAGGAAGGTCGATATGGCGTCATTGGTGCCGCCCAGCGCCTCCTGTGCGTCGTCAAGCTGCGATTGCAACTTCTGCGCAATTTCATGGGCGCGTTCCACCTGGCCCGCTGTCACAGCATTGCGATAGAGCCCCATCGTCTTCTCGATATCCTGGAACAGCGCCTGGTTCTTGGCAGCCAGCGCCGGCTCGACGGGCTCGAAGCCGTCGAGATAGGCAGACAACGCCAGCCGCGAAGCCAACTGCCTGTCGCCCTTGTCCAGGGTGGCCAAGCTTTCCTTCAGCTTGTCTCTGGCGATCATCAGGCTGTCGGTGCTTGACGCGGTGACCGAGCCCGGCGTGCTCCTGAGGTACGCGGTCAGTTGGCGAGCGGCATCCGCCCCGACGGTCTTGGCGAGCGCAGCCTCGGAGGTCTGGCTTAACAAGGCCAGCGTGGGCACGGCTGCGTGGAGAGCCGGTTGAGAGGTCCACAGCTTGGCGCCGGCCTGGCGGTCGGCATCCGAATACGAAAGGGTCGAGGCAAAATAGGCGAGCGCCCAGCGTTCCTCGTCCGAGAGTTGAGCAAATGCCGGCATCGACGTCCCTTCTACCCCGCGCGTGATGATTTGCTGTAGGGCAAAGACGCTGCGCTCCTGGGCGCGCTCGTGATCAGCCAGGGCGATCGGTGGCGGGCTCAGCTTTGCAGCTAGTGGGCCGTCCGCGTGCCCGGAAACGCCGTGGCACGAAGCACATTGGCTTTGATACAGCTTTGCCCCTTGTTGCAGATCGGGCAGCTTGCCGGGGGCCATCGGGACCGGATAGGCTGCGAGGAGTCCGCCGGCCAGTTTGCGAGCTTGCTCGCCGACTGATTCGGGCGGGGCCTTTTCTGCAATGGATGCGCGCAACGCCGCCGCTTCCTTGGCCAACTCTGGCGCGGCTGGCGTCGGCGGCAACTCGGTTAGCTGCCGTTCAGCGGCCTGCGCGAACTCCTGCATCTCGGCATACTCGGCTTCGTTGGCGACGTGGCCATCCTTGACGGACCGGCCATAGTCGACAGCAAGGTAGTCCAGTACTTGCCAGATTTGCTTGGCCTTGTCTTGCGTGGCGAGAGGATCTGCCTGTGCGGTCGAGACCGTCACGAACAGAGAGAGCAGAACAATCGAAAGGAGACGCAGGGCTTGCATGGGAGGCCTTACCGGCAGAACAGCGATTTCGCGTACAAATGCGAATGATTGTAATTCTATTTGCCGGCACGATGCCACTATCCAAATGCAGGAGACGAAGTACGGCGCCAGGGATGCCCACCTAGTCGCTTGGATGGGCGGTGGTCCCCCGCGTATCACACACGCAGTCCGACAGTCCCTGCAGAATCCCGCACGATTGGGCGGGCCTGGCACCAGAACAGGCTTCGCGCAGTTCCACCAAATGGTGCTTCAGTTCGAGCAAAGCTCCGATCCGAGATTCGACCTGACGGATGTGCTCATCCAAGAGCATATTGACTTCACCGCAATCCTGGTCGGGCCGCTTCCGGTAACTCAATAAGGTCCGTACGTCGCTCAACGGCATATCCAGAGACCGGCAGTGACGAATGAACTGCAAGCGCTCCACGTGCTCCTCGCCATACAGGCGAAAATTCCCCCGGCTGCGGCCCGGCGGCGGCAACAGCCCTTCTTGTTCGTAGAAGCGAATGGTCACCACCGGGCATGCGGTGCGCTTGGCAAGCTCGCCGATCTGGATATTCATGGCGTCGGATGGGAGATGTCTTGACTCTATAGTAACTAGAGGGTGTTAAATCGGCAACGCGAGATGAATACACACAAGGGGTTGCCATGAGCGAATGTGGCTCGAAGGGATGTGGCTGCGCTTCCGTTGCGACGCGCAACCCAGAACCGAGCACGGTTGGCGCGGGGCTGAAGCAGGCGCGCTACCGAATCGAAAACATGGACTGTCCGACCGAAGAGGCGCTGATTCGCGACAAGCTCGCGAAACTGCCCGGCGTGGGAGGACTTGAGTTCAATTTGATGCAGCGAACGCTAGCCGTTAGCCACCAGATGGCGTCACCGGGCCCTATCGAGGAGGCGCTATCGGCCATCGGGATGCGGGCGGTTCGCATGGACGAAGCAACGCCCCTGCAAAATACGGTACTGGCCATCCACCAGATGGATTGCCCGACCGAGGAGGCGCTGATTCGCAGCAAGCTTGCCGGCATACCTGGCGTCGCCAGCCTCGAGTTCAATCTGGTGCAGCGGACGCTGCACGTCTGGCATGCGGCTGACACGCTATCCCACGTGCTTACAGCCCTGAAATCACTCGGCTTCGACGCCGAAGTGCGCAGCGCCGGTGCCCCCGCAGCGGCCGAGGCACCGGGGCCCGCGCGCACGAACTGGTGGCCGCTTGCGGTGTCAGGGGTGGCCGCGACGCTGGCGGAGGTCGTGTACTGGCTCCATGGTGGCAACCATTGGGGCGTGGTCGCGCTGGCGCTGGCGGCCATCTTCACTGGTGGCCTCACCACCTATAAGAGGGGCTGGATCGCGCTCAGGAATCGCAACCTGAACATGAATGCGCTGATGTCCATTGCGGTCACTGGCGCCATGCTGATTGGTCATTGGCCCGAGGCGGCGATGGTGATGGTGCTTTTTGCGCTGGCCGAAGTCATCGAGGCCAAGTCGCTGGATCGCGCCCGCAACGCCATTCGCGGCCTGATGGATCTCGCACCGGATACCGCACTGATTCAGCAAGCTGACGGCAGTTGGGCCGAGGTGGATGCCAAGGCCGTCGCAGTTGGTAGCCGGATTCGAGTCAAACCTGGTGAACGCATCGCCCTCGACGGTCAGGTCATTGAGGGGCGCTCCACCGTCAACCAGGCACCGATTACCGGCGAGAGCCTGCCGGTCGAAAAGATCGAGGGCGATCCTGTGTTCGCTGGCACGATCAACGAGTCCGGCTCATTCGAATTCCGCGTCACGGCGGCAGCCAACGCGTCAACATTGGCGCGCATCATTCACGCCGTCGAAGCGGCCCAGGGAAGCCGCGCACCGACGCAGCGCTTCGTCGACCAGTTTGCCCGCCTCTACACACCCGTCGTATTCGCCGTGGCCTTGGCGGTGGCGGTTCTACCCCCGTTGGTGTTCGGTGGACCGTGGCTGGACTGGATCTACAAGGCCCTGGTCCTGCTGGTGATCGCCTGCCCCTGCGCTCTGGTGATTTCCACGCCGGTGAGCATTGTCAGCGGCCTGGCCGCGGCCGCGCGGCATGGCATCCTCATCAAAGGCGGCGTCTATCTGGAAGAGGGGCGCAAGCTGAAGTGGTTGGCCTTGGACAAGACTGGCACCATCACGCACGGCAAGCCCGCCCTGACCGATTTCGTGGTGTGGGGCGACGCCAATCCGGCCACATCCAGGCTGCTGGCTGCGAGCCTGGCTGCCCGCTCGGATCACCCAGTGTCCCTGGCGGTGGCGCGCGCCGCCGAAGGTGAAGGATTGATACCTTGCGACGTCGCCGATTTCGCGGCATTGCCTGGCCGTGGGGTGCGTGGCAGCGTCGATGACCACTCCTACCATCTGGGCAACCACCGGCTGGTCGAGGAACTGGGCGTCTGTTCGCCAGAACTCGAATCGCGGCTCGCTGCGCTTGAGGCCGAAGGCAAGACCGTTGTAATGCTGGTCGGACCAGAGGGGGTGCAGGCGTTGTTCGCAGTGGCCGACACAGTGAAGGAGAATAGCCGTCAAGCCATTGCCGATTTGCACACCTTGGGTGTCAAAACGATGATGCTGACGGGCGACAATCCGCATACCGCCACGGCAATTGCTGGCCAGGTCGGCATTGACCGCAGTCGGGGCAATCTGCTGCCCGAAGACAAGCTGCGGGAAGTCGAACAACTGTCAACGGACGGGAAGACTGGCATGGTGGGCGACGGCATTAACGATGCGCCGGCGTTGGCGCGAGCGGACATTGGCTTTGCGATGGGCGCGGCAGGAACCGACACGGCGATCGAAACTGCCGACGTGGCGTTGATGGACGACGATCTGCGCAAGCTGCCGACGTTCGTGCGGCTGTCCCGTGCCACCGCCAGCGTCCTGAAGCAGAACATCGCTCTGGCGCTCGGCATCAAGGCGGTGTTCCTGGTGCTCACCTTCACTGGCCAGGCCACGATGTGGATGGCCGTGTTCGCCGACATGGGCGCCAGCCTGCTGGTGGTCGGCAATGGATTGAGGCTGTTGCGTCGATGAGCTGGAAGGCCATTTTTTACGACTGGGGCGGCTTGAACGGTGCACTCTTTCAGCTTATCAACGCGGCCACGCCGGCGTTCCTGATGCCGCTTGCCTGGCTCTTCAGCAATGTCCTGGGCAACTACTGGACAGCGCCCGTGGTCGTGCTTGGGCTGTGGGCATGGTCAAGTTCAACGGCAGAGGCTAGGCGCACCATGGCGATTCGCTGTCAGCTTCTTCAATTTGTAGTCGGCTTCGGGATCGCATTTGCAATCGCCTCATGCTTGAAGCTCGGGCTCGATTTCCCGCGCCCGGCGGCAGTGTTTGGCCAGTTGGATCATGTGCTCGGCACGGTGGAGGAGCGCTACAGCCTACCGAGCGGCCACTCCACGTACGCCGCACTGGTTGCCGGGGCGTTGTGGCCGCTGCTGGGCATTCGCCGGAGACTGGCTTTGATTGTCTATGTCGTGCTGGTCGGCTGGTCGCGCATTGCTGCAGGCATGCACTTCCCCGCCGATGTGCTGGCCGGCTGGGGGATCGCCACCGTTAGCCTGATGCTCGCTGGCTTCCTGGTGAGGATGCTGCCGGGCGCAATCAGGACAATGGCGACGCGTGCAAGCGGTGCCTGGTACGCCTTGGCAGCCGCGGTGCTACTAGGCGATCAACTTGCAAAGACCGTCATCTCACAGCTCTTTGGGTATGGCGAGCAAGTCGGCATTACCCCATTTTTCAATCTTGTGCATGTCAGGAACAACGGTGCGGCGTTTAGCCTGCTGGCGGGCGCTGGCGTCTGGGCGCGTGTCGGTTTTGCCGCGCTTGCGATGTGCATTTCGCTGTGGCTAATTGACCAGCTTCGCAGGGGCGCGCCGAGATGGGAGGCGGCTGGCTATTGCTTGATCTTGGGTGGTGCGTTGGGTAACGCTGCAGATCGCCTCTTGCGGGGAGCTGTGGTGGATTTCCTCGATTTCCACTGGCGAGGGACACATTGGCCTGCATTCAACCTGGCCGACGTGGCGATCACGGTCGGTGCGGTCTGCTTGATCGTGGCTACGCGGCGTCGCGGCGGGCAAATCCGAGCAAATTCCACGGCGTAGCCACTACTATTCCTTGCAATGGAGGATCGCGCCAATCGAGCGCCGCACCGTCGAGAAGCCCGTGTTGTTCGAACTCAGGTTGCGTCGAACTCGCGCTGTGCCAGATTCGCCGACTTGCCAATGTAGATAAGCCCGTTGGTCGGCACCTCAAAAGGGGCGATCGCATCTTGGCAATTGAGAAAGAATGCATACACGCCTGGACAGCTCGGCGCACTCAGTTGTTCGGGAGTGGACGCCCTACTCAGGAGGATGTCAACGATCTGGTCGTGGAGCATGGTCGCAACCGCATAAGAGACAGTAGCCGAACACCCATGATGCCAGTGTATTTGGCTGATTTGCAACGACGTCTGGCGCGAGGCGCCGCCCTACAACCCAAAACTTGCATGATTTCGTTGGCAGGCGACGCGCGACATCGGGGGCGAAAACGGCACGGAATGGCGGCTTTCATGCGAGGGAGCCAGGGGGGCTTCTGGCCGGGAAGCGACCTTCGTCACAGCGCAAGTCCCGGTCATGCTCTCGGTGTACGATGTGCGGGGAGAACCGTCCGAGCGGGACGAGACATTGTGGAATCTCAAAGTCCATGGGGGCAGCTATGGGGTTTTCTTGCCGAAAGTTTCTCATTGCCCGTGACGATACTCTCTGGCAGCTGCCAACCACCAAATTCCAGCGGATGTTGCGGGAGCCGGCCAACCACTGCTTGTCCACTTTTGCCGGGCAACGCGCACGCATGGCCGATGTGGTCGTCGAACTGGTGGCCAGAGAGCCAGTGCGCGTCGTTCGAACGACGTTTTCCATTCTCACGTTCGATGCCGAAGGTTGCCTCGATCCAGGGGCATTCGAAAAGCAGCAATTTGCGCTCGCGGAGTCGGTCGTTGCCCCCGTCTTCGCCGCATCCGTGGATGAGAGCAAGCAACCCGTCGTTGACGCGTCCGCGCGATTCATTGCGCAAGGGGGCCAATGGGTTCCGACACGAGCTTTGGCGCGCGCGATCGATGAGGCGGCGTTGGGGCAACGACGGTGCCTACGCCTGTAGGTAGTTGCGCAAGCGCGGCGCTTTGGTAGGTGCGCATGCCGGCGTCGGCGCGCCGCCAGCGCAAGCCGGTGGGGCAGAGCGCCTCACAAATGACAGGGACGATAAGCGCCTACTGTGGCGAAGCGGGCGCGGTGAATGGTTGACCCTGTTGCTCGCCCACGGTGTGCGCATGGCGTCGGTCGTCTTCGGCGTGCAGGTAGATGCCAGTCGTCTCAATCGACGCATGCCGCAGGTTCTTCTGGATAAAGCGGATATCGGTGCCGGCGTCGGCCTGGTGCGAAGCCGCGGAATGGCGCAGCCAGTGCGTCGAGGCACGCGCCAGCGTCGCCGCGCCGACCGGATCGCTCGTCTCTAACACGGCGGCCGCCCGCCGGAACACTTCCTTCGCGATCAGATAGACCGCTGTCGGCGTGAGGTGCCGCTGCGCGTCGCCGGCAACGCTCAGGATGGCCGGGCTCAGCTCACCGGGCGCCGGCATCGGCAGCAGGCCGTGGAACGCACGATAGCGAGCAAACTCGGCCATCAGGGGTGCCCTTGATATTGCTGCAGTTTGCCGGGATAGCGACCCAGAGTATTCATGCGGGTTTCCGGGCAATGGCCAACACGATAGTCATGTAAATCAATGGGTTACTGACTCAAGATTTTGAATGTCATACGTGGCGCACGAGGCACGTATCAGGCAGCTCATTGCGTCTCCGTGTCCTTGCCGTTAATCTCGGCGGTCCGTCTACCGCTTGGGAGAAAAGCGCGATGGATCACTGGCAACTGGCGTATCTCGGCATGCGACAGATGCCGCGCGAGCTCAGCGAGTTCGAGCTAGCCACTTTCTTCACTTTCTCTCCCAAGGAGCGCGCCCTGATCGACGCACGGCGCAGCCAGCTGTACCGGCTGGCCTGCGCCGTCCACATCGGCTTTGTGCGTATGACGGGCCGCACCCTTGACGCCTCCAAGCAGGTTCCGAAATTTCTCTGGGCATATGTTGGCGCCCAACTCGGCATCACGCCACCGGATATGGGCACGCTGAGCGCCCTCTATGACCGGCGCACCGACACGCTGGTGGACCATCAGATGCTCGCCTATCAGGCGCTCGGTTTCAGCCCGATGGCTGAGCATCAGCGACGCTACGTGACGCGTTGGCTCAAAGAGCGCTTAGCGGGACAACCTAGTCGCAGTGACATGCTGCACGAGCTCAAGCGGTGGCTGTACGAGCATCGTGTTCTGATCCCGCATGACCGTGCGCTGAAACGCCTCATTAGCCAGGCCGTGGAGGTTTCCGAGGCGGCATTGACTGACGCGTTGGTGCTCGCATATGGCGAGGCATCGCTTGACGCTTGGGGGGCATTGCTACCTCGTCCGGAAGGCAATCAAGCAAGTCTGCAGCAATGGCTGTGGGCGGTTCCATTGCGCAGCTCCACGCATCAAATGGGGGAGCTGTTTGACAAGATCGAGCGGCTGTACAAGTTGGGCGTCCAACATCGCTGGCCGGCCGTCTGCAATGAGGCGGTGGTACGGCACTACGCGAGACGTTGCGCCAATCGACCGGCCTCGGTCAGCAAACGCATGGTGCAGCAATCCCGCCGCTTGGAGTCTGCTTGCTTCTTGCGCTATGCCTTGTGTGCTGCCACGGACCAGATGTCGTCCATGCTGCGCCACTGGATCCGCAAATCCGTCAACGACGCAGGACGGCTCATTGACGCTGGCCGGCCGGATCCAGAAATCAAGCTGCGAGAATTTGCGGCAGCCGTCAAAGGGCTCATCGCTGATGACACGCTCACACGAGAAACGCTCTGCCAACAATTGGATGCTTTGGCCGACGCCGCAACGAGCCAGCATCGCCTGCGAAGCCGTGCCAGCATGATTCGAGAGCAACTGCTGTTGCGGCATCGGCTTGCGAGAGCCATGCTGGGCAGGCTGGTCCAGCTGCCATTCGCCACGCAGTCCGCCCATCCAGTGATAGAGGCAATGGAGATCTTGCACAATCTCTATGCGCGGAAGGCTAATTGGCTACCAAATCGGGTTGCCGTGCGCTTCGGGCGAGCCTGGCAGCCAGTACTGGAGGGGCAGGACCGTAAGCGAGCGCTGGCCGCCTTCGAATGGGGAACGCTGTTTGCCCTGCGGGTGGCGCTACGCAATGGCTCGGTATTCCTGGATCACAGCTTCGCCTTCCGCAGCCAAGCAACCATGCTGATTTCCGGCCAGGATTGGCAGGCGCGGCGCAACCACTTCTATGGCCATCTCAAACTGCCGCAGGACGCAAGAGCATTTTTGGAACCTGTGGTCGAGCACCTCGACGCGGGGCTCGCCCGGCTGCGCGATGCCGCCGTGCGGGGCGAGCTAAGGATCGATAGCGCCATCCATGTTGATCCATTAAAGGCGAAGCGGCCCGAAGCTTCGGTTGAGGCCCTGCGGCGTGCGCTATTTGACCGGCACCCAGACGGACAACTGCCTGAAATTCTTCTGGAAATCGACAGCCACACTCATTTCAGTTGGCTTCTGCTGGGGCGAGAACCGTATTCTCGCAGTGAGCTGCTCATGGTCTACGCCGCTGTGCTCGCGCACGGGACCTCGATGTCTGCGACGGACCTCGCTCGCATGGTGCCGGAACTTTCACCAAGCGCGATTCGTCAGATGATGCGATCGTATCGCGGACGAGCGGAAACTGCGTAAAGCCGCTGATTCAGTGCTTGCTTTCATGCATCAGCATCCCATCGCCCGGCATTGGGGGCGCGCCGAGTTGGCGTCTTCCGACATGATGTCGCTGGAGACGACGCGCTCGGTCTGGCAAGCGCGGGCTGACCCACGTCGGCGTACCGCTTCGATTGGGATGTACACCCATGTCCGCGACCGGTGGGGCATTTTCTACGACCAGCCAATCCTCCTGAATGAGAGACAAGCCGGCGCCGCCATCGAGGGCGTGATTCGCCAGAATGGCGGGGAAGACGTAACGCAGCTCGCCGTTGATACCCACGGCTACACCGACTTCGCCATGAGTCTGTCACGGCTGCTCGGCTTCGATCTCTGCCCGCGACTCTCTCATCTGCGTGATCGCCGGCTGCATGTACCCAAAGGCCATGCAGTGCCGCCAGAACTGGCCGCAGTAGCGGACGCCGATGTCCGTCTGGTATTGATCGAACTTGCCTGGGATGAACTGGTCAGGATTGCGGCATCGGTCCAGACCGGCCAATGCACGGCGGTGCAGGCGCTTACACGTTTTGGCGCGGCGGCAAGGGGGCAACACGTGTATGAGGCGGGTGTGCACCTGGGACGGCTATTCCGTACGATTTTCCTCGTCGACTATTTCACCAACACCGCGTTCCGCCAGGAGATGCAGCATGCCTTGAATCGCGGCGAGGCGGTGCACACCGTCCAGCGGGCCATCCACTATGGAAAAATCCCCTTGGAACTAGCTCGGCACGATGCGTCGCTGGCAGCGGTCTCGTCTTCGTTGACGCTGTTGACCAATGCCGTGATGGCTTGGAACACGCTGCACATGCAGGAGGCTCTAGAGGCGATAGAGGCCATCGGAGGAGAATCCATGCGTGCCGAAGACCTGCGCCAGATCGCTCCGACTCGTCTGGAAGGTATCAACTTGCGCGGTACTTTCGATTTTCCGATTGCACGCTACGCGCACCGCCTACCACCGAATGCGACAAGCGTGCAGACAGTACCGTCGACCTGGCGTACAGCATGACCTCATTTACAGGTCTTTGAGCCGATGGAACTTCCCATACGGAACGGCTTTCTCCTAAGCTGATAAGTGGAGGCCGGCCTGTCAGGTTGTTTCGTCTGACGTGCCGGCCATTCCGGCAGCCTTTATAGCTAAACCGTTTGACCGCCAACAGCGAGTCTATTTCCGCAGGTCCACAACGGTGGCCTTGCCGTCGACAGAATCGAACGTCGCCGAGACCTGGTCTCCTTCCTTCAGCCCCTTTAGCATGGCCGGGTCCTTGACCGGGAAAGCCATGGTCATGGCAGACATGCCCAGGTTGGCGATGGGACCATGCTTGAGTGTGATTTTTCCAGTTGCCGCGTCAATCTTCCGCACTTCCGCGGGCACAGGCTGAGGCGCCTTCTTTGCACCCGCCGACGGCGTCATGTCCATGCCTTCCATCGTTGCGGCGGTGCCGGGTAGCGCAGCACCTATAGGGGGCGGTCTCTAGAATGAAGTGCAACACCCTGATGTTAGGGTGTTGGGATGGGACAAAGCTACAGTCAACTGGGTATCGAAGAGCGTAACTGTAGTCATCGCCTGCTAAACGAGGGGTGCAGCCTGCGTCAGGTCGCGAGAGTGGCGGGGCGAAGTCCGTCGACTATTTCACGCGAGGTTGCCCGGGCCGGAGGTCATCGTTCCTACGATGCTGCGAGCGCGCAGGGTATGGCGCTGAGAAGGCGTCGACGTGGGCCGCGCAAGCTGGCAGCAGGCACGGCGCTGCTGAAGCTGGTGAGAGCATGGCTGCGCGTGGGCTATTCACCGCAACAGATTGCAGGCAGACTCCGGCGCATGTATGCCCACCAGCCGGAGTTCCATGTGTCCCACGAGACGATCTACTGCGTGATCTACGCCACGCCGCGCGGTGAGCTGCGCCGCGAGCTAATCGGCAGCCTGCGTAAGGCCCACAAGGAGCGTCGTTCACGGGGCGCGGGGAACGATCGCCGAGGCAAGCTGCAGGATATGCGCTCGATCCACGAGCGGCCCGAGGAGGTGTTCGAGCGGCTGGTGCCTGGGCATTGGGAAGGCGACCTGATCAAGGGCGCGGGCAATCGCAGCGCAGTGGCGACGCTGGTGGAACGCAAGACGCGCTTCGTGGTGTTGGCGAAGATGGACGGTTGCGGGGCGGAGGCAGCGCTGGAGGCGTTGACCAAGAAGTTCCGTCGGGTGCCGCTGGCGCTTCGCAAGAGCCTGACCTACGACCAGGGCAAAGAGATGGCGCATCACGCAGAGCTGACCAGGCGAGTCAGTACCGAAGTGTTCTTTGCCGACCCGCACAGTCCGTGGCAGAGGCCAAGCAACGAGAACATGAACGGACTGGTTCGGGAGTATCTACCGAAAGGCGACGATCTATCGGTCTTCTCGCAGGGGTACTTGAACGGAGTCCCGAAGGCGCTGAATTATCGCCCTCGGGCGGTTCTCGACTTCGCCACTCCCGCCGAAGCCATGGCCGAAGAGATCAACAAATTACGAACTGGTGTTGCATCTCAGACTTGAAACCGCTGTCACGGCCAGCGCTGCCATCTTCTCGCGTTCCGTACTCACGGCACCCTCCTTAATAAGAGATTCAGGTAGCGAATGCCTGGCCGAATTGCCGGGCCCGCTTGACGTCATCGGTATGCAAGTAGATGGACGTGGTCGAAATTGAGGCGTGGCGCAGGTTGTCGCGCACAGCGCTCAGTTCGACAGTAAGCGCCCGGTGAACCCGTCTCGACGGGGCTACGCAGGAAGGACGGAAGCAGTCCAGCGATGTGGCAGGAGCTCCGCGATGTCGGCGGTCTTCTGAGTCGGCAGTCGCGTAAGCACGTCTTTCAGGTAGGCGTACGGATCATGCCCATTGAGCTTCGCCGACTGGATCAGACTCATGACTGCGGCTGCGCGCTGGCCAGCGCGCAGTGAGCCCGCGAACAGCCAGTTCGATCATCCAAGAGCGATAGGCCGTATTTGCCCTTCGATATGATTGTTATCGATGGGCACGGCTGGATCCTCAACGTAGCGCACGAGCGCCGCCCAGCGTTTGAGGCTGTAGTCGATGGCACGCGCGATGGCCGCGCCGTCGGGCACCCTCCGCCTTTGTTCACTAAGCCAGAGATGCAGCGCATCCAGGATTGGTCTGGCCCGCTGCTGTCGCGCTTCCAGGCGTAGTTCTGGCTCGGCGTCCCGCACCTCTCGCTCGATCTCGTAGAGCCCAGCAATGAAGCGCAGCGCCTGGCCAGCCAATTCGCTCTTGTGCTTGTCGTGCAACTCAAAGTACTTACGACGCGCGTGAGCCATGCACCCAATCTCGACGATGCCGCCGCCGAAGCTGGCCTTGTAGCCCGAGAAGTCGTCACATACCAGCTTGCCCAGCCAGCCCCGCCGGAATGCGCGGGCATGTTCGCCGCTGCGGCTGGGGGCAAACTGATAGATCACCGCACGTAATGACGAGAGTTGGCTCGGTGCGTAGGCCCACAGGTAGGCGCGATGCGTCTTGCCGTCGCCTGGCGAGAGCATCTGCACTGGTGTCTCGTCGGCATGCAGTACGCTCTGGGTCAATACCTCCGCCTGCAGTGCATCCACCAGCGGTTGCAGACGCACGCCGCAGATGCCGACCCACGCGCCCAGCGTCGATTGCGGGATCGCCAGGCCGGCGCTTGCGTAGATGCGTTCTTGCCGGTACAGAGGGAGATGGTCGCCGAACTTGGACACCAGCGTATGCGCCAGCAGGCCGGCGGTGGGGATGCCCTTGTCGATGACGTGCGGAGGAACGGGTGCCTGGGTGAGAGTCTCACATTGACCGCATACCCACTTGCCCCGGATATGACGTTCGACCGTGAACACGCCAGGGGTGTAGTCCAGCTTCTCGCTGACGTCTTCGCCAATGCGCTTGAGCGCGCAGCCGCATGTGCAAGTCTCGGACTCCGGCTCGTGACGGATCTCAGTGCGAGGCAATTGGGGTGGAAGTGCTTGGCGCTTCGGCTTGTCCTTGGGCTCCGACCTGGATGAAGGAGTCAGTGCTTCGAGCTCGGCTTCGATTGCCTCAAGGTCTGCATCGAGGGCTTCCTCCAGCAAGCTTGCCTGGGCAGATGTCCCAGCACCAGCGCATCCAGTTGCTCTCGGCACAGCGGCGTCGCGATGGCCGTCATACCGTCGGTCCAGACGAAGCGGCCCTTATTGCGGGATTCATGTTCCGAATCTTGCCAGTTCCCCGTCACTCCAACTATTGGCACAGCCCCCAATGGACGCTCGGCCCTTGTACCAAGCCACGACTAAAGCACGGTGATCGCCTCATCGCGGCCCAGGCGTTGCCAAGGCAGGGTACACCAGCACCTTGATACGCGTCGCGCGCTTGTTCGTGAAGAGATAAGCATGATGCGGTCGGGCGGCTCCGAATACCTTCACCACCCGAGCCAAGACCGTATCTGTTCCCGCTCGCATGTCCAGCGGCTCGGTAGCTAGCCAGATTGCCTCGATGCGGATCAACGCAACCACCCCTGAAGCCATTCGCCACACTCTGCTGCGGCCGATCCTGGCCAACGAATACTGATCGTCGCAGCACCGCGTCGCACTTCGATCTGTATATCCGGTATCGCAGGCGTCGGCGTGGGATCGCCGATCTGCAACGGGATGAACTCGGCTTGGGGTACTGTCATCAATGCACGGGCTTCGCCCGCGCTATCCAACGCTTGGTGTTCAGCGACCCAGCGTCGCAGCAGATTCGCGTTCACGCGATGGTGCAGCGCTACCGCCGCAATCGAAACACCCCGATGCAGGCAGTCCTGGACGGCTTTAGCCTTGAACTCGGCGCTGTGCCGACGTCGGCGTCGCGCTGGTGCGCTCTCTTCGATAGTGTTCACGTGTCCACCAAGAATTTAGATGGACACGATGCTCCTTGCTCTCCTGCTTCCCTTCAAGACGGGTTCACCGGGCGCTTACGTTCGACACCCTTCGCCAGTGCGTGCGTCGCGTGGCTGTGGCGCATCCACTGTCGTATCGCCCGTCGGAGCTTCTCTGCCAACGCTGGATGATCGCCTTCAATCGTGTTCGCTGCGAGCCTGAAGAATCGGTGCATGACTTCCCACAGGCGCAGGGGCGTGATACCGGTTTCGCCACCATCCAGGCTACCGACTATGGGCTTAGGTGGGTTCCAGCGAGCGAGGCTGACAGGGAGCCCGCGCTCCAGCAGGTGGCGTTCCAGCGCCGTCCGCGCCAAGGGCGTCAATGTAACCCTAGCGGGCTTGCCACCTTTGCCGACCAGGTGCAGCCAGTGATCGCCCGCGGCGTCGACGTCGAGATGACGCAACGCGGCATTGGCCAATTCGCTGATCCGCAGTCCCGTCGCGTATCCGAAATCCAGCAGGAAGCGAAGCCGCTGTGCGGCCGCGGCTTGCCAGCCGTACGACCACTCGAGGCCGTTGGCGATGGTGCGCACCAGCAGCCATCTCCATCGGTGAAGGCGTGGGTGATTTCCACGGCCATGGCACGCTGGTTACTGCGCACCTTGATGCCCGCCAAGGGGTTGGCCAGTACATAGCGCTGTTCCACCAACCAGCGGAACAGCGCGCTGAGCACGGTCAGCGCATGGGCGACCGAGCGCGCCGAGAGGTTGTCGACAAACGGGCGCCAGTCCGGCGACGTGTGTGGCCGCGGGGGTCCAACCCAGCACTCGCGCGGCGTGGGTCTGTGCAAAAATGTCCGATAGTCGTTGCATCCTTGGTCGTCAAGGATGAAAGGGCCTTCCCTCGCGCGACGATGGCCCACAGGATCAGCCGTTCGGCTTCCTTGCGATAGGCGCGCTGCGTGGCCGGGGATTTGTGCAGGGCCAGCCAGGCCTGGATGTCCTCGTAATCGTTGTCCATGCCCAGGATGTAGGTCGACAGCGGAGCGCGGAAGGCGCCGGCGGAGCCGTCGACCTCGTGTGGCAGCCGCAGGTGTTCCCACGGTGTCACGATGGCCCGTCGGTCAGCGACGATCAAGGCGCGGGCACGCTCGGTAAGCGCGTGCTTTAGATCACCATCGATATATGGGAGCGCAGCATGCGCGCAGCGGGTAATCGGGCCGACTGATTGTGCATTTCAATTTGAGGCCATTTGCTATGCGGTGCCCCACTGCGACAACAGGTTCCGCATGCTCGTCGCACTCGGCAGCAGCCGATCCCACCACGAGGGCGATGTTGGCGGGTCCCCATACGAGCAAGTCTGGCGCGCGAATTGCTGTTGTTGGAATGGCGTATTTCCAATACGCCGATCAAACTATTCCGAAGGAGATTTGTCATGCCACATGAGGACCTCAGAGCGTGTATTGATGCCTGTCACGCGTGCGCAGTCGCCTGCAATCATTGTGCAGCTTCCTGCCTGCGAGAACGGAACGTCGATGAAATGCGGAAGTGTATAGAGCTCGATATAGACTGTGCACAAATTTGTGCGTTTGCTGCTGCTGCTATGTCTCGCGCAAGCGAACACTCAAAGGAGATTTGCCAGCTATGCGCTCGAATTTGCGAAGAATGCGGTGCTGAATGCGCCAAGCACGCAGCGCAACATTGTCTGGACTGTGCGAAGGCCTGCGAGCGATGCTCGCAAGCGTGCAACAGTATGCAATAACTGACGCCGCAAGGCACCGAGCACCTTTTGTCGGCGCGCCGCGGCAATGTACGGGGATTCTCGCGTCGCGTCCAATGTAACTCACACCAAAACATGTAGAACTTTCATGCTCGAGGCTGGCGGGAGAGCGGCAGGTCGCAGTCCGCTCTTTTGGTCCACTTCTCCGTTCATGTGGCATTTGCAGCTAGCCCGGCGCCAGCTTCTGCGCTCCCTGCACAAACGGACAAAATACTAGTGATCTCGTGGGCGTATCTGAATCCATATCGACTCGTCATCGCTGGAATCCATTACGGGATAATGACGTGGCGGCAATGTCCTGTCAGGCACGCGTCGTGCTTGGAGAATGGGCCAACGACGATCCGCTGCCGGAACTGCAACCGGACTTCGTTGATGCAGTAAGCGCCCAGTCCCCCAGCGCAATTGGCCCGAAGGCCGAGCGCGGGCAGGCCGGGATTTTCCTTGCTGTGCACCTCCCAGCCACGTATCGAACTAGAATTTACGCCGTAACTATTCTGACGCTGCCGAAACAGAGGTGAACGCGCAATGAAAACCTTCGGACTTTCGATCCTTGTCTCGCTGCTCCTTGTGGCAGTAATTGGACTCGGAATCGCGTTCTCGGGCACTTATAGCGTGGCCGCGGATGAACCTGATTGGCGGATCACAGAAAACGTTTTGGCGATGGTGCGTTCCCGCGCCATGGAGCGGCAATCCGACGAACTGCAGCCGCCAAATCTGAACGATGCGCAGCGTATTTTCAAAGGAGCGGGTCAGTATGCTTCTATGTGTGTGGCTTGCCATCGTGCACCAGGCTTACCAGACAATCAGTTAGCGCGTGGACTTTATCCCTCGCCGCCGCGTCTGGATCAGAGCAGGGTCGATCCCAAGCACGCCTTTGTAGTGATCAAACACGGCTTGAAGATGACCGGCATGCCAGCATGGGGCGATGATCACGACGAACGTCTCGTGCCGCATGACCGCGAGCTTGTGACCAGGGGTCTTCCATCGCTGCGCAAAGGCCTCTTCATTAGCAATCCACTTTCCAGGCTCGACCGAGAAGCCAAGATCTAGCTCGGATCTGGCGCCGACAATGGTAGGTAATCGCTCGGTGTAGAATGCTAGGCCTCGGTCAATTTGTCCCACGTCGAACAGTTCTGTGTCAACGCGGGACGCCGCCTTGGCTTCCAAGCCAAGTGGTTTGATGGAGAGGGATCCAAACGCCCGAGACGCCATCAAGCCAGCCTGAAGGCCGGCCAGCGTCGCCAGCGAAGCGACGGCAACCGCGCAGAGCCTGCGGCCGCGCAGGGCGATCCCAAAGGCCAGAAAGCCACCGATCGCGAGAATGCCTACGGTGATGGAGCCCCAGGTCTGCAACGTTGCCGGATCGCTGACGTCGCGCTTCAGTAGCGCATTTGACAAGGTCGGATGCCACAGCAGGAAGCCGATCGTCACCGCGAGCACTGGCATGGCAAGAAAGCTTGCAGCCAACGTGGGGCGGACTCCGGACATAGCACGGTGCGCAAGCAGCACCGCCATCGGTGGAAAGGCTGGCAGGATATACAGCGGCAGCTTGGAGCGGGAGATCGAGAAGAAGGTAAGGACAACAACAACCCAGAGTGACAAAAACAATCTCGAATCGAAGTGCTGCGTCGCCCGAGCGCTGCGAGACCAGAAAGAGAAAGCACGAGGGATCAAGCCAATGAACGGCAGCACACCCGCCGCGGCAACGGCAAGGAAAAACCAGACTGGCTTGTCTCGCTCGTGTATCGCGGAAGAAAACCTTGCGAAGTGTTCGTGGATAAAGAAGTAGTTCAGAAATTCGGGGTTGCGCAAGGACACCACAATGAACCAAGGCGCTGTGATTGCCACCGCAAGCGGACTCCAGCGCCAGAATTTCCCGCTGAAGAACGCGGATCGCTGTCGCGTGATCGCCACGTACAGCGCCAGCGTTATTGCTGGCAATACGAGAGCGATCAGGCCTTTGGCAAGAAATGCCAGACCGACCAACAGCCAGATAATCGGGTATAAGCGATAGTCCCGACGCTGGTAAGCCACAGCGAAAACGAGAGCCGCACTGCCGAGCAGTGAGCCGACGCCGATGTCCGTCGTTGTCAGATTCGAGCCGAGAATCCATAAGGGTGCGCCGATAAGTACCGACGCTGAAGCCAGGCCAACGTGCTTGTCATAGAGCTTTTGCGCAGCCCACCATGCGACAAGTACGCCCAGCAGTCCCACAAGAGCACTCCAGATCCTTGCTGTCCATTCGGACGGCCCGAAAAGCGTATAGGCGCCGGCGGTCGCCCAATACTGAAGGGGTGGCTTGTCGAAGAACTTGACGCCATTTAACCGCGGCGTGACCCAGTCGCCCGAGACGAACATTTCCCGCGGAACCTCTGCGTAACGCCCCTCATCGGGTTCATACAGCGGGCGAATGGCTAGTGTCGACATCCAAAGGACCATTGCCAGTGTCATCGTCAAGACAGGCAAAATCCGTCGTTTTGAGAGCAGGCCCATGTAGTTACGGTTAAATTTCTGCCGATCAGACGTACGCGTCGCCTGTGCCACTTCCGAAAGCTACTCGCAGGATCGTGGTGCTGGGGCTTTGCAACGGACACGCGCTTCTTTTCGATCCCGAGTCTGCAGACCGTATTCACGGAAAGGGCTTGGGCCGCGAGGTGGCCGTTGCAATGTCTCGAACGCGATATTTTTGCATCCGGATGACAGATTTTAGGGTCCTGACCTGTCGAAAGGATTACGGGAAGATGACGTGCGGAGCCATCGACCGGGAAGTTGGGGATAGGGCGTTGTGTCGAGCGACTAAGGAGGAGGGAGCCTGACAGTCGGTTTTGCGGTTGCGCCGCGATCGCTGGACCTGAGGGAAGGCCTCTTAAGACCTTACAAACAGCGGCCGATGATCAAATGATGGCCATGGACGTCAGTCCAACCAATCAAGCGCGTGCTCGTCACACCCGGCCACCTTCAATTGGGCTTTAGTGAGCCGCATAGCACTAGAATCCATTCACGGCTCCAGCGCTCGCCCATCCAAATAACGTGATCTTCGCCGGAAGCATGTTGCCATGCGAAATCATCCACGATCTAAAGTGTGCGCCGGGCTCGACCGACCGGGCCGCGAAAATGAGCTCGGCCAGTCAAGAAGCCGCTTCCCGAATGCATTACGCACGTGCACGTAGACTGCTGGAGCTACGCCGCCTTACGCTCAGAGGGAGTTGCGGCTACTCCAGAGATTCGGGTGCCCGCCGAGGGCAGCAGTTGCGCGCCCATCCGAGTACTGAGAGCTGCTCCATGATTTCTCCATCGACCTCCACTCGGTACGAGCTGTCGGCGAGCCGCAGCCACGACGTCACTAATCCAAGCTGCATCAGGCTCTGCAAGGTCGCTTCCATCTCCACCGCTTGCAACTCAGCGGCATCTGGATCGCCGCTGGGCGCCTCCAAGACTATTGCACCATTCTGGGCCATCGCCTGTATCCTCTCGCTTTAGGAAGTCGTGCCAAGACGCGATCTTATTTTATGCGCAGTTCATTTACGCATAATTAATCGATTTACTTGCTTTCGGGGGGGCTATCCGGATGGAGCGAGCCTGGAGCGGCCCCCTGAATTGCCGGACACAGTTCCCCCTTACAATGAACTTACAGGCGGGGGCATACGACTGTGTTTCGATTGAGCGCGAGAGCTGTGAGCCGGGCAAGACGGTGTTGATGGTGGCGTGCCAGCAAGGCGGAAATCCGAATCACCTCCTTCATTGGCGCAAGCTGTACCAGGACGGCAGTCTATCGGCGGTTAGGGCTGGTGAAGAAGTCGTGCCGCCATCGAGCCTGAGCGACGCGCTCAAGCAAGTCCGTGAGCTACAGCGCATGCTGGGGCAAGAAGACCATGGAGAACGAGATTCTCCGTGAGGCAGTGGAGGTGATGACCTCGCGAAAATAATTTGCGCGCTCAACCTCATTGGCGGGGGACGACCTGTGAAGCTGGTCTGCGAAGTTCTCGGTGTAGCGCGATCAAAAATGTAGAAGAGAAGCTTGCTCGGCCTGCAGACTGGCAAGACGGGCGCAGTGCCAGGCAAACCGACGATTGGGGTTACCCCGTTTTTTCGGACAGATCTGCATTGGAATCTTAGTTCGATGGGTTGTCTCCTTGTGATGGGGCGGTGAAGGCTGAGTGTTGCGTCAGATCCTTGTCATGGGCGGTCATCCTTTCAAACTCCTGCGGGCTTCGATAGCGCAACGCGCTGTGCAAGCGATGTGGGTTGTACCAGCCTTCGATCCAAGTGAACAAGGCGCGCCGCGCGTCATCATGCGTGGCAAAGTGCGAACGCATCAGCAGCTCGCATTCGAGCGTTGCAAAGAAGCTTTCACACATGGCGTTGTCATAAGCATCGCCCGCCGATCCCATCGAGGGCTGCACCCCGGCGTACTAAGGGTGATGAGGCCCGCTGACAACTGCGGGGCGTCAAGTTTACTATGCAGAACATTGCGGCGACATTGCCGAATGGTTACGCACCAACGCATCGAACCCGACGCCCGTTCTCCGAAGCACTTGGGTTACCATGAGCTAACGCTGACGCTTCGTCAGGCAACTTCTTCTGCCGCAAAGCACTCGACGGCGGACTGCGCCGTCATCATCTCGTAATCCCCCCGACAGGTGAGCGCCCTAGAATCCCGCTGTTCGCTCTCTGCTGGCCAAGTCGCCATCCTTCGGACTCCCGCGTGAATCGCATCCTCGGCTCGTGGGGCGTCAAGCGGCGCCGCGTGAACTGCTCCATGATCCAACATCACGACGGCGACGAACCACATCCGGCATCTATGTCGTTGCGCCCTGAGAGCATTTGACCAAGCGCGGTAGCAGTGGCCACCGCACACCTGGACGGGCAGTCTCTTGAAGCGACAGATTTTCATGGCTTTGACCATCGCACTCACGGTGGTCCTCTGGATGTCCACGCTATCCGTGCGTCCCCTCTATGAACCCGACGAGGGTCGTTACGCCGAGGTTCCGCGCGAGATGTTCGTCTCCGGCGATTGGGTCACGCCGCGGTTGAACGGCATCAAGTTCTTCGACAAGCCGCCCCTGCAGTATTGGGCGACCGCCAGCGCCTATACGCTCTTCGGGCCGTCCGAGTGGACAGCAAGGATCTGGAGTGCGCTTGTGGGACTGCTGGGCGCACTCGCCGCATGGTGGGCGGCGCGATCGCTCTATGACACGCGCATAGGCCTCGCCTCAGCGCTGGTGCTCATCGGCGCTCCCCTCTGGATTCTCGGCTCGAATCTGACAACAACAGACATTGGTGTCGGCGCACTGCTCGGCAGTGCCGCTCTCGTTTTCGCCGTGGCCTACCAGAATCGGGAACCTCGCTTATACCCCCTGATCTGGTTGTTGGTCGGTCTGGCATTTCTTGCCAAAGGCCTGATTGCCCTGGTACTGCCAGGAATCACGCTGCTGCTATACGGGGCGGTCACTCGACAATTTTCCGCATTTTTTAGCGCGAGATTCTGGCGCTGGAGCCTGCTTGCGGTGGCCATCACCATGCCTTGGTTTGTCGTGGTGTCCCAGCGCAACCCCGAATTTCTGAATTACTTCTTCATCCACGAACACTTCGCGAGATTCTCGTCCTCGGTTCACGAGCGGGACAAGCCATTCTGGTTCTTCCTGGCCGTTGGTGCGGCAGGCGTCCTGCCGTTCATGGGCTTGATTCCCCGTGCTATCGCACTCCGCTCTCGCAGCGCACAGGCAACGCCTGGCTTCGACGCACGACTGTTTCTGTCGCTGTGGGTAGTCGTTGTCATTGCCTTCTTTTCGATTTCGCGCTCGAAGCTGCCGCTCTATATCCTGCCCGCCTTACCACCGGTGGCCGTCTTGCTCGCGTACAGATCCATGACTGCAGCCCGCCCCACACTGGCGGCAAGCTTTCTTGCCATGCCTGTGCTCGGCGTTGCCATCGCCGTGCTGCTATGGCATCCGACAATGTCGAATGCGGTACTGAAGCTCAATATCAGCAATCCGGCCTCATTGCATACCTGGGGCGCCATCACGATGGGCATTCTGGTCATCGGTGGCTTCCTGGCCTTTGGGATCGCCCTGCGCGGCCACAGGCTCTGCGCGGTTGCCGTCGCTTCGCTGGCGACGCTGGCCAGCCTTCAGGCTGGCTTGATGGCGTCTCGGGCGTTTGGGTCCCTCTCCATCAAACCACTTGGCTTGGAAGCCAAGGCGGCGTCCCGCGACAACACACAACTGTTCAACGTGGGCCAGATTGACCGAGGTCTGGCGTTTTACGCCGAACGAGAACCGATCATTGTCGGGGCCAGATCCGAGCTGGATCTCGGCTTCTCGGTCGAGCCCGACAAGTGGATTGCTAATGAAGAAGCTTTTGCGCAGCGATGGCTGACCCCTGGTCACAAGCTCGCGGTCATGCGGCACGAGACGTTTCATCGACTGAGACCGCTGCTCGGCGGCAACACAACTGTGATCGGACGACATGGCGTCAACGTTCTGGTGCAAAAACCATGAACATCCCATCACGATTTGTACGGTTTCTGGGCGCGGGGGCGACGGCAACCGCTACACACTACGCAACACTGATCACGCTGGTCGGTTTCGGGGTTGCAGCGCTACCGGCGTCTGCCGCCGGCAGTGTTGCAGGCCTTCTGACGCACTACTGCATCAGCAGCCGATGGGTGTTCACACCAGTCCGACCACAACGCGCCACTTTCGGACGGTTCATTCTCGTTTCCGCGCTGGCGTTCTTTCTTAACTCACTTCTGATGTGGGCTGGACTAGCATTGGGGCTTCACTACCTGGTTGCTCAAATCCTCTCGACAATTTTCGTCATGTTGGTCAACTACGTACTCCATGCAAATTGGACGTTCATGAATGGAGCGATGCGATGAATGCCGCCAGCCTGCTGCCAGAGAAGATCTCGGTCGTCGTACCGCTCTTCAATGAAGAAGCTGTCCTGCCACAGTTTCACTTTCGGCTTCTCCGCGTGATGGATGGATTGGCATCGGACTACGAGATTATCTACGTGGACGATGGCAGCCGCGATCGATCACTGGCGGTTGCACACAATCTCAAGGCGGCCGAAGCGCGCGTCGGCATTGTCGAGCTGAGTCGCAACTTCGGCAAGGAAGCCGCGCTAACGGCGGGCCTCGACGTGGCAAGCGGCGACGCCGTTGTGATCATCGACGCCGATCTGCAGGATCCGCCCGAACTGATTCCGTCGTTGATCGAGAAATGGCGCGAGGGGTTCGACGTGGTGTACGCCACGCGCACTTCCCGGGATGGCGAATCGTTCCTCAAGAAGTTCACCGCGCACTGGTTTTACCGCCTGATGGGCAAGCTCAGCGATACGGAGATTCCGGCCGACACCGGCGACTTCCGCGTCATGAGCCGTCGTGCCGTTGCCGCACTCGGACAACTCCGGGAGCAGCACCGCTTCATGAAGGGGCTGTATGCCTGGATAGGATTCCGGCAGACGGCCGTCTTGTATCGGCGTGACGCGCGGGCATCCGGGACGACCAAGTTCAACTACCGCAAGCTGTTGCGTTTTGCCGTGGATGGCATCACTGCCTTTTCCACCGTGCCGCTCAAGTTTGCAACCTCGATCGGCCTGCTTGTTGCCGTTCCCGCCTTTGGCATGGCCGCCTTCATCGTTGGCAAGACGCTGCTCTACGGCGACCCCGTACACGGCTACCCATCCATGATGACCGCCCTGCTTCTGCTGGGCGGCCTGCAACTGGTTTTCCTAGGCGTGCTCGGGGAATATGTTGGGCGTCTGTTCAATGAAGTCAAGCGGCGGCCGGTGTATCTGGTGGCAAGCTATACGGCGCCGATCGGCCCCGGCACCCCCACCGCTGAGCCGGGGCAGGTGGCCGCAGCGACACGGGGTGGCACCCCGCCTGCAGCAATCTTTCACGCACCCGGATGCCCGGAAGGCAAAGCTCCTGGCCTCCCCGAGGCTCCTCAGCGGGATGCCATCCTCACGGAAACCCTTGCGCCAAGCCGATAGACAGCCCGCCTTCCATGCGCTCTCACGACATGGCCAGCAACTATCGGGATCATGACGTTTTCGAAAGAAAGAGCCTCGTATTCAACTTATTCCGTTCTTCGCATCCACCGACCATTGACCCTGTAGTCACTACAGACTATTTACTACAGGCATTGGCTGACGCGTAGCAGCGCAAGTCGTCGCAGCACCCGACACCACGGGGCCGCAGCGACGATCCATCCACTTAGGAGGAATGATGGGTTTCTTGGAAAGGCTCATGGGCCGTCACAGCGGCGGTCATCACGGCGGCGGAAGTGAGCACGGTCGTCGAGGAGGTCATCATGATGGTGGCGGCAGCTACGGCTATGGGAATCCTTTGCCACCACAAAGCCCCGCCGGCGTCCACTGCCCCAACTGCGGCACGGTGAGCGCCCAGGGCGCGCGCTTCTGCCAGCAATGCGGCAGTTCACTGGCTCCGGCGCCGTGCAGTCGATGCGGCACCTTACTCCCACGCGACGCAAAGTTCTGTGGAAGTTGCGGCAATGCCGCCAAATGAGTCGGCGGCCATAGCTGCCGCCGCATCTGGCATCGCCATCATTGCGGCCGGGGCCCGTCATGGGGATTTGTCGCGATAGGCTAGCAGTCGAAGCGCATTGAACACGACGATCAGCGTCGACCCCTCATGCATGGCCACGGCGGGCCCGATACCGAGGCCGAGGATCGTGGCTGGCAGAAGGAACGCCACGACGCCGAGGCTGATATACACGTTCTGAAGGATGATGGCCCGCGTATGTCGGCTTAAACCGACCACAAAAGGTAGGTGTTGGAGGTCGTCGGCCATCAGCGCAACATCCGCCGTTTCCAGTGCCACATCTGAACCTGCCGCACCCATTGCGATGCCCACCGTGGCGTTGGCCATTGCCGGCGCGTCGTTGACGCCGTCGCCGACCATGGCCACTTTGGCTTCCGCGCGCAACGTCTGGATGGCTTTGACCTTGTCCTCAGGCATCAGATCGCCCCAGGCTTCATCGATACCTACGTCCTTGGCGACGGCTTCGGCTGCGCGCTGGTGATCGCCGGAGATCATGATCATGCGTGTGATACCCAGCCTGCGCAGTGCCTCGAGGGCAGCGCGCGCCGAGGCGCGCGGCGTGTCCATCAGCCCAATGGCGCCGAGGTCCCGATCTCCCTGCCTGACGATCATTGTCGTGCGGCCAGTGCTGCGCAGCGTCTGCACTGCGCTCGCCATCGATTCGCTAAGCGGTGCAATCCCGTCGGCGCCGAACATGTCAGGCTTGCCAATCCAGACGGTCTTACCGCACAACGTCGCCGTGACCCCGCGTCCGGTCAAGCTTTGGAGATGAGACGCTTCCGGGATGGAACTGCCTTCCAGGCGCTTGCGGCCATCGCGGGCAATGGCCGCAGCCAACGGGTGGTCGCTGAGCGACTCCACGGCGACCGCTACGCTCAACAATTCCGCTTCAGCTACTCCTTCGGCGACCATCACATCGGTAATACGGGGGCGCCCCTCCGTCAGCGTCCCCGTCTTATCGAATGCAATGGCTTTCAGTGAACCCAGGTTTTCGAGCGGCGCCCCGCCCTTGATCAGTACACCCCCTCTAGCGGCGCGCGCTACCCCCGACAGCACCGCGCTCGGTGTCGCGATGGCGAGCGCGCATGGGCTGGCGGCAACCAGCACCGCCATGGCGCGGTAGAAGGTCGCACTGAACGGCTCATTGATCACTAGCCCTGCAAACAGCAGCAATACCGCCAGCACAAGCACTGCAGGAACAAAGATCCGTTCGAACTTCTCAGTGAACCGCTGGCTCGGTGACTTTTGCGCTTCGGCCTCGTTGACCATCTTGACGACTTTCGCCAGGGCGCTGTCCGTGGAAAGGCGCGTCACTTCCACTTCAATGGCGCCGGCGCCATTGATGGTTCCGGCGAACACGCGGGACACGGCCCCTACGGCATCGGGCTTCCTCCTGGCTGCGGCGGCGTCATCCACGGGCTGCTTGTCGACCGGGATGCTTTCGCCAGTAACCGGCGCTTGATTGACTGCGGAAGCCCCCTTTACCAGAAAACCATCGGCGGGGAGGCGTTCGTTCGGCCGAACCACCACCACATCCCCCACCTGCAATTCCTCGACGGGGACCTCTCGTACCTCGCCTTCACGCCGCACACTTGCTGTAGCCGGTGCGAGCGCCGCCAACGCTTCGATCGCCCGCTTGGCGCGCCCCATGGCGTAGTGTTCGAGCCCGTGGCCGAGACTGAACAAAAAGAGAAGTAGCGCGCCTTCCGCCCAAGCGCCTAACGCCGCCGCCCCTGCGGCGGCTACCAGCATCAGTGTGTCGATTTCGAACTTCTTTAGCCGGAGGTTCTCTATCGCTTCCCGAACGGTATAGAAACCACCAAAAAAATACGCGCCGACAAAGAAGGCAACCGGAATCCATGCTGGCAGGCTGCCGAACAGCTTACCAACGGCAAATCCGAGACCAAGCAAGGCCCCACAGATCAGGGAGAAGATTAGCTCAGTATTCGGGCCAAACACGCTGCCGTGTGCGTGGGCCTCATGCCCCTCGCCTTCCCCATGTGCATGATCCTTGACGCCTTCGCGGTGTTCATGGTCTGCATGACCGCTCTTCCGGGCACCGATCTCAACCGGCGCGAGCCCGCGTTTTGACAGGGCCTGCTCGATCCCTGCCGCGGAGATCCGATCGTTGTCGAATTCGACGCGCGCTATGCCGGAGGCGCTGACTTCGGCCTCGATGACGCCGGGCAAGGCCCGCAGTTGGCTAGCTACGGTTCGCGCTCGTCGTTCGTGCCAGACGCCCTTCAATTGCCAAAGCACATGACCAAACCGCGACGAAATCACCGCACCCGTGCTTGTCACCAGCTCCCGGATGCGGGCAAGGGAAATCGCTGCGGGATCGTAGTGGACACATATCTGTGAATCGCTATCAACATTTGCAGTTTTTATATGCGCCGCCTCGACGCCCTCTTTCCCTCTCAGTTCGGACAGCAACCGTTCTACACAGGGATCAGAGGAATCGGGAAGGCCAGGAAGCAAGACAGGAATGTCCAGGCGCAGCTTTTCGGTCATTGTCGCGGGCTCCAGTCAGTCTGAATCGGCATTCACGCCGTTGCACACTATTAGCAACTAGTGTGCCCCGCATTGCAACAACAAAGCTCAACGAGTCAGCGCCCCAATGCCCCGCCGTAATGCGTTGGTAATGTGCCCGCAATCTGAGCGTACTATCTTGCGGATGACAGGATCCTCATGTCATCCGTCCAGGAACCATACAGATGATTAGCGCCGTCGCATGCTCTGCCTTGCTGGCCTACGCTTTGCCGGCTCCTGCGACCGGTGATCGACTCAGCGAGAAGCCGACCCAGTGGCACACCCTCGCCATTGGACATTCAGACACGGGATACGCCTCCCGCGACCAACGGGTTGCCTGGGCGGCCAACCCGCGACATCGCACAGCCAAACATCCGTCGAAGCAGGAATCCGCAGCGAGCACACCGGAGCCGTCTTCCAGAGACGCGTCCAGCGCTGTCGCCGCACCCAAGCCGCCCTGCCAGTAGTCGCGGTTTCCCCGCTAGGGCCGCATGTCCTGGTAGAGCTTGAGCATGTCCTTGTACTCGTCGGCAGTCTTTTGAATGGAGAACCGCATCCGCAGCGCGTTCTCTGCAAACGCCACACGCTCGACGTCCATCTCCACGGTGTTGCCGTCCATACTCGACTGCAGGGGGACGCGATACATCAGATCCTCTTCCAGCGCGGGCTTGCTTGCCTCGATGTGTCGCGGCGAAGTCATGGTCATGCCCGCAAAATTCTGGCCACTGCCCATCACCCTATCCAACTCGGCGCTGAAGTCGATATCGCGCGCCTTGTAGTTCGGCGTATCCGCATTTGCAATATTTGCAGACAGCAGCTCGAACCTCCGTGTGCGAAGTCGCAGCGCTTGCTCATGAACGCTGTCTTCGCTACGCGCCCATTTTGCGACGTATGGCGTGTCCATCCTTACTCTCCAACTAGATCGGAACCCGCAGCGTATTGCAAAGGCAGTCGATCTTGCTTCGAGAGAAGCGACCTCTTTTCGTGAGTTTCCCATTACCGGCCCGCAATGTTCGCGCGCACACAGGTTGACGCGTCCGCGCGAAAGCCATGTCAATCCACATAACCCCGGTACGTTCCACCTTGTCGTCATCACGCGACGAAGTGACCCCACGTAATTACTTCGCTGAGCTTGCCCCCGCAAAACGAATCCCTTGCTGAGGTTAAACTGAAGCAAGGAGAGATGTGATGACAAGCAAGACAAAGCGGGCGCAGTACACGCTGGAATTCAAGCTGGAAGCGGTACGGCTGGTGAAGAGCGGGCAGAGCATGGCAGTGGTTAGCGCGACCCTGGGCATCAGAGCGCAGACGCTGCATAACTGGGTCAAGGCGGAGCGGGAAGGCAAGCTGACTGGTGCGGGTATGAAGCCGGTCAGCCCGGAGCAGATGGAGCTGGCCCGGCTTCGGGCGGAGGTGGCGCGCTTGAAGATGGAGCGCGATATTTTAAAAAAAGCCGCAGCATACTTTGCGAAGGAGTCGGTGTGAGGTATGCGTTCATCGAGCGAAACCGACGTTACTGGCCGGTCTCGGTCCTGTGTGAGCTGTTAGGGGTCAGCCCCAGCGGCTATCACCAGCGCAAGCAACGCACAGTAAGCACCGACAGGCCAGATAGAGGCCGACTCAGTGACGATGCCTTGTTGGCCCACATCAAGGCGATTCACGCCGGGGTCAAGGGGGAGTACGGCTGGCCGCGCATGTGGAAGGAACTGCTGGCGCGTGGGGTGCGGGTGGGCAAGGAGCGTGTTCGCAAGCTGATGGCGCTGCACGGCATCCGTGCCCGCCACAAGCGCAAGTACATCGCGACAACCAACTCGAACCACGATTTGCCGGTGGCCCCCAATCTGCTGCAACGCGACTTTAGCCCAGCAGCACCCAATCAAGTCTGGACGAGCGACATAACCTATGTGGCGACCGCCGAAGGCTGGCTCTACCTGGTGGTCATCATCGACCTGTTCAGCCGGCAGGTGGTTGGCTGGTCGATGCAACCACACATGAAGGCCGAATTGGTCACGGACGCGCTGCGCATGGCCTGGTTCCGGCGCCGCCCGGAAGCCGGTGTGATTGTGCACACCGACCGGGGAAGCCAGTATTGCAGCCATCTGTTTCAAGACGCCCTGAAGGCGTATGGCATGCGCTCGTCAATGAGCCGCAGGGGCGATTGCTGGGACAACGCGCCGACTGAGAGTCTGTGGGGGTCGTTGAAGGTCGCTCGCCTGCACGGTCGCCAGTTCGCTACCCGCCGCGCCGCAATGGACGAGGTAATTGACTGGCTTGGCTTTTATAATGCCAGCCGACTCCACTCGACGCTGGGCTACGTCAGCCCCATGACGTTCGAGAAAAACTGGTCCGCAGCTCAGCAACACCGGGCTGCCTAATTCCCTCGGTTATGGGATTCGTGGAACAGGGGCAAGGTCACGCAATCTGACCGTCATCTGCAGATTTCTATACTCGCCCCCACCAAATTAATTTCGGGTCTTAATGAGGAGAATCCATGAAGATTAGTCGCATTGCCGTCGCATCCCTCGGTCTGTTCGCTACAACCGCATTCGCTCAATCGAGCGTCACGCTGTATGGTGTGGCCGACGCGGGTATCGAGTATCTGAGCAACGTCCCATCGGCTTCGCCCGGTGGCTCGAACCAGGTTCGCATGACCTCCGGCAACATGTCGACGTCGCGTTGGGGCCTGCGTGGCGTCGAAGACCTTGGCGGCGGTCTGAAAGCCATCTTCGAATTGGAAAGCGGCATTTCGTTCGACACCGGCGCACAGAACAACAGCACCCGTCTTTTTGATCGTAGTGCCTTCGTAGGATTGGGTAGCAAATATGGTCAACTGACGTTGGGTCGTCAAACGACACCAATGTATGACACCACGCTGCAACTCGACCCGATGGGCTTCGCGCCGCGCTACTCGCTCTTCAAGATGGATGACGTCTTGGCGGGTCGCGCTGACAATGCTATCAAGTACCGTGGCATCTTCAGTGGCCTGACGGTCACCGGCCTCTACAGCTTTAGCCGCACCGGCGGCGGCGAAGTGCCGGGGAACTACAAGGTCGATCGAAACATGGGCGTATCGCTCATGTATGAAACCGGCGCCCTCGCTGTCGGCGCGGTGTACGACGAGATCCAGGGCAGCACCGTCGCCACGGCCGACCGCAAGGACCGCCGCGCTCTAATTGGCGCGAGCTACGCTTTCGGACCGGCTAAGGCATTTATTGGTTATCGCTGGTACAACGGCAATGTCGGTGCGCTGCCGACGAACGGTTCTAACATTTACTGGGCCGGCCTGCGCTATGGCCTGACGCCCGCACTGACGCTGACCGGCGCCGCCTACTACACGGACAGCCGCAATTCTGGCGCAGACCCGTTCCTGTTCGTTGCCTCGGCAGATTACGCTTTCTCGAAGCGTACCGATGTGTATATGAACGTCGGTTATGCACTGAACCGCGGCAACTCGCAGCTGGGCATGAACGGCTACAACTCGACGACCGGCAGCCCGACCAACGTTGTCCCTGGCAAGGATCAGACCGGCGTCGTCGTAGGCGTACGCCACAAGTTCTGAGCGAGCTCAAAAGAATCGACACTTTCTTGTTAATTCAAGAGAGTTTGTGCCTCCCAACCGGGAGGCATTTTTTTATGACAGGATCGTAATACGCGGGTAATTCAGTGGAGCAGGTCCGGTAGCTAGACTGTGAACACGGTGAGCGATTAGAGACTCACAAACATTGACTCCGGAGAGATTCCATGAAGACGATTCACACTGCCCTGATTGCTGCTGCCCTCACGATTGCTGCCGCCGGCTCCGCCATCGCTGCTACCCCTGATGGCCAGATCCACCGTCCCCGCGACCCCTACACCGACGGCGGACGCGCCGCAGTCAACGACATTTACGCCGGCGGTGCACGCATCGACAAGCGCGACGTGTTCACCGACGGCGCACGCCTCGGCCAGCGTGACGTATTTACCGACGGCTCGCGTATTGGGCCGCGTGATGTGTTCACCGATGGCGCACGCGGAATTTGACGCAAGCCGTCCCTGAAACTCAGACCGACCTCTGTGGGGGAGCCAGGCACCCGTCAGTTGCTTGGCTCTTGGTGCTCTTTCGCTTTATCCCGATGGCGAAAGCTTCCGAAGCTTGCCCTCCCCGGAGGGCAAGCTTTTTTTCCCTCCATCGGCGTCAATCCGGTGCCGTTCATGATGCGGTGGCGCGTGCTACAACTTCCCATCGCCTCGTGTATTGCTAAGCGGCAGAACCGACGCCAATGACGATGAAAAAGGCCCCGCATTGTGCGGGGCCTGTAGTTCACCGGTTCAGCAACGTTCAGCCACCTGTGAAGAGGTCGCTTCTATCAATATAGACGCGCACGCCAGCGCTACCCGGCAGATCCGGCATCAACAAGCCAAGGTCCACACTCGTATCCCTGACCATCTGGGCGAAGGTCCATGCGACGATCTTCTCGCCGGCCCGAAACGCCACCGTCTCGCCAGAGTCCACGTTGACATACCGCATCCCTGGCTTCACGTCGATAATGCGACTGGCCTGAGATTGGCCGGCTGGATCGCCATACAAGGTCGCGTGACGCTTCGCCATCGCCTGCGCCGTCGCCGTCGACGCAGGCACGCCCGGTTTCAACCCGGTCATTTCCAAAGCATACGAAGCCGACATCCCACCCAACAGCAACGCCGCAAACAGCAAGGCGTGTTTCTTCGTTTTCATAGTCATCTCCTTTCTAGAGACTTCGTTGATCTATGAAAACGAGTGTATAAATTGTACGCATGCTGCAGCCTTGCCCGGCGATTACAAATAGGCAATCGGGCTCATTGCACCACTCTACCCAACGACTGGTCGGTCCTGACTCGGCCTACCCACCGAAACCCGCGCTGAGGCTTCAGCACCGTTGAGCGGGAAGCGCAATGTAAAGCGTGTCTTCCCATCCAAGCCGCTCACGGCTGACGCGTCGCCGCCATGGAGCTCCATGATCGACAGGACGATGGCCAGGCCCAGCCCCGTGGACTGTGACGAGTTGGATCTCGCCCTATCCCCACGGAAGAACCGATCAAAGATGAGGGAAAGTTCCCGCTCCGGGATTGGGTCTCCAACGTTCGTGATGTCGATGCAACAATGTGCCGCTTCGCGGCGCACCACCAGATCTATCATCGAATTCGGCCACGCATGACGGACCGCATTTGACAGAACATTGTTGATCGCACGCTGGAACAGAATGGCATCAGCGACCAGGGTGGCATCCCCGCTTACCCTGATTACGACGCTTCGCTCCTCTGCAAGCACCGAAAAGTAGGCGGACAACTTGCGAAGTTCTGCATTCAACTGGAGTTCCGTCAACTCGAGCGCCACATTGGCACTGTCAGCTCGCGCGAGGAACAACATCGCATCGATCATCCTCGCAAGTCGCTGGTATTCGACCAGGCTTTCCTCCACCAAGGCGACATACTCGGGCCCGGTGCGGTCTCGTGACAAGGCGACCTCGGCATGTCCAATGAGGTTGTTAAGCGGCGTGCGCAAATCATGGGCAAGATCGGCGGAGAACCGCGACAGCTTCTGATAACCATCCTCGAGGCGTTGCAGCATCGCATTGAACGCAGAGGCGATATCACGCACTTCGGTGGGCTTGGGTGGCATGTCCACCCGGTAGCTCAGCCGTTCCACACTGATCCGGTTGATCTGCTTGATAAGTACGTGCGCCGGCTCCAGCTCACGGCGCGTAATGGCCGCCCCCACCAGGGCCGTCAATATCACACCGACGGTGGTACCAAGCACGAGCGTCGTCCGGAATCGCGCAGTCACCTGCTTCCTGTCCTCGCCAGACTTCGCCACGAACACCGTCGCCCGCGTACCGTCTCGCCCCAACACCGCATCGGCGGACTGGAACATGAGCGATGACTTTCCCGTGACCGCCGCTTGGTCAGTGCCTTCCAGCAATGCATCGTTGCCCGTGCGAAACAAAAGCCGGCCATCCAGCGCCGTGACGCGAACGATGAGGTCCGAGTAACCTCGCACCAGATCATCGAAGCGATGCTGCGCCGCCGGGACGCCCTGCACCCCGTCCACCTCGCGCAAGAAATGCTCGACCTGTTCGAGTTTTCCCTTTACAACCTCATCGTCTCTGGCCTCGAGTTGCGCGGCGAGCGAGTAGTAAGCAAAGGCGCCCATGCTGGCCAGCGCGATAGACAGTACCAATGCAAAGAAGAGCCCAAGCCGCCTCGTCAGTGACAGCGGGGTTATCGAAGTCCCGGGCCTCATTCCGTCACCGGCCGCGCTCTGGGTCGAGGACATAGCCCATTCCCCGTACGGTATGGATCAGCTTTTGATCGAAGGGATCATCCACCTTGGATCTCAGGCGCCGGATCGCGACGTCAACGACATTGGTATCCGTGTCGAAGTTGACGCCCCAGACCTGGGACGCGATCGTGGTTCGCGACAGCACCTCCCCTCTCCGGCGCATGAGCAGGTGCAACAGCGAGAACTCCTGATTCGTCAATTCAATGCGGGTAGTTCCCCGGAATACCCGCCTTCCAAGCACGTCGATGTCCAGATCGGCAATGCGCAATCGCTCGGACTCCTTCGAGGTGCTTTGGCGCAAGCAACGCCGGATACGGGCAAGGAGCTCGGCAAAGGCGAAGGGCTTGACCAGGTAATCGTCTGCCCCCAACTCGAAGCCTCTGACACGATCCGCCACATCATCCAGCGCCGTCAGAAACAGTACGGGTGTCTCGGACTTGGATCGAATGGACTTGATGACCGTCCACCCGTCCATACCTGGCAGCATGACGTCCAGGATGATGACGTCGTAGTCGGTCTCTTCCGCCATGTGGAGCCCATCGCCACCATTGTTCGCGATGTCGACCACGAAACCCGACTCCGACAATCCCTTCTGCAAATACTCCGCAGTACGCGGTTCGTCTTCTACAACAAGTACCCGCACCTTAGTTTCCTCCTGCAGCAAGCGACTTCGATCCGACCAGTGCTGGCGATGCATTGAAATGCTGAGCTGCATCCGCTTGTTCGCATGGTGCCAGTTCGAACTGAATGGTCACGTGCGTGATATCGAATTTGTCAGCCAGCATCTGCTTCAATTCCGGTAGCACTTCCATTTCCGGGTTGACGGCCGTGTCATTCACGACATGAACCGTCAAGCTCGCCTTGCCGCTGGTAAGTGCCCAGATGTGGAGGTCATGGAAGCTTTTTACCCCGGGCGTCGCCAGAATTTGCTTCTCAACCTCTGCCAGATCCACGTCATCGGGTACGCCTTCGAGCAGCACATTCAGGCTCGACTTCAGCAGGATCCACGTGCGAGGCAGTACCCAGAGGCCGATCAGCACCGCAATGGCGGAGTCGACCCACGCCCAGCCCGTGAAGCGGATGATGATCGCACCGGCGATGACGCCAACCGACCCGAGCAGATCGCTCCAGACTTCCAGATAAGCACCCTTCACGTTCAGGCTGCTGCTTTGCCCGGAGGACAGCATGCGCATGCTGATGAGATTGATGATCAGGCCCAGCACAGCCACGACGAACATGCCGGTTGACTCAATCTGAGGTGGCGATTTCAGCCGCAGGTAGGCTTCGTACAGGATGTAGATAGCCACACCGAACAGCAGCAATGCGTTAAAGGCCGCGGCAAGAATCTCAAAACGGTAGTAGCCAAATGTCCGCTTCTTGTCCGCGGGTCGCTTGGCGATCGCAATAGCAGCCAGTGCGATGGCCAGTGCGACGGTGTCCGTGAGCATGTGCGCGGCGTCGGAGATCAACGCCAGGCTCTTCGTCATGACACCACCGACCACTTCGGCAATCAGGAACGTACCGGTCAGCGCAAGGGCGATCTTGAGCGATCGCTCGTTGCCACCGGGATGGTCGTGTGAGTGACCTGCGCCCATAGAAACTCCTATAAAAATTGGGCGGTACGATGACCGCCCAAGGATTTACGTCATGCAGGCTGGCGGCCTTGATCCGGTTGATGCGTCTGAGTGACTGGCTCGCGAGTATCTTCCGCGTCCTCATCCTTGCGGTGAGCAAGTCGATAGAGCACCGGCAACACCAGTAGGGTCAGCGCCGTGGACGACAAGATGCCACCGATTACCACCGTTGCGAGGGGACGTTGCACCTCAGCGCCCGTACCGGTGGCGATGGCCATCGGCACGAAACCCAGGGATGCCACCAGGGCCGTCATCAGCACCGGACGCAGTCGCGTCAGGGCGCCAACTCGGACCGCGCTGTCGAGGGAATGCCCTTCTTCGCGCAGCGATCGGATAAACGACAGCATCACCAGACCATTGAGCACCGCCACCCCGCACAGCGCGATGAAGCCCACCGCTGCAGTAATGGACATCGGAATGCCGCGTATCCACAGGGCAAGAATCCCGCCAGTCAGCGCAAAGGGAATGCCCGTGAAGACTAGCAAGCCATCCTTGATGTTGTTGAACATCGCAAACAACAGTACGAAGACCAGCAACAGCGCCACCGGCACTACCACCTGCAGGCGGGTGGTGGCGGACTGCAGTTGCTCAAAGGTGCCACCCCATGTCATCCAGTAGCCAGCCGGGATCTTGACCTGGCTTTGGATAGCCGCTTCCGCCTCGGGCACGAATGAACCAATATCACGTCCACGAACGTTGGCACTGATCACGATGCGGCGCTTGCCGTTCTCGCGCGAGATCTGGTTCGGGCCGGGCGCCATTTCCAGCGTCGCCACCTCGCTCAATGGGATAAACGTCGTTCTCGCGTCCACTCCTTTTGGCAACGGAATCGGCAATCGGCGCAGAGCCTCGACCTCGCCGCGCACAGCTTCGGGCAGGCGGACCACGATATCGAAACGACGATCGCCCTGGAAGAAGGTTCCGGAATCACGGCCTCCGACGCCCGTTGCCACCGCGTCTTGCACGTCGCTCATGTTAAGCCCGTATCGCGCCGCCTTCTCCCGATCGATCTTGACCGTCAGCATCGGCAAGCCGGTGGTCTGTTCTACCTTCACCTCCTGCGCGCCGGGGATGCCCTGCAGCACGGCCGATACCTTCTTCGCCGTCTCGCTGAGCACGTTGTTGTCATCGCCGAAGATCTTGACTGCGACGTCCGAGCGGACCCCGGAGATCAGCTCGTTGAACCGCAGCTGGATCGGTTGGGAGAACTCGTAGTTGTTCCCGGGGATCTTGCCGGCTTCCTCCTGGATGGCGGACAGCAGTTCGGCATGTGTTTTCTTCGGCTCTGGCCAATCCTTCTCAGGCTTGAGCATGATGTAGCCATCCGAAATATTCGGCGGCATCAGATCGGATGCAATCTCCGCCGTACCTGTCCGCGCAAACACGCGCTCGATTTCGGGGAATTTTGCCTTGAGGGTCGTCTCGATCGTCTTCTGCATCTCCACGGACTGCGACAGGCTCGTGCCAGGAATGCGCAGCGCCTGGATGGCAATGTCGCCTTCGTTCAGATTGGGGATGAACTCGCTGCCCAGGCGGGCCGCAATGGCCACGCACAGAACAATTGACACCGCGGCAAACGTCAATACAACGGCCGTGTTCGCGAGCGACTTTTCCAGCAGCGGCTCGTAGCGACGCTTCGCCCAGAGCATGAGACGATTTTCTTTCTCGGCCACCCGTTCGCCGATGAACAAGGCGACCGCAGCCGGAACGAACGTCACGGACAGAATCATCGCGCCCAGCAGCGCCAGGACGACCGTGAACGCCATCGGGTGGAACATCTTGCCTTCCACCCCCGTCAGCGCAAAGATCGGCAGGTAGACGATCATAATGATGAGCTGACCGAAGATCAGTGGGCGACGCGCCTCCTTCGCTGCGGCAAACACCTCATGGAACCGCTCGGAGCGCGTCAATGGCCGGCCATGGTGTTCCTGCGCATGCGCCAGTCGCCTCACACAGTTTTCGACAATCACCACCGCGCCATCGATGATGATGCCGAAGTCGAGCGCGCCCAAGCTCATCAGGTTCGCACTGATCTTGTAGTTCACCATCCCCGTGAAGGTGAACAACATCGCCAGCGGAATGATCGTCGCGGTAATCAGCGCCGCGCGGATGTTACCCAGGAAAAGGAACAGAATTACGATGACGAGCACCGCGCCTTCAAGAAGGTTCTTCTTGACGGTCGCAATGGCCTTGTCGACCAGACGTGTCCGGTCGTATACCGTTACGATCTTCACACCTTCCGGCATCGTACGGTTAATGGAAGCGACCTTTTCATCGACCGCTTTTGACACAGCCCGGCTGTTTTCGCCGATGAGCATGAATACCGTGCCCAGCACAACTTCCTTGCCATTCTCGGTTGCCGCACCGGTACGCAGTTCCTTGCCAATCTCCACATCCCCGATGTCGCGAATGCGGATCGGCTGCCCCTGCGCTGTACCGACAATAATGTTGCGGATGTCGTCTTCGGACGCAACCTGACCCGGCGCACGAACCAGATACTGCTCGCCCCTACGCTCGATGTAGCCCGCACCCACGTTGTCGTTGTTCTTGTTCAGCGCATTGACGACGTCGGTCAGCGTCAGCCCGTACGACGCTAGCCGTTCAAGACTCGGCGCGACCAGGTACTGCTTGTTGAAACCACCGATAGTATTGATCTCGGTGACACCGGGCACGTTACGCAGTTGCGGCCGTACCACCCAATCCTGGATTTCGCGCAAATCTGTCGGCGTATAGGCAGTCCCGTCAGCTTTGCGAGCACCCTCTTCGGCTTCAACGGTCCATAGATAGATCTCCCCGAGGCCGGTCGAAATAGGCCCCATCGCCGGCACAACGCCTTCAGGCAGATTGTCCTTGGCTTCCTGGATGCGCTGGTTGACGAGTTGGCGCGCGAAATAGACGTCCGTGCCATCCTTGAAGATGACCGTCACCTGCGACAAGCCATAGCGGGACAGGGAACGCGTCTGTTCGAGTCCCGGCAGGCCGGCCATCACGACCTCGATCGGATACGTAGCACGCTGTTCGGTTTCGAGCGGTGAATAGCCTGGTGCCGAGGTATTGACCTGAACCTGAACGTTGGTAATGTCAGGGACCGCGTCGATCGGTAGTCGGTTGTAGCTGAAAATCCCTAACCCGGCCATTCCAAACACGGCGAGCAGGACCAGCCATCGCTGCTGGATGGCGAAACTAATGATACGTTCAAACATTGCTGTTTCCCCCGTATCAATGGCCGTGTTCGGCGCTGGATTTGCCAAGTTCGGCCTTCAGAACAAAACTGTTGGCGGCGGCGTAACGTGCGCCCGGCTTCAGGCCCTCGACAATCTCGATGACCTTGCCGTTTGTCCGGCCGACCTTCACCGGCTGCGGCACGAATCCACCTTGAACCGCGACAAAGACTACGCTCTCGCCATTGACGTCCTGGACGGCCTCGGTCTTCACCGCAACGGGCACCTCGACATCAGCACCGAATACGTCGACCGTGACGAAGAGACCCGGTCGCCAAGCCATCTGTGGATTGGTCAATGTTACGCGGGCCTTCGCCGTCCGCGTCTGCTCGCCCAGCAGCGAACCCACGTATGAAACGGTGCCATCTGCCTTCACATCGGACGATGCCGAATTGATCGACGCCTTTTCGCCGATGCGCACCCGCTCGACATCCTTGGCAGACACCACGAACTCGGCCCAGACGGACGACAGATCCGACAGCGTGAACACGTTGGCGTTGTCCGCCACCGCTTCCCCAAGCGAGATATGCTTTTCAACGATCATGCCGTCGAACGGTGCGCGCAGCTCGTAGCGATTGAGTGCCGTCGAGCTGTTGCTGGCGCCAATGGCGGTCAGCTTCTGCTGCGCGTTCTGGACACTGATCTGCGCTTCCTGCAGCGCGTTGCGGGCGCTCAGATAATCTTGCTCCGCAGAGATCTTCTGTTCCCAGAGCTTCTTCTCGCGGTCATAAGTGACACGCGCCAGATCCAGACGTTTCTGTGCTGCGAGCAGTTCGCTGCGCTGGTCAGAAAGTCCGGTGCTCGCGATGACCGCGAGAACCTGTCCCTTCTTAACCTGTTGCCCAATATTGGCCGGAACGCTCTCTACGACGCCAGCCAGTCGCGGCACCACGTGGGCTGTCTTGTCTTCGTTGAAACGGATTTCGCCGGGGAACTGGACGCCAGCCTGGACCTTTGCCGAGCCCGCGGTTTGAACCACTACCCCTGTCTTGGCCAGCTGGTCCGCTGTCAACTCAATCTTGCCTTCCTCTTTCGAGAGCCGCACGGCGAGTGGCGAAGACGAACCGGGCAAGGTCACATTTGCGGTCACGTCAAAGACATGGGGCTCGGCAACTGGCTGTTGGCTTTCCAGCGCGTCGCCAGACACCACGAACTTGAGCGCTTGAGACTCGCCCGTAGCCCGCACGAGCTGGCCTGTCGCTGCCACGCCATTTGCCACCGCCTTCCCAGACTTGCTAACCCAGAGCCGAATACGGGCCTCGCCCTTGGATTCGGCCGTGCCAATTTCGACGTCATAGCCATCACGCGAAAAGAGCGCGCCACCATTGGGGCCCTTCTTGACCTCGTGATGCTCGCCGTCGCCGTGTGACTTGTCATCCTTGTGGTCGGCTTCCGCCGCCTGCTTGCCATGGTGCTCGGTGTCGCCATGCCCCTTGGATTCCGAGTGCCCACCCTGCTCTTCCGGCGCAGAGCGCCCGCTCAGCAGAACGCCACCAGTCGCGACGCCGCCCACCAGTACGATGGCCGCAATGGCAGCCTTTTGTTTGTTCGAAATAGCCATGTTTTATGAATCCCGTCTTAACGTCCCAGAATGCGATCGATCGTGGTCGCCGCCTGATAGGTTTGTCCAAGCACGCCGAGATAGCGGATGCGTGCCTGGAACAGCGTGCGCTGGGCATCCAGGACGTCCAGATAATTGAACTTGCCGGCCTCGAAGCCAATGGTCGCCGCGTTGAAGGCTTGCTCGGCGCCTGGCAAGACGGTCTGCTTCAGCGTTTGTGCCGAGGCGCGCGATACCGACAGCTGGTTCGATGCCATCAGGAGATTTCGGGTCAGGCTGATGCGATTGGCCAGATATTCATCCTGGGCCTTGTCCGCCTGGCGAATGGCCGAATACAAGTTGCCCTGATTCCGGTCAAAAATCGGCAACGGGATCGCCACACCGATCACCGCCATGTTGCGGTTGGCTTCTGTATCTCGCTTGGCACCCAGACTGACTGTCAGATCCGGATACTGGCGGCTGCGCTCAACGCCCACCAATGCCTGGCGGCGGTCAAGTTCAGCGCGGCTTGCGGCCACCAGCGGTGAGTTTTCCAGCTCCTTCTGAAGGAGTTCAGGCGCCGGCCTGGATGGCAGCGCGTCCAGATTGCCCTGTGCTTCGGCAAACTGCGGCGATGCATTGCCCCACAACGCCGTCAACGCCTGACGGGCGGACTGCAGGCTCGCCGTTGCTTCGGCCAATTCAAGTTCGGCGTTGGCCTGTTCGACACGTGCCTTAGTTTCGTCAACCGGGGAGATCTTGCCGGCCGCGACGCGGCGTGAAGCGGCTTGCGCGCCCCTCGCAGCGATATCCGCGGAGCCAGTTGCCAGCTTGACGCGTTCCTGTGCGATCAAGACGGAAAAAAAGCTCTCGATTACCTGCGCCCGAATGTCACCGCGAACGCCAGCCAGCGTTGCCTGCGCCAGTTCGCGCGTCCTTTCCGCGGCATTGATACGAGCCGAGCGCTTGCCGCCCAGTTCGATGGGGATATTCATCTGGGCGGTGGATGTACGGGTGGATTTCCGCGTGTCCTCGACCAGCGTCTTGAGTTCCGGGTTCGGAATAACCCGGGCCTGCATGATCCCACCTTCTGTGGAATCGAGTTCCTTGGCGGCGGCGGACAGGTTGAAATTGCTTCCTGCCGCCAGCGACAACGCGGCCTCGAGGGTCAACGGTCCCGCCGCTTCCCTTGGGAAGACGGGCACCATGGACGTGCCGGTGTCAGATTGCGCTACGGCAAAGTTTGGGCTGAGAAATGCTACCGCCAGCCCGAGCGGCAGAAATAGTCTTCGCATCGAATTGCACCAAGGTATGTGACCAGGAGAATTCGGCGAGAGACGAAAGGAGAAAAAGAGTCGTCGTCTCGCCGATCAAGCGAGACGCTGCCACTGAGGACGGTCGGGAGCCCTGGCATTCAGAGACGAGAACTCGGACGAATGTTGAGTATCGGTCACTTCTACCCGATTCGCTATCAACACGTCCTGCGTCTGTCCATAGACGAACGGGAGGGAGACCAGATGGCATACCCCGCAGTCTGTATCCACGAATGGCTTTTTCTCGGCATCCGTTTTACCTTCCGGCTGCTGATGACGATGCTCGTGGTGCCCAAGGTGCCAAGTGGCCGTGGCTTTCTCGTGCTGACAATAGCGTGCCGCTGCCGCCCAGGAAAACTGGAACGGCAAAATGAGCAGCACGAAGATCAGAACGAAACGTCGCATTCCTTGGGAGACTGTGCGGGGGGCTTGGGGTTGAAGTACTAACGGCTGGGCCGTCGCCGAAGTTTACATGAATCCTCGATCACCAGCATTAAGAGCAGATTACGATTATCGCTTTCGCCTGCTCGTTTTGGGGTGCCGCTTTCGCCCCTCATCAGTCTTACGCTTGGGGGCGGGCCCATGCTTCCACCGCAAATAGACAGCGAACCCCACATACAGGACGATCAGGCCGACCAGCATCACGAGCATGCTCTCGACAACAGAATCGGAGACGTGAGCGTAGTGCATGGCTGTACGTGTATGCGGAGTTGCCCGCATCAGGCAAGCGTCACGACCGCCCGGAGGACGCCGGCGTCATGGAACAGATCAAACGACTCCACGACCACCGACAGGCCGAGAAACCAGACCGAGTCCGCAATATTGCGTTGAAAGGAAGACACATGGACCGTCCATGTCGACTCCCCCCTATACAGCGACAGACGGGGAAAGAACGCTGGTGTACGGCGTGCGTATTCGGCGAATTCCGGGAAGGCGGAAGCCAGAAAGCGGTCTTCAGTCCGAATCACTGCCGGGTACATGAGCGCAAATGCGAGCGCCAGGACTGCGGTAACCGCCAGCGACTCGGTCATCGCCCCTAGTCCGAGAATGCCTAGCAAGTTGCAGACATAGAGCGGATGGCGACACAGTGAATAAGGGCCCGAGGTCACCAAGGTATTGTTCTTGCGCCCGGAAATGTACAACGCGCACCAGAGCCGCCCGACCGTGGCCAGGCTCACCCCCAACATCCCCAGCGTCAGCAGCAGCGGCGACACCCAGGTACCGTCCCACCGGGAATGGCCAAAGAGCAGGCTTGCCAGGACAAACGTTACGACAACCCGCCAAACGCCAATGCGGTGGCGTGTCAGGAAATTGTCCAGCGCCCTCGAGAGACCAGCGGGGTGGGACGGGGAGATAGAAGAATCGGTCATGCGGTTCGGGGGCTGGAGGAGAATGTCGCGCACTTCGAGTGGACACACTGGCGCGAAAACGAGCACTAATGGCCGGCATTCTAAGGTTGCCCTTCCGTTGTCAGGCTTTATTGCCGAAATGTAATACGTTGTTAATCTTGCCCCCCAGGCCAGCGAATCTGGTTGTGTCATAGCTCGGCAATCTGACAGTCATCTTCTGGGACATAGACTGTCTTGGCCATTTTCAGCACACACCCAGAGACGCCCCGCAATGAACGACATCATCCGCACATTGGGCTCGGAATTCTCCGATCTCGCTAATGCTGCCGAGGCGGTACGCGCCGTCGTTCGAATGACCGTCTCTATCGTTTTGGGGGGCTTGCTGGGGTACGAGCGGGAGAGCTCGGGAAAATCCGCAGGCGTGCGCACTCACATGCTCGTCGCACTGGGGGCATGCGTTTTTGTCGTGGTTCCCCTCCAGGCGGGCGTGCAGCTTGCCGACATGAGCCGCGTGCTTCAGGGTCTCACGTCAGGCATCGGATTCCTTTGTGCAGGGGCGATCCTAAAGCCGGACAATGAGACACATGTCAGGGGGCTCACAACTGCCGCGAGCATCTGGATTGCTGCCGCGATCGGCGTGGCCGCCGGCATGGGCCATGCGGTGACGGCCATCGTCGCGACTGCCTTCGCACTCATCGTGCTCAGAATCCTTCAAATGTCGAAGAAGTAAGACTCCCACTCCTCCCAAGCCACGTGCAGCGCGAATGCGCCGACTTCAGGTTTCGGCCAGCATTTCCCAAACGTATGTGCCCGCCTAACAGTACGCAAACTCCATTGCATGAGAATTTACCTGGATTACAGCCTCTTTGCGCACCTTCACGAGGGCACGAACCCGGCTCTGCACGCCAAAATGGGCGCGCTGTCCGATCGACATAAATTTCCTTACAGCCCGACGCACATGGAAGAGATTGCCTCGTGGCTCGCAAGACCTTCGGATACTCCCCCGCTCGATCGGTTAGCGGCCGCTTTCTGCAAAATAGACGATGTTTCTCGAATTAGCCGGAACGTGCAATTGTCTCCGACGACGTTAGGCCCGATGGTTACGAAAGAAGAACAGCCTCTCGAGTGCTTTCTTCGGGTCATGCGGCACTATCGCAAAGAGCCGGTTGTCGAGAAGAACGACTGGTATACGCGGGACTCCGTAAAGAAGGGGTCACTTCAGAAAACGGAAAATATTGCACGCTAAGGCATGGAAGAGGACCACTGCTGTCCCCAGGGGCATTGGCCAGCCGATGGCAAGCAGGTAGAAACCAAAGTCGGGGGACTCCCGTTCTCAGAGATCGGCTAGCAGCAGGTAGGCGCGGTCGAGTTGCCGATGAGCTTCCTGCCGGCGATCCATCGCTTCTAGGGCGAGCAGGAGGTCCTCGGCCAGCTCGAAATCGCTTTCCTGGCATGCCCTTTCGAACACCGCAAAGACCTCTTCATACAACGTGCGCCCCGGAACGCCCATTTGACTAACCTCCGGCGGAAAATCCGATGCTCTCTGCCGACTTGGTCCTGCCACGCCGCAGGGGCTTCTGTCCCCCATGGTTAATATGGACGTTCCCACGGCAGGGAAGGTCAAGCATTTTTCCGGCCGCGGGCCGACCTATGGTTCGCAAGCCGCCGCGCGAGACGGTTAGTGCTCGCCCCCTACAGTTCGTCCAGCGACTAGTTACCCGCACCCGGGCGCAGCCGCACCACCAGCATCGCCGCCCACTGGATATGCGGCCAGGCCAGCGAATAGACGAATGTCTGGATCAGGGGTCCCCTTGATTTCGCCGCAATTTACCGGGGTAGCCACCCGTAGCAGCCATGCGGGTTCCAGGGTGATGCCCACCCTAAAACCCTAGTCAAATCAGTCACTTGCTGACTGGTCCTTTTCCCCTTGGTTTTGGAACGTTGACCGCCCCCGCCGCGCGGCCAAGCGCGCCCTGTGGCTGGAAGCCATTGTTTCCGCAAGATAACTAGATTTATCTGTGATAGCTTGATCAAAAACTATAAAAAATAGCTGTCCTAACGTTAGGAGCGTGCGTAAGATGCCGGGTTGAATTTGCTCTTACACGCCGCCATGCCCCGCCTTGCCGCCACCCCCGACCAGATCCGCGCCACCGTGCTGGCCATGCTGACCGAGGCCGGCGACGCGGCGCCGCCCACCGCCGCACGCTTTCGCCGCGTGGTGTCGGTGCGCAAGCTGCGCGACCGCCTCGGCGGTGGGGACCCGGCGACCCTGTCGCGCACGCTCAATGCCATCGAGGCCGAAGTCGTGCGCGCGGGCCTGGCCGACCTCGCCCTGCCCGAGCTTCCCGCCGAGATCGCCGAAGCGATGCGCGCGCTCTGGCAGGCCGCCGTCGCGGTGCAGTTGGACGATGTGGTGCGCCTGCGGCGCGAGGCGCAGCAGACTGCGGAGGCCGCGCAGGCCGCCCGCGCCGAGGCCGAGCTGCGGGTCGAACTGCTGCGCGAGGAGCTCAGTGAGGTCCGCGCGCAGTTGGCCGCGCGCGATACGGCGCTGGCCGAAGCCAGCGCTGCCTTGGCGGCAGCGAGCGCACGCGCCGACGCGCAGGCGGCACGTCGTGGCGAACTCGAGACGGCGCTGGCGACCGTGCAGGAACGCGTCATGACGGACGAGCGCGCGCACGCCGAGGCGATCGCCACCGTCCAGGCGCGCTACGAAGCGCTGTCGAAGCAGCTCCTGCAGGAAACCGCGCACCAGCGCGACGCGGTGCGCGCCGAGCGCGCGCAGCTGGCCTCACAACTCAAATTCGCCGAACGGCGCATCGCGGCGCTCGAAGAGGAGCGCGGACGACTTGACGCGGAGCTGGCCAGCGAACGCGCTGCGCGCCAGACCGCCGCTGGCGAGGCCAGCGCGCTCAAGGCCGTCACCGCCAGCCAGCGCGCCCAGCTCGACGAACTGATGCGTGCGACGCTGGCCGTCGCACCGCCACCATCCAAGACGCGCGTGCCCAGGTCGACCGATAAGCCGGCCGGCAAGCGGACCGTTAAGTCATGAACCCGACCGACTGGATCGATACGGGCGCGGTGCCCCCGCGCCCGCTGCCCGCTACGGTCGACGCGGCGCTCGCCTACCTGTCCGAGGCGCTCGGGCACCCCGTCTACGCGCACTGGACGCTGGCGCGCGTCAAGCGCCGCTATGGATCGCTCTCGGACGCCAAGGCCGCGCAGCCGACGGTACTCAAGCTGCTGCTGGCCCATGACGGCGCCGTCGAATACTGGGAGCGTGGACGCCTGCGCACGGTGCCGGCAGACCAGGCGCCCGGCCCGGCGATGGTCCTCGCGCGGCTGCTGCACACGCACCGGCGCCGTTTCCGACTGGCCGCCTCCTCGGGGAACGCAGCAGCGGTGCCGGCTGCCTCCGAGGCAGCCGGGTTGGTAGCAGCGCCATGGCTGGCCGCATACAGTCATGCCGAACACACTTGGCTCGCGCGCGCCGGCCGCTTCGCGCAGCTGCACGCTGCCACCAACACGCTGGGCGTCGCCAACGACGCGCAGGCGCTGGCACTCTTCCTGCGCGACCGGACGGGGCGCTCGCCCCACACGCTGCGTGCCTATGGCGCCGAACTGCGCCGCCTGATGCGCTGGTGCGGCGTGCACGAGGTTGGGCCGCTGTCGGACCTCACGCGCCAGCAGTTGCTCGCCTACCGGCACACGTTGCAGCACGGCGAGCCCGGCACAGAGAACGCCTCGCCACAGCTTTCAGAAGCGACCTGCACGCGCGCACTGGCGGTGGTAGCAAGCCTCTACGGCTACTGGTACGACACCGGCTACCTGCAAGCCAACCCGGCCGCGGGCTTGTCTGCCGGCAGCCGCGCACGGGCCGGCTTCGCGCCGACGCGGCTCATTCCGCCGGCGCTGCTGGACGCGTGCGATGCCTGGCTCGATGCGTCCGCGGTCGACGCTTCGTTGCCGGCGCTGCGGCGGCGTGCGATCTGGGCGCTGTATCGTTATGCCGGCGCGCGCCTGGCGGAACTGGTCTGGTCGGACGAGGCCGCGCTGCCCCGCCTGGAGGCCGAGGTGCCCGGGCACTGGACACTCTATGTCTGCGGCAAGGGACGCAAGGTGCGGGCCATCCCGCTGCCGGTGCCGTGCGTGGCGGTGCTGCGCGCCTACCGCCACGCCCGCGGCCTGCCGCCCGAGCCGCCGGCGCACGAGGCGCTGCCCGTGATCCACGGCCACAAGGGCGAAGCGCTGCAGTCGGCAGGCCTGTACCGGGAGGTCAAGGCGATCTTTGCGGCCGTGGCCGACGGCCTGCAGGCACGCGATCCCGCGCAGGCACTCCTACTGCGTGCGGCATCCCCACATTGGCTGCGCCACGCCTACGCACGTACGCTGGTGGTCGACCACCAGGTGCCGCTGCCGGCCGCCCAGGCGCTGCTCGGCCACGCCTCGGTGCAGACCACGGCGGCCTATGCCAGGACCGACCTGACGCAGTTGCGGGCGTTTGTCGATGCCACATTCGCTGATGACGCGCCGTAGCGATCGGTCGGGCCGGCGGGGGACCGGTTGTGCAGGTGAGGCGGCGCCTGGTCGACCCAAGCCAGATGGCTCAGAACGACCGATTGTGTTGAAAAACTTGATCTGCTCCGTCAGCGCACCCGGCCTGCGAAAACTCGACCCTTCGGATCGGCCTGTATCGAACGATCGCTGATCGGTTGAGGGGTCGGGTACCCACGAAATCCCAGCGGGATCCGCTTCTGCCGAGTTTTTCAACACAATCGAGACCCTGGGCGGCCGCTCGATCCGCCACCACCTCTACGGCAGCTTTCAAGGTGCTGCGGTCGCCCTGCGCCCGCCTCGCAATGTGACGCGGTCGTCCATCTTGGTTTGAGGGTCGTCGCATTCGCTGGCCGGCTGCGCAGGACGAAGGTTGATACAAGTTAAGGGTTGGCACCCGCTGCGCCCATACACTACATTGATGCCATTAATGGCGCACACGCAAGGACCGATTGCAATGCATCGAGGGCGCTAGTCCTTGATGCTCATCGGAAGCGTGTGTTGTGTAGCCGCCAGCACTGCGGCAGCTTCAATCAAAAATTGCGTACATATGCGTAAAAGCACGAATCTCTGGCAGATCACAACGGCCTCAATCGCATTTGCGGCATTGGCGACCTTGCAGTGGGGGGCGCAGGCGCAACAGCCGCAGTCCATTGTCGCGCCGGCCTCTGCTGCTTCTGCGGCTGCAGCGCACGCTCCGGCGGCTGAATCCCTTCCGTCTGCGCATGCTCAGTTGCCGCAGGTGATTGACGACCTGCCGGCGAACTATGCCAGTGGCATGGACCAGGCCACCCGCGCACAAGTGGAGCGTGGGCGCTATGTGGCCCGCCTGGGTGATTGCGTGGCATGCCACACCAGCGATAAGACCAAGCCGATGGCAGGCGGGCTTCCGCTGAAGACACCGTTCGGTACGCTGTATTCGACCAACATCACGCCGGACGCCGCCACAGGCATTGGGCGCTATACCTTCGAGCAGTTTGACCGGGCGATGCGCAAGGGCGTGGCTGCGGATGGCCACAATCTCTATCCGGCCATGCCGTATCCGTCCTACGCCAAGACCACGCCGGAGGACATGCGGGCACTGTATGTCTATCTGATGAAGGGCGTGGCGCCGGTACAGCTGGCCAACAAGCCGCTGGGCATGTCGTTTCCCTTCAACCAGCGCTGGGGGCTCACCTTTTGGAAATGGGCGTTTCTGGAAGACAAGCCTTTCCAGCCGGATGCGTCGCAGTCTCCGGCGTGGAACCGGGGCGCCTACATCGTACAGGGCATGGGCCATTGCGGTGCCTGCCATACGCCGCGCGGCATTGGTTTCCAGGAAAAGACCATGACCGAAGCCGGAGCCAGCGGCAAGTACTTTCTGGCGGGTGAAACCGTGGAAGGCTGGCGTGCCCTCAGTCTGCGCAGCCTCTGGACGCCGCAGGACGTGGCTGAAATGCTCAAGACCGGTCGCAACCGCCATGGCATCGTCTCGGGCAACATGGTGGATGTGGTACAGCACAGTACGCAGTACATGAGGGACAGCGATTTGCTGGCCGTTGGTACCTACCTCGGGTCCTTGCCTTCCAGCGACAAAGACAAACCGATGCAGGTGGCGCAAGGGCCTGCTCCGGCGATTGTTGCTCCCGGCTCGAGCACAGCCAGCCTGGCCACGCAGAGTTCAGCGGGCTCTCCGGACCAGCCGGCAGATTTGTTCACGAGCCGCGGTGGACTGGGCTATCTGCAGTTCTGCGCCGATTGCCATCGAAGCAACGGCGACGGCGTGCCCAACGTGTTCCCGCCCCTGGCAGGCAACCCCGTGCTGAGCGACAGCAGTGCAGCCACGCTGCTGCACATCATGCTGACCGGCTCTGCCACGGCGCAGACGGTCAGCCATGCACGGGTACTGACCATGCCGTCGTTTGCACGGTTGGACGATGGAGAAATTGCCGACATTGTGAACTTCACCCGCAAGAGCTGGGGGAACGCCAAGGCGCAGCCCGTTGTGGCGGCCGACGTCAGCAAGACGCGCAAGGAGCTGGAGATCAAGAAGCTGGATGCCAGCAAGTTTGATACGCCTCGTCTGGCCGCCATGCTCAAGGAGCCCAATGCCAAGCAGTTAGTGTTGGGGGCGCGCCTGAACATCGATACGCATAACTTGCTGCCCAAGAATGTGGGTAACAAGCTCAACTGCGCAAGCTGCCACCTGAATGCAGGCACGGTGGCCGACGGCTCTCCATATGTAGGCATCTCCGCCTTCTTCCCCAGCTACGCGCCGCGTGCCGGGAGGGTGATTACGCTCGCCGAGCGTATCAACGGTTGTTTCCAGCGCTCCATGCACGGTAAGCCTTTGCCGGTGGATTCTGAAGAGATGAAAGCCATGGTGGCCTACTTTGACTGGATGAAACGCGAGACCAAGCCCGCGGACAAGGTGGCCGGACGTGGTGTGGGCAAGATCGACAAGACCATCGTGCCCAATGTAGAGAATGGCCGGAAGATCTACACCGCACAATGCGCACTGTGCCACGGCGCCAACGGCGAGGGCATCACCAACGCACACGGCGCTTACGTTTATCCGCCGCTTTGGGGTGACCAGTCCTTCAATATTGGTGCCGGCATGGCCCGGACCTATACTGCGGCGGCGTTTGTGAAGAACAACATGCCGATTGCGTTCCACAATAAATTTCCGCTCGGGCAAGGTGGGTTGACTGATCAGGAAGCTGTGGATGTGGCGGAGTACTTCACTCATATGCCGCGCCCGGACTTTGCGGCCAAGGTCAAAGACTGGCCAAAGGACAAAAAGCCATCGGACGCCCGTTACTAAGCTAAGGAGATCAGGGTGGGGCCGGAAAGGAGACCTCGATCGAACCCGGAGGCTGACGCAAAGCGCAATTCGCATCCGATGCTCCGCAGCCTGCGAGGCGTACGCCCCCGCCGGCAGGTTCCAGCGAGCGCGGACAACGCTGGGAATGCCACGCAGACTTCTGTGACGACGCCCGCGATGATGAGTTGCTTCCCGGAACAGTCTGGATCGGCCATTACGACACGCCTGCCTTTCGGAATCCAGTGACCGATTGCAGGCGGTCAATGCAACGGAATGATGAAATCGCTCAGCCGGCGTATCGAAGGAAATTTAGTGTCTTGCACGGGCGACGCTAAGCATACCGCGACGGTCGCGCCAATCATCCTGCCCTTGGGGACTTGACCGTGGTCACGACCACTTCCGTCATCCCAATCATAGCCATCTGCCCGTCAGTCTCTGGCCAGCACGTCGATAATTGGGCAGTCGGCCCCGACGCTTCCGGCATCGCACTGCTGAATCAACGCGTCCAGCACTTGCTGCATAGTGGCCAAATCCGCCATCTTTTGTTTGATCAGGGCCAGCTTGCGGGATGCCAGCTCTCGCGTCTTGCTACATGCGCATGCCGAATCTAACGCCAGCAGTGCGCTTACCTCGTCCAACGTGAAGCCAAGCGCCTGCGCCCGCTTGATGAAACGCACACGTCCGGCCAACTCGGCTGAGTAGCGCCGCTGGCCGCCCAAAGGCTTCGGTGGTTCATCCAACAGGCCGCGCCGCTGGTAGTAGCGGATCGTTTCGATGTTCACACCGGCAGCTTCCGCCAGCTTGCCGATGGTCAGTTCCGCGTCCATCAAACTCTCCTCTTGACTCCGTACTCAGGTACGGGATTTAGAGTCACACTCGGGCAAACAGGTTCAAGGAGATTGCGATGGCACAACTGACTGGCAAGGGCTCGCTAATCGCGGGCGTATTGGCCGCCCTTGGCGCGTCGGTCTGCTGCGTCGGCCCGCTTGTGCTTCTCGCGCTCGGTGTCAGCGGCACATGGATAGGCAATTTGACGGCGATGGAGCCGTATCGCCCATTGTTCATCGGCCTGACCGTGGTGTTTTTCGGGGCGGCCTTCCGCAAGCTCTACCTGATGCCGCAGGTCTGCGCAGCTGGAACGCCTTGCGCCGATCCGCGCACGCGCAGCCGGCAGCGCCTCACCTTCTGGATCGTTGCCGTGCTGGTGCTCGGTCTGCTGGCCGTGCCGTGGCTCGCACCACTGTTCTACTGAGGAACCATCATGCGAAAATTGTTGATTGTGGCCATCGCTGCTTTCCCTCTTGCAGCGCTCGCTGCCCCGCCCCAAGACCGTCACCCTCGACGTGCAGAACATGACCTGTTCGCTGTGTCCGGTCACGGTAAAAAAATCGCTGGAGAAGGTCTCAGGTGTTAGCGCGGTCAAGGTCGATTTCAACAAAAAGACCGCGACCATCACCGATGACCCGGACAAGGCCAAGGCGGAGGCGCTGACCAACGCTACGACGAACGCAGGCTATCCATCCGCTGTGCAGTCAAAGGAGTGAAGTCATGTCCCAAATCGACATTGATCCCGCCTTGGGCCTGTTGGCCGAGTTCGGCAAGCTGACCGGCAACACCACCCGCCACATCAAACAGATGCGGCAGGAAGCGATATTCAAGGACGGCGCGCTACCGGCTCGTGTCAAGGCGCTGTCGGCGATGCTGTGGGCCATTTCTGCACGCTGCGAGCCCTGCTTTAAATTCTATGTTCAGCAGGCGGTGAAGCTGGGCGCGACCGAGATGGAGATGGGCGAAGTGCTGGCGGTGGCCTCGACGATGGGCGGCTGCGTTGGCGAGATGTGGGCGCTCAAGGCATTCAAAGCCTACAAGGACTTCACCAGCGGTGAGGCCGTGCCGGAAACGGAGCCGAGCTGCTGCCAGTGACCATCGGCGCTGGCGCCACTCACGAAGCGGGGCGGAGACATCGTACGTTTTTGGGAAAAAGCTCTTCAAACGAAAGGAAAATGGATGATGGAATTCCAGAAGAACCAGAAGCTCAGGCACACCATTGCCGCCGTGTGTGCGGTTAGCCTGGGAAGCCTGACGGCTTCGGCGGCGTATGCGGCCGGAGAAGGGGTCATGCCGGGATAAAGCCGGAAATGACACATAAGCCTAGAAGTAATAAAGAACGTGGCTTTTATATGGCTCATCGCCAGATTTGCGGGTGGGGGTGAGAGTCTCAGAACGCCCCTTTGCTGCCATTCACATGGTCGGTGCCTGAAAGGCAGTGAGTGCCCGCTCTGCAGAAGTGCATCGACTCTGGTATTGCAACCGCAGTTCGATTGCCCCCACAGGAGCAAGATCCCACTGTAGTGAATTGGCTAGGTGATGGTTAGCGTCCGAACAAGTTCCGTTGTATCTGCAGCAAGTGTTGCTCTATGACTTGGCGCGCAGTAGCCTCGTCTCGGTCCTTCAGGGCATTCACCAGGGCCCGATGCTGGTCCTCATAGGTGGTGCGCCGTTCAGGGGTTAGCGAACGTTGCTTCAGCCGCCCCCATTCGCCTTGCTCGCGAACTTGCGTGGCCAGCTCCAGAATCTGCCGAATGAAGTTGTTGTGCGTCGCCACAGCAAGGGCTTCATGCAGAGCCCCGTCCCAGTGCTCAAACTCCTCTACCGTCTTCGCCGCTTCTGAGCGCTCGATACATTCGTCCATGCGGGCGAAGTCCTGCGGCGTCCCGTACTGGACTATTAGCGACGGCAGCATGGGTTCGATCAGGAGCCGTGCCTGCATCAACTCAGCAGGACTGATCGCCCCAATGCCCTTGCCAGCCGCAGGAGTTGTCTCTGGCACCGCGGCCACAAAGGTCCCGCTGCCGACCACTTGCGTGATGAGTCCACGGCTTTTCAGCTCTCCCAGGACCCGTCGAACGGCGCCACGCGAAGCATTGAATCTTTCGCTGAGTTCTCGCTCGGCCGGCAGCTTGATGCCCACGGCTAACGTCCCATTGCTGATCTCCTCAACCAGATAGCGGGCGAGCTCCTTCGCCCCATTGGTGCGGACCACTTGGCTCACTTCGATTTCGCTCACGGTTAACCCTTGGTTCCCAGGCTATCAGTCACTTTCAATGCACAAATTCTAGCATGAAGTACCAATTGGTCAGGAGTTTTTCGCAAAATATCTTGCTTTGGTTCTTTTTCGGTACTACATTGTGGTCCACGTTCAGACCAATTTGGCACTTTCAGAAGAGGATGACATGAAATTTGCAACGCTCCAAACCGCGCAAGGGAAGCTCGTTTCCCTGGTAAACACTGAGTCGCAGCAGTATTGGCCGCTCCAGGATCTGGTTTCTGGGTTCACCGGGGACATGGTCCAATTGGTTCATGTTTTCCCGGAAATTAAGGGCCGCTTGACGCCCACCGGCGAAGGCAAGCCCCTCTCGCAGGCGACGGTGCTCGCCCCGATCGACCAGCCGCGCCGCAATATCTTCTGCGTCGGCAAGAACTACCATGAGCACGCGAAAGAATTCTCGAAATCCGGCTTCGACAGCAGCGCCAAGGAGGGTGAGCACGCCCCGGAAGCGCCGGTTGTCTTTACAAAGCCCGCCTCGACGGTCATCGGCCCGGGCAAGAAAGTACCGAGCCACCCGAACGTGACGAAGCAACTAGACTACGAGGCAGAACTGGCAGTCGTCATCGGCAAGGCTGGCCGTGCGATCCGCAAGGAAGAGGCGTACAAGCATGTCATCGGCTACACCATCGTGAATGACTTCACCGCCCGCGACCTGCAGAAGACGCACCGACAGTGGTTCCTTGGCAAGTCATTGGACGGCTTCTGCCCAATGGGCCCGTATCTCGTCACGGCAGATGAACTCGACGTCGAAAATCTTGAAGTGAAGTGCTGGATCAACGACGAACTGCGCCAGGACTCCAACACCAGCCAGCTCATTTTCGACATTCCCACGCTTATTGAGACTCTCTCTGCCGGCATCGAACTGCAGCCCGGCGATGTCATCGCAACAGGCACCCCCGCAGGCGTCGGCATTGGCTTCAACCCGCCGAAGTTTGTAAAGGCCGGCGATGTCATGCGCATTGAGATCACGGGCCTGGGCACCCTGGTCAACGAGGTGGAGTAATGGCGACCGAAGTGATCAACGGCCTCGCCGTCGAGATTTACGGGGATGGCCAGCCTTTGCTGTGCATCCACGGTCTTGGCGGATCTTCGAACACCTGGACTCCGGTCCTTCCCGCGATGGAAGGCTTCAAGGTAATCCGAATCGACCTTCCGGGAAGCGCACGCTCCGCGCTGCCCGTCGAGTCACTCTCCATTGCAGGCTACGTCGCTGCGATCGCAACGACCCTGGATGCGCTCGCAGCGCAACAGGTTCACGTGGCTGCTCACAGCTTGGGAACCATCATTGCCCAGCACTTCGCAGTGACGTTCCCTGAGCGGGTTCGGAGTCTAGCTTTGTTCGGGCCCCTACTGGCTCCGCCTGAGCAAGGCAGGCCCGCCATTCATGCCAGGGCCCAGCTAGCTCGCGAGGGAATTAGCGGCATGCAGCAAATCGCCGATGCCATCGTCAACGGCGCGACCAGCCGCGAAACGAAGGAGCAGCAACCCGCTGTACTGGCGTTGGTCAGGGAAAGTGTGATGCGTCAGCCTCCCGAAGGCTACGCCCAAAGCTGCGAAGCCTTGGCGGCGGCCCAGCCGGCGCGAGTTGAACAGATCAGCGTCCCAACGCTATTGGTGACGGGGGACCAGGACGGTGTTGCGCCGCCCGCTGCAGTGCAGTCCATGGGCGAACGCATCGCTGGCGCCAACGTCTTTGTCCTGACCGGTTGCGGTCACTGGACAACCTTCGAAAAACCGATGGAGTGCAGCAACTTGCTGCGCGAGTTTTACCGCGATCTAAGCTAAACCAGTTTGGAGGAGACAACAATGACCAAATCAGTATTCCACAACGTCACCATTTTCGACGGCACCGGCTCGGACCCCTATGCTGGCTCCGTGCTGATTCAAAACGACCGCATTGCCTCCATCGTTCGAGGCGACCAGGAAATTGACGCGCCGGACGCGCGCGTTTTCGACGGTCGCGGCCGTTTCCTGATGCCCGGCATGACAGAGGCACACACGCATTTTTCCTGGAACGACCAGCCCTCGCTGTCGGCCATCCAGTTCATGCCCCCCGAGGAGCACATCCTCTGGTGTGTGCGCGTCGCAAAGCGGTACCTCGACATGGGATGGACCTCTGCCATTGGTGCTGCAGCGGCTAAACCTCGGCTTGATGTCGTCCTGCGCAACGCCGTCAACGCGGGGGAGTTCCCTGGTCCGCGCTATCTGGCAGGCAGCCAGGAAATCACCACCATCGGCGGTCTCGGCGACAACACCCTGCCGCACCTGCCGTTCGAAGCGCTGAGTTTTGGTAGCGTCTGCAGCGGCCCCGAAGAAATTCGCCGCTCCGCACGAACGTTCATCAAGTACGGCGTCGACCATCTCAAGATCAATCTGTCCGGCGAATACATTGCAGGCTTGCCTGCGGAACTGTCGCCTTTCTCGGAAGAGGAAGTCGCCATGCTGGCTGCCGAAGCGAAACGTTACGGCAAGCGGGTCGCAGCGCACGCGCGATCGAGCGAGTCAGTCAAACAATGTGTTCGTCACGGCCTGGAACTGGTCTACCATGCCAGCTTCGCCGACGAAGAGGCGCTCGACATGCTGGAGGCCAACAAGGACAAGCACTTTGTGGCGCCCGGTATTGGCTGGCTTGTCAGGACTTGCTTCAACGCCTCTGAATATGGCATCACGCCGGAGGTCGCTGCAAAAATGGGTTATAAGCGCGAGCTCGAGATTGCCTCGGAGACCCTCTCGAAGATGCACAAGCGCGGCATCCGTATCCTTCCTGGCGGCGACTACGGCTTTGCATGGTTGCCGCACGGCACCAATGCAAATGATCTGCAGTACTTTGTCGACTACATCGGAATGACGCCTAAGGAGGCGCTCTTGGCGGCCACCAAACTTGGCGGGCAGATCATGATGCGTCCGAATGAGCTCGGCCAACTCCGCGAGGGCTTTATCGCCGACGTTGTCCTGATCGATGGCAACCCACTGGAAGACCTGAGCATTCTCACCGACCCGAATCGTATCGCGCTGGTCATGAAGGGCGGTGTCATTCAAAAGGAATGCAGGGATGTCCGCCCGCCCAGTGCGGCCCTACATATCGCCAGCGAGGATCGTCCACTCGTCGATGAAGGTGTGCGTAAGGCAATGCACTGAGGGACCTGGAGAGGGCGCCAGTCACTCGCCAACTGACGACATGCGTCGGTTGTTGCGAAGATTCGCCTACTCCCCGAGTGAGTGGCGGGCACTGAAGCGCGAAACTGTGTAGCACAACCCCAAAGCCATAAACAATGCAGAAAGGATATCCCGCATAAGTTCTCTGTCAGTCAAAGGGGTATTGCTCGCTGCGTAAGGGCAAGCGAATTGGTAAGAACAGCCAACGGCATCGACCCAACAACGATTGGCGTGGCAGTCAGGAGGAGACGCAATGTGTGATTGTATTGGCCAAGCGCTTGAGCTTGGAATGAGCCGCCGTGGTTTTTTTAAGTCTGGATGGAAACTCGCAGGTGCGGCTGGACTGCCACTACTGGTCGGGCAGCCCTTAAATGCCGCGGAGGTGTCCAAGCGTGAAGCAGCGGTTTCCGCATCGAAAGTTGCAGCACAGCAGTTCGATACGCGGTTGGTCCTGCTTGGCACTGCCGGCGGGCCAGTTTGGTGGCCGAATTGTGACCGAGAAGGCATTTCATCGGCCCTGGTCGTAGGCGATGCCGTCTATGTCGTCGACTGTGGCGACGGCGTCGGCAAGCGATATAAGCAGGCTGGATTGGGACAAAATAACTTGGTGTCTGGCATGTCCGGTATGGAAAATCTGCGAGGCATCTTTCTGACGCACCTGCACTCCGACCATACGGTTGATTACTTCAACCTGTTCCTCTTTGGCTGGTATAACGGCCTGACCGGGGTGAAGCAGCCGGTGCACGTCTATGGACCGGGACCGCGCGGCCAACTGGAGCCGATCTTCACGCCTCCGGGGCAGCCTCCCCGGAAAGAGCCGGCACTGGTCAATCCTGAAAATCCCACGCCTGGTACGGTCGATATGACCAATTATCTTTACCAAGCGTTCGCGGTCGATATCAACGACAGGCTGCGAGATGCCGGCCGGCAGGACCTGCGTGACCTCATCAAGGTGCACGACATCAAACTGCCGCACATACCGGGCTTCAAGAGCCCGAATGAAACCCCCGAACCCGAAATGGCACCGTTCGTCGTCCATGAGGACGATCGCGTCCGCGTGTCCGCCACGCTCGTCAACCATTTCCCTATCTGGCCGGCTTACGCTTACCGCTTTGATACCGATGATGGGTCGGTGGTCTTTTCCGGTGACACATGCCCGAGCAAGAATTTGATTCGGCTTGCCAAGGACGCAGATGTCCTTGTCCATGAGGTGATAGATGTCGCATGGGTAGACGCTTTGTTTCCGCCGCCCGTCACAGCCAAGGAGGAGGCGTTCAAAAACCACCTGCTCAGCTCCCACACATCAATCGACGACGTTGGTAAAGTCGCGGAGGCGGCAGGTGCCAAAACGCTCGTATTGTCGCATATCGCGCCGGGCCATGCGCCGAAAGAGAACCTATTGCGCGCTCAACGCAACTTCTCCGGCCAATTGATTGTCGGCGATGACCTCATGCAAATCGGCGTAGGGCGGAAGCGCTCCCAACGAAGGAAAGCCTAACCCACTGCAAGATCGGCGGTCCCATCAGGACGGGATCGATTTCCGCCAAAGTCCGTCCATGTGGGATGGCAGCCCTGCCATCCCTCTGAAAACGCCGCCCCATCCGGGTGGCAGTCCAGAATGAGAGTTCCCCTATGAAACGGACGCTTATTGCAGCCGCAACCGCTGCTGCCTGCTCGTACACCTATGCGCAATCATCCGTCACTCTCTACGGTGTGGCAGATGCCGGCGTAGAGTATCTGAACCATGTTCCCAATGCAGTCGGCCAAGCCAATAAGCTGGTACGTATGACCTCGGGGAACATCGCTGGCAGCCGCTGGGGCCTCCGTGGGGTGGAGGATCTCGGGAACGGACTGAAAGGCGTATTCGTACTGGAGGGCGGCATGGCGCTAGATTCGGGCACGGCCGTGCAAGGCGGACGGCTCTTCGGCCGAAAAGCATATGTAGGTATAGACAGCAGCCGATTTGGACAGCTTACGCTCGGTCGCCATCACAACCTGCTCTTCGATCTGATCATCTCATTCGACCCGATGCTGTTCGCTCCAAAGTATTCGTCGTTCAATCACGACGCCTGGCTGGCGGGGCGAACCGATAACTCCGCGAAATACGCCGGTACGTTCGGCGGGTTGACGGTTGCGGCACTCTACAGCTTCGGTGTCGATTCAAGCGTGGCCAATGGTTCCGAGGTTCCAGGAAACAGCCGAATTGGACGGGAAATGAGCGCCGGCTTCACGTATCAGGCCGGAAAATTCCGCGTCGGCGGTGCCTACGACCAACTTAACGGCAGTTCTGCCGCTACGGCTGGTAAGACGGAGCGCCGTTATGTGGGAGCGGCGGCGCTCGATATAAATCCCATCAGCGTGTATGTGGGTTATCGCCGGTTAGTAAGTCAACTCGTGACATCGATGCCACGAACGGACCTTCTTTGGGCAGGTGTGAACTGGAATCTGGCGCCAACCTTTGCATTGACAGGTGCAGCCTATAAGACCAATGACCGAACCTCGGCAAAAGACCCTGTCTCCTTTGTGCTCTCAGCCGACTATCGCTTTTCCAAACGCACTGACGCCTACATCACGGCCTCCTATACAAAGAACAATGGCGGCTCAGCACTTGGCGCTAACGGCTACGACGGCTCAGTATTGCCCGGGAATAACCAGTTCGGTACAGTAATCGGGATGCGCCATAGTTTTTGACCCGAAGTACTCTCTCGCAAGTCCGCGCTGTGCCATGAGCATGTGCAATCGCATGGACGGAACGAGTAGCAGGCAAGCATATCAGGGCTGAGACTTGGTCGAGTCACGTTCATGTTCACTTTGGCCGATGATGCGACGTGCATCATCGGTACGCGAGCGGCCGGTAACTATGCGAAGCCGACACCCGAATGTCAGACCCATGCCCAAGGCGAACGACGCGTCATGGCCGAACTCGGCCATCGGATCATCGGCCTTCCCCGGAAATCGGCGATGAACCTTTTATATGCGGGCATCGGCCGCTCGAGCGCTTGCGCTGGCGTAGCTACTGATGATTATGCCCAACGCGCCCAAGAGGTTGCAGTCTTTTCGGCTAGTCAGCGCGCCTGACCGGCTGTCGGCCGCTCGCTGGCGACGAGATAGGTGCGCAACTCGGCCACGATCCCTTGCTGCGCCTCGTATCTGGCCTGTGACTGCGCCAAGGCCAGCTCTAGATCGCGCACCTGTGTCGACAGGCTGCTAGCTTGGGCCAACGCAGCCCCCAGCTGCTCCTGCAGCGCCTGGGCGTGGCTATCCTTGTCAGCAATCTGCGCCGCAAGCACGCCGTTACGCTGCTCGATCGGCTGCAGCGCCTCGAGCTTTTGTGCCTGGCGCCGACCGAATTCTTGCGCCTCCCGAAGGGCCTGTCGCGTGTGGGACAGTTCGGTCACCAGGCGCGCGCCATCCTGGTTCAGATGGGTCACCTCCTCCTGCTTGACGATGATGGTCTGCTGCGCTTGGCGTAATTCGGCCTGCAGTTGCTGGAGTTGCTGCTCGTGCCGGCGCTGGTCCTGGTCGCGCTGGTCCTTGACTGCCTGGCGGTAGTGATCGAGGGCGTCGCGCGCGTGCTGGTGTTTTTCCTCGAGGGAGCGCCGGTGGGCTTCGTTCTCGGCCAGGCGCTCCTTGAGGTCAGCGACTTGCTGCTCGGCCGTGTGGCGCGCGATCGTCTCTTGCTGCAGTGTCTCGCGTGTGCGACCGTGCGCGTCTCGCTCCTGCTGCAGGGCCGTCTCGATGCGCTGCGCCTGCCCGCCCAACTGCTCGGCGTCGCGGTGCGCGGCGGACAGACTATCCGCGTGCCGGCGTTCCTGTGCCGCCTGCTCGGCGCGCGCGGCATCGATCTGCGCGCTGGCTTCTTCCTGCAATTGGGCGGCCAGCCGTTCCACCAGGTCCTGCAAGGGGTCGCCTCAGAAAACGGAAAATAAAGCACGCTAAGCCGGTTGCAGCGGTCGTAGCGGCCTGAACTTGCCCGCGCCGATCTTGGCGCTGCTGCGCCAGAGGTAATCGCCGGTGAGGTTGATGTGCTCCCAACCGAGCGGCGACAGGTACTGCAACAGCGCGTCATCAACGGCATGGCCGTTGCCACGCAGCGCGTGCGCAGCCCGTTCCAGATAGACCGTGTTCCACAACACGACGGCAGCCGTTACCAGATTGAGGCCGCTAGCCCGGTAGCGCTGCTGCTCGAAACTGCGGTCGCGGATTTCACCCAGGCGGTTGAAAAACACTGCCCTGGCCAGCGCATTGCGCGCCTCGCCCTTGTTCAGGCCGGCATGCACGCGGCGGCGCAGTTCCACGCTTTGCAGCCAGTCCAGGATGAACAGCGTGCGCTCGATGCGGCCCAGCTCGCGGAGCGCCACGGCCAGGCCGTTCTGGCGTGGGTAGCTGCCGAGCTTTCGGAGCATCAGGGAGGCCGTCACCGTGCCCTGCTTGATCGAGGTGGCCAGCCGCAGGATTTCGTCCCAATGGGCGCGGACGTGCTTGATGTTGAGCGTGCCGCCGATCATGGGTTTCAGCGCGTCATAGGCGGCGTCGCCCTTCGGGATGTAGAGCTTGGTGTCGCCCAGGTCGCGGATGCGCGGCGCGAAGCGGAAGCCCAGGAGGTGCATCGCTGTTGTTGATGTCGATTACCGGGATCTCACGATCGCGGACGATCTTCTTGGAAACCACACGCTCGCCGCCGCTCGTAACGACTTCGAGTGTGAGCATGCACCGTTCCTTGTCGACCTTGGGGTTGAACTCCACGCCCGGGGCAAAACCTCCCCTCATGGCTTGGTCCCCATCGATCCAGAGGCGTGGGTTGCCGCGCCTCTCGCCGAGAGTCCGAATCTCCATTGTTTCCAATTGCTTGCTCATGTGTCATCTCCTGAGGTTGAAAGGAGCCACTTGCGATGGCCGTACGCCAGGTGATGACCACCAGGTGGCTGTAACCTGGTGAGCGGTGGGAGGTCGGGCAGGACGCGGAGGCGGGTCGGGTATCCACGGCCAGCGCACGCTATGCGCAATGCGCAATGCGCAGTGCGCATAGGGCAGAAGGCGGCAGCTGGTGACGGGGCTATGGGGTGGATGGAAAAGGAAACGCCCCGGCTGTCTTGCTAGCCAGGGCGTCGGTGGTGCAGTTCATTGATATGGCAGGTCATCGGGCTTTGAGCAGCTGTTGGATCTCCGCAGTGACGGGGCGAAACTGCCCTCGGTGCCCGTTGGTCGGTTGCGCCCTATGTGTGGGAACGGTGCTGGGGAGCTGCACCCTGGGGGCATTCCAGAGGTTGATGGGGGGAATCCTGAGGTCAGGCCAGGTGATCACGAAAGCCTCCTTTGCGTTGGTCTGTGATCGGGTATGGCTCACAGCGTCAGCTAATGGCCGCGCAGAAAAACAAAACCCCCGTGAATAACACGGGGGCGTAGAGGCTTGACGGATCAGGGTGTGACCGATGGTCGTTCGCATACGAGCTGGGTTGCCTGCCCACCGGAGGCAAACAAGGTGAACGCGGCAGGAGCCCGGCCATAGAACCGATCCATGTCGGCGAGCTCGGCCTTCAGCGATTCCTCGCTGGGGCATTTCACCAGAATCCGGTCGCCTTCGGCGTAGCACATGGTCCAACGCTTTTCGAGGTTGACCCAACACCCGAAGTAAGGGGCATCCTGGTCGGTGTCGTACTGTTGCCAGCCGGCGCCGCAGAGCTTGCTGTCATACACGTATCGATCCCGGCTAACAAACCCGAGCGCCAGATCCGCATCCAGATCGCGATGGACGGTATTCCCGCGTGCATTGACTTCCTCGCGGTACATCCCTGCCGCAAGCTGATTCCGCCGGCGACGGTAGTCGAGGACGTGTTCGGCTCGCTCCTGCTTGGTTTTACTCGTCGCGCGACGGGCATACAGCCAACTGCCCAGCGCTTCATGCATCTGACGGCGAAGTTCGTGCTTGGTGGGAAGGGCTTCATTCATCTGTATCTCCTTGAGGTGGGGAGCGTTTGCGTGATGCTTGGCTATGCAGATCACCCACCTGCAATCGAGATACAAGGTCGTGTACCGCATCTCCGAGGTAACAGATAACGGAGTCAGTCACGATGAAAAAGCTAGCCTTCGCGGCATTCCTTGCGATGCCGGGGTCATTTGTCATGATCGCCCTCCTCTGCATTCATCCTCGGATGCGTGCGGAGATGGCGGAAGTTTCGGGAATGAATGTCCTCCTTGGCACCTTGAATCGAAACGCGGCGCTTCTGCTGCTGGTAGTCGTGCTCTATCGCCACTCGATGGCCGATCGGCACGTCCGCCGATGATGTGAAAAGGCCATTCGGGTTCTCCCGATGGCCTTTTTTCTTTGGGGCTTGCGATTGCCGCCGGCCAGGACCCACGCCATGGCGCAATCTGAGACACCCTATGCAATATTGCGCGCTTGTGCCACGCTTCCGCTTTGGCCCACAAGACACACGTTCCTGGGATGTCGGAGAACCACTATCAGACGCTGGGAGTCAGCCCTGACGCTGATGCGGCAACTATCCGCACCGCGTACCGGCGCCTTGCCCAGAAGTGGCATCCGGATCGACTGTCCAAGGCCCCGGAAGCCGAGCGGAAATTGGCCGAAGAGCGGCTCAAGGACATCAATCGCGCCTACGCCGTTCTGTCCGATGACGCGCGCAAGCAGGCCTACGATGCGCGCACAGGGTTCGGCGGCTTCGCGGCAGACGACGAAGCCGACGGCGATGACGATTTCGATTCTGGACCGAGCCGGCATCAACGCCAATCCTCGCGGCGCAGCCCCCCACCAAAGCCCCCGGAGCACGGCCGCGACTTGTTCGTGAAGGCCACTACCGATGTGCAGACTGTGCTTCGTGGTGGGTACGTGAGAGTCGGCTGGCTCGCCGATGACGACTGCCCGCTTTGCGACGGGACTGGCTTCCTTTTCCACGCATACACGACGGAGTGTCCTGAATGCGGCGGTATTGGCTGCTACGCGTGTAGTGGTAGGGGCCGAGCTAGGGCCAGGACGCGCTGCCCTTGGTGTACAGGACGCGGCTACCTATCGAGGGATCATCTATTCGAAGTGACGGTGCCGGCAAGGACGCACAATGGTTGCAACCTCCGGCTACTTGGGAAAGGCGGCCCAGGCTTCAACGGCGGCGCCCCAGGAGACCTCTACTGCATCATTCAAGTCAAGAAGCACAAGCTTGGCCACGTTCGGGGACTGAATGTCTACACGGAGATCCGAATCGATTGCATCGACGCAATGCTTGGTGCCACCCGAACATTCGAAGTCTTGGGCAGCGATCTCCAAATCAAGATTCCCGCCGGGACACGCGCCGGGAAGTACCTCAGGCTTGCTGGGCAAGGGCTGAGGAGCGGGGATGGGTCCGGGGACCTGGTCCTTCACGTCAGTATTGATATCCCCAAGGGCACGTTGTCGGACAAGCAGCGCCTTCACCTGCGGCGGTTTGCGGGGTTGGAGCCTGAGCCGTCAACGGACCAGGAACAGGCCAGGCCAGCGACCACTCGCCATCCTGAATCCGAGCCATTGCGAGCATCGGAGCGCGAGACACCGAGGATGCGGCAGATCGTCTATGCCGAGGCGGTGGCCGACTTCCACATTCGGACAATGACAGCGCAGGAGTTCGCCAACTACTGCATTGCCTCCAAGGCGTTCTCAGATTATGCGGACGGGTTCTATGCCTGGCGCGGGCAAAAGCAAACGGCGCAGCGCGTTGCCGATTTGCGCACGAGCATGCTATCGGTGGAGGGCACCAACAAGACGCTGTTCGCAGGCCAGCATGCGCCTTCAACGCTGGTTTCCTTTCTGCGGGCTCTCCGGCAGATGGAGCTCGGGGATCGATTGGTAGCAATCGGAAACTATGCCTGTCTGGTCTACGCATCGGCCGCCGGTGCCATCATCACGGACGCATCCCGGCACCGGCTCTTTGGTAAGCGGGTGCAACTGTTAGCTGCCGGCGCGTTGACACCAAAGGCTCTGATTGATGCTCTGCGGGAGGTCGATGAGACGTTTGAGGAGTTGGTCGGCCACGCCGGGAGATTCAGTGCGTTGAACGCTGCGGGCCTGACGATAGATATCATTGGGGCCGGCTTGGGAACTACCCTTCCAGGCAAACGAGCCCCAAGCAGGCTGCTCAACGACGAGAGCGCGGAGCTTGAGGACTACGGCATTGCCTCGCTCTTGGGCGACGGCATCGTCAGCGCGGTCGTGGTCTCGGACTCGGGTCAGATGGAAAGGCTCGCTGCATTGAAGCCGTCTACATTCATTCGCTACAAGCGATGGGCGTCGGAACTGGCGGATATTGCGCCAGAAAAGCGCGGGCATTGCTCCAGGATGGCCGCCCTCGTCTCCGAACTGGCACGGGGGATCGCGCCGGCGGCCGTCAACCCCTGAAGAATCGGGCCGGCGAGAATATGCGCCAGCTATCCCACGCGGCTTTGAGCCGCTCGGCTGGCCTATTTCGTGTGCATGACGTGGCGTCGTGGCTGCCGCGATGCCGGACGGGGGGGCGGCGACTTGCCGGCGAGTCACTAGTCATTGCCAAAGCTGCGCCAGGAATCCCACGCGGCTTTCAGTCGCGCAGCGGAGATTTCTTCCGCGAACCCCAGCTGGTTCTGCACGCCCAACGTCGTTTCGCCTGACGCAAAAAGAGCCGCGGCAAAGCTGTTCCGGAGTATTTGGGGGCTGATGCTCTCGGCAGCGGCGCCCTCCTGGCTCGTGTACACCCCCGACTCCTGCATGACCGCCTCACATACGCGCAGTGCCATGACCGAGTTCATCGCACGCCCAACCAACCGGGTACCGGTGCCATTGCGGCCACGCCGGGAGATTCCTGCAGCCCCCTCTGTATCGAGGAGGTCGATCCATGAGCCGGCGCTGGGCTTTGCGTCCGGAGAATCTTCCTCGAGGGCCTGCAGCCGGTCGGGATCAACAATCTCCGCCGGGAAAACCAGATCGCCCACCTTGCGGCCCTTCTTCAGGCATTCGCGCTCCCACTTCCGTCGCTGCGCCAACCATCGTTTGAGCAGATCCGCCGCGAACGGCATGACGCGCACCTGGTGAAAGAACTTCGAATCCTCTTCCTGAACGGTGATTTGTACGGCACGTTTCGTCTCGATGCAGCTAACAGTCAGGCTCAATGCCTGGTGAACCTTCAGGCCTGCCCCGAGAAACACGGCCACCATGGCGCGGTCGCGTAGTTGTTTGCGGTGTGCGGTGATGTCGGTTGCTGGTTTGAGCGGGCTGTTCAGATGGGAGACCAGTATGTCGTACTCAGAACGGCGCAGGAAGCCCATCTGCAGCGCTGTATTCAATAAATTCTTTCTACCCGGTTCTATCCCTTGGGACGAACAGCTAGCGGGATTGAGCCGCTCGTCGGTCGTTGCATCGGCGCCGAGGAGGTGTTTGAATACCCGCTCAAGGAGAGCACGATATCGTTCCCGCTGGCTTGACGCGTTGGTGTTGGCCAGTGTCGAAAGAAAATCTGAGACATCCTTCGCAGTTGTCTCGGTGACTAGGATCTTCCTTTGGTCCAGGAACGCGAGGAACTTCCCCCACTGCAGCTTGTAGATCTCAACTGAGGAGACTTTCAGCTGCGGCGCATCCTTTCGGCGGCCCTTCAGCGTGGAGAGCCAGCCGTCAAAAGCTTGCGTGGGGTCGTTCTGCCAGTCGACGGTTTTCGGCTCGAAGATTTCCTTGTTGGCCATGTGCGCTCGCGGGATGTGTGGAGGGGTGCTTCACGCTTGACTGTTAGCTACATTATACATTTGGGTGCAAATAACGGCACATATTTGCCGTTTCCCCCGCCGGAATCTGCTGTTTTGTCCGCGGCATTGATGGGGATCTGCAACGCTTTCGTAGGCCGGTGTCGATTGATCTGCAGCCTATAGGTTGTAGCCATGCGGTGGAAATTGGCCTACACGTGCGCTGACGGCGGCCTGCAAGAAATCGAACGGTCGCTCGGCCGCGGGCCATCTAACCGAACAAGAGGATGGGTTACTTGCCCTTCCCCCCCCATGTCGTCTTGTTGCTGTGGCAGTTCTGGTGTTGCGCTGGGGGCTGCAGCCGAGTCTCCGGTGACCCGGAGCACCGCGGAGGCTCGTGAAACATCCCGACCGAACCAGGGGTTTGAATGACTGTTCCCGTCGTCCCCTCTTGCTGGGAGCACATCGTCAAGAAGGCAGAGATCGCTTTCTTGGCGCCGGCACAACGTGGCCTGAGCGACGGCGTGGGCTTGATGCGGCATGGGAGGCTGGCGTGCTCGCTCTACTGGTCCGCTACGCTGCCCGGCCACCAGTTGGAGCTCGCCATTTGTACTGAGCGCATCGAGTCGACGGCCACCCGCCCGCGGAAGATTACGGCGTGGATTACCCGACAACTCGCCGTCACTAAGCGCTATGCGGGCCATCAACGTGGCGCCGACTGGCTCGGGATTGGGTTTGCCAATACGCACGAAGCGCTGAGTTTCCTGGGCCACTATCACGATGTCCGCATAGGCCTCCTGAACCCAGACGATCTCTATCGGGAAGGTGCGGCCATACTAATGTCGCCGCCTCGGATGGTGGCGTTGCCAGCTGCGGAGCCGGCTGAAGCTTCAAACTCGCTTGTGGCCATTCCTCCGAGCTCCATAGCAGAGATTGAGACGGAAGCCTCGTTGTTGCACCAGTTCCGACAAGCAACGGCCCATATTCCCGCCAAGTCTGAGGCCGACCAGCTTGCGAGACAGCAAGTAGGCCTGGATTTGATCAGGAAGGCCCTGCTCCGACTCCACGTGACTCGCTGCGACTTAACTGGGCTTGGGGACCCCGCCCTACTTTGCGTAACCCACCTCAAGCCTTGGTCCGCCTGCACCGACGCAGAACGGATGGACTTATCCAACGTTTTACTGCTCGCCACCCATGTCGACATGGCATTTTGCAGCGGCTTGGTGTCGTTCGATGACGATGGCTGCCTACTCATGTCGTCCGAGTACGGGGACTACTGTCGCTACCGTGGCATCTCGGTCTTAACGGGGGCGCTCAGGTTGCGTCAGCCCGACGCAGATATGTGCAAGTACCTCGCGTGGCATCGGGCGAATGTGTACCATCGCGCCCCGTCCTGGTGGCTTTCGGGACTGGCCACAAGGCCTCGTACCTGAAAGCGGGCCACAAAAGAAAAACCCCGGCAGCTCGAGAGAGCAACCGGGGTTGGTTTGGATCAGACTTGGGTTCAGGCCTTCTGCAGCCAGGGACGTTCCCCCTCGACCCGCTCGGTCATGTCGACAAAGCCGCATTGCACGAGCATTTCGCAGAACTGCTTGCCCGTTACGTGCTTGGCGTCTGCGGCGGACATCAATGCCAAAAGGTCACCGAATTCCGCCAGCGCCGCCCATGCGTCGTCAAAGACTGTGAGTTCTGGAACGATGTCGCGACCAAGCTCTCGCCACACCACGCGCATCTCCCCGGTGGTGCCGCCTTCCGGGGCATAGAAGCCAAACAACACTTCATCGAGCACGGATGTCTTACCGCGGTGATACCAGGCCTCCGTAGAATGGACAAAACCACGCACGCAGCCCGCATGCTTGCCAGTCTCGATTGTTTTCATTTCTGTGCCTTTCTCCGATTCGGGAATTGTGCCGTAAGTGCTTGCCACAGGGCGAGTCTCTACAGGCGTTTGATAGCTGCCGTGGACGATGCCAAACCAGTAGATTCAGTCCTCCACGTTTGCGAGTGCATCCTCGGGGTCCGTGTCGGTCAGCAAACGCTGCGCCGCACAGGCGCCACGCCATGCCTCGACCTCATGAGGATGGGTGGCCTTGTCAAAGCGATACCCTTGTCGTACGTGATAGCCCAGCAACTCGTAGAGTTGTCTGGCCAACTCGTTCGTCTGCTCGACAACCTGCTTGTCGGTTCGCATCATCTATCCTTGGTGATGCCCTTGGGGCCGCCCTGTGAGGACGGTTGGGCGGTGGTTGGATTGGAGGAACGGGCCGCAGGGCGCCCCGACTCTCCACATGCCTGGTAAGGGGTGATGCCCTACAAGCAGGTATAGATCCGGGCCGTGACCAATCAGAAAGAAAAAGCCCACCAGACATTGGTCCGGTGGGCTGGGCGGTTAAGCCGCGCGTCGCTCGAGGACGGTGACGGTCTTGGGAACCATGATGGTTCGTTCAACCGGCGCGAAGTCAGACAGCAACTCGATGAAATTCTCGCGAATCTCATCGCACGCAGCATCGAACGCCGTGACGACGTCGACGCGCGAGCGCAGTTCGTCCATGCTCATGTCACTGAAATCAGCATCCTGGTCGATGGGACGCATTGGCCAGTGCGAAAGCGTGACCGGGGACTTTTCGTAGTTCACGCGCCCGCGATCGCCGGTGGCCGAACAGACGCCGCAACGGTTGTCCGCGGAACAGTCCTTCAACAGCGGTTTGAGCTTGCTAACCATGGCCAGCTTTTCGGTGTCCGAGAGCGCGATCGCCTGGATGGCCGATTGACCGAGGTAGACGTCGTCGTGCCAGAGGCCCCCATTGCGGAGGATTTCGGCGCCGATGATGCCTTCCGCGCCGTCCAAGGTAGGAGCGACTCGCCTGAAGTTCCGCTGGCCGCACGACCGGCAGAAGGACAGATGCTCCGTGCTCTTGTACTCACTGCGATAGAGGACCAAATAGCCACCGGAGCGCCCGTTCGTCCCGATCGTGTACATCCCGTGCATGGAGTGGGTGAACTCGCGAATGGGATCATCTATGCGATCCCAGTACGTCTCCGCCGCCAGCATGTCATACGCGGCGTCGGTTTGCTCGCGGTTCAAGCCAAGCCGGTCGACCTTGATGCAGTGGGCATACGAAGTACTGCGGTTGTGGCTGCCAGCGGTGTGGTAGCGGAAGTGCGAGGACAAGAATTCCGTCATCGCACGGCGGGAACGGCGGTCTACTGCTTTGGAAAAATGGCTCATGATCGATCTCCTGGGTAAGAGGCCACTTGCGATGGCCTGACAGGTAGGAGATGTTTCACACGGAGCGGTACTCAAAAAAAGAAAAGCCTCCAGTCACACATCGTGAGCTGGAGGCTGCGATCGCGGTGCGATCAGGTTATGCCGGTAGCGGTTCAACCTTGACGGTGACCCACTCTCCGTTGACCAGATGGTCAGTTAGGCGGAAGCCATTGAGTTCGTAGACAAACGTTGTACCTGCCTTGGCACGGATGACCATGTTTAGCTCCTCAGCCTTAGACGGTACCGAACTGCTGTACGCCGGCATCCTTGAACCGCTTCAGCGCATCCCGCAAGCCATCGGCATTGGGCAACACCTCGGCTTGTGTTTCGACACCACCGGGTGCGTAGAGCGCGATTCCGATGGGTTTGCCCGGCTGCAAGTTGGTGCTATCGGTCGTCCAGTCAGAGATCATGATCTGCCAGGGTCCCGATTGCCCTTGGAGCTCGAGGAACCAGCCCGAGTACCCTCCTCCGGTCGAGGCATCCGTAAGGCCCTCCGATCGTAGGAAACCCTCGATCTCGGCGCCAGTTTCAAAGGTGTGATCCATATCAATCTCCTGTTCGAGAAATTCTAGCCTGGTGCAGGCTCTACTCCTTGCCTCTTGATATGAAGCGCAGGTGCACACAAGCCGGCCGATCAGAAGAGAAAATGGCCCGTCACTCGCGAGAGTGGACGGGCCGTCGTTGGTTAGAGTGCCACAGGCTCAGGAATGTCCTGAAGCTGCTCGTCGGCGACGACTTCCAGCTCGTCGAGCCGTTTCCGCGCGTCCAGGACAATATCGGCAAAGGCCGGATCGTCGGCAGGAGCGCCACGAAGGACCGTTACGCCAACATCGTCGACAAAGGCGAACCAGGCAGGGGGACTGCCATTGCTGATCTCGCGATCACGCATTGTCTGTCCTCCGATCAGGCTCCCAAGCGTCATCGAGCAGCATGACTCTCCGTCCACGATGCAGCCTGAGACGATCATGCCGCCAAGCTTGTTCGTCTGGATACTTGCGTCTACGCCGCCACCATCTCCGATATCGACCGCGACTCGGTAGCCGCAGCCGTGACAATGCGCCGCCGAGGACTCGTACCCAAAATTGTCCTCATACAACGTTGCAAGGCAATCCTGCCCACAATGAGGACAAAGCTCCTGAAAATCGACTTGCCTGGAGGTAGACATTCTTGTTCCTTCTGAAGAATTGAGGCCTCGGATCTGGCCTGATATGCCGGAATGATCAACATCGCGGCATACCCGGCAGCACGCACGAGTTGCCGCAGGAGGGAGCCGCCGCCCCGCCGCGATGGCTCCAGACAAAGAAAAACCCCGGGCACTATGTGCGCCGGGGCCATGGGTTACTCCTTTACGATCACGCGGCTAGCGGGCTCGTTCCGGCGGGTACCGTCGTCGATCAGGTGAGCGATTTTCGTCGCGAGGTCGCGCAGGAGAACCCCCGCATGGACCACCTTCAGCACCATCGTTCCCTCAGTCTGGACCAAAATACGGAGTCCGTGCTGACCAGGGGCATGCTCGAGGACCAAAAAACCCTTCAGTTTCGAGGTATCCACGCGAAACTGCAGGGCAGGCGCACGTTCGGCCTGGAGGTCATCGACATCTCGGAAAATGATTCGATCGATGTCAGCGCCGGCGTCAACCAGCATCTGCCAGAGCGTTCGCTCACCGTCCGGGGCATGGAGGACTTCCACAACCTCAATCATGTTGAGAAGGCGCTGCGATTTGATCAGGTCACGGTCGACCGGCAGCTTTGTTGACGAAAAGCCATTCACTTCGGTGTTTGCGGATTCGATCATGCTGTTTACTCCATTGGTAGGGTTGGTAGGGGCATTCCCCCTTGTCCTTGCCAATGGGAATGAGTCACACACGTCCACAACCAGAAGCTCCGGCCAAAAACAAAAAGCCCCGCTCATCTTTCGGATGAACGGGGTTCTGAGTTGCACTACTAGAGTGCTAGTCGATGCGACGAGTTTTGAAATGCGCAGTGCCTACTGCGCAGGCGGATCGCTCCGCTTTGCATCGTCGGCCGCCGGCGTCGTGCTGCCAGCTGGATCTGCACCATCCAAGATGGCCTTGATTGCCTTCAGTGCTTCCGGACGATCGTTCTTCAGCAGATTGTCGAGATCACTGAGCAACCTGTTCTTGACATGTTCCGCGGCATACTGTCCAGCTCCGTCGATGACGCACTGGATGTACGCCACACGTTCTGCCTCGGTCTCGAAGCTCTTCTCGCCGGAGTCAGCCATTTCTTCTGCCACCTGACGAATGGCATCGTCCTCGTCGACTGCCCAGACGGATACCGAGTAGTCGCCTTGCTCGTCGTCGCCAGGCTGCCAATCCAGAGTTACACAGAACAGCTCCAGTGCAACCGCCAGTTCAAGTCCAGCTGTCGTTTCGTTCGAGATTGCATTCAGCACAATATGCTCCTGATATCCAGTCGCCCGCGCCCCAAAGGCACGGAACGCCCTGGGGGTTGTTGGGAAGTCCTTGCGAGAAGAGATGTAGATCAGGAGAACAGAAAGGGGACGCCACCTTGCCGTAACCCTCCTCTGCGGCGGCCCGCTGCCCGATCACCATGCGCGCCACAGCGTACCGGAAAAGAAAAATCCCCGGGCAGCGTGGATACGCCCCCGGGGAGTGTTTAATTGAACAAGAGATCGACTTGTGCCGATGCCGTTGTCGCCTTCCCGCCCCATGCAACCCGGGCTTCAGGCGGTAAATCGGCAAACCCGACCGACCGACCAATGAGTGCGTCTATGTCGTACTCACAGGTAATACCGAGACGATCCTTGTGTGCGGTACGACGGCAGATCGCATCGTGTTCGTTCTGCTGCGCGTGTGACAGGGAGAGACACCCGTAAGACAAGTACCAAAGGTACCCTGTGGTAACTCCGCCCGGCATCACTCCCTGATCATGCATTCGGAGCAATCGGTCCACCTCGAAGTCCTCGATAAAGCAGGCACTCTCGAGGTCCACCGAGAAAGTAGGCTCCGTCTCCACGGCCCACGCAAGCTTTCCGTCCCGTAGGGTCGTCAGCTCCGGCGCACATCCACTTCTCTCGGTGAGAGCCTCAAAATACGGGTCACGCAGGCCAGTCCATGTTGCATTGCCAGCCGTCGAATCCCACTCCTTGCCAACATGCAGGAACCGCGCAACAGGTATCGGGCTTTGCTTGACTGCCGGCACATCTGGCACATCGTAGCGGACTCCTCGTTGCCTGATGTCCCGATGGTCTGCCCAGACCGAGAATGGCATGGCCACGCCGTTCAGAGATTGCATTGCGTCCACAGCGATCATGACATCCAGCGGAAGCAGCCTGAACTTCGGCTGCTCACCAGCACTCGCTGCACGCAACTCTTCGTCGTAGTCCAGCTGCAGCATGTAGCGCGTGAGCGCACGAATCATTGAAGGATGGTAAGTATCCGGCTGGATTGTGACCCAACCCTCTTTGATCGTCCGCCCCACCCAATGCCGCCTCTGCCAGTCATACCGAGTATTGCGGATGAAACGGTTCAGCAGGTTCAGCCCTTTGGCGTAAGCATAGCGCGCGTCGTACTCGATCATGTTGGCGAGCGATTTGTCCTCCGCAACTTGGCACACGTGGCACCCGAGTCGAGCACCACAGCCGCCCTTCCCGCGCTTCTCGCCGCCCTCATAGATTGCATCAGCGACAACTGCGCACGACGTGCCTGAGGAATGTGCATACACGCGTTTCGTTTCTTCGAAGTCCGAGAACGATGGGTACTGCTGACCGCCGTAGATTGCGATGGCCTCCCATATATCGTCGGTGCTCCATACCCGAACCGGACTGAGGATCAGCTCGCCGTCCTTGTTGCGAACCGGCACGTCCGAGCGGTCACCGCGGACAAGCATGGCAGCGGCGCGGCGTTGGCCCTCGTCCAGGCGGGTGCCCAGACACGTTACGGGCTCGCGGAGCTTCTCCTGAGCAAGCTTTCTGAACAGCTTGCGTCGGAACATGCGCTGAGGATGAATCTTGAGATCGACAGAACAGTCACTTTGAGAGCCCGGGAAGCTTGGAAGGCCTCGGCCGCTCAGAATCTTCAACTGCCAGGTCGAGAGCAGCGTGGGCTGAACCGTCTTCGTAAGAAGCCGAACGCCGTGATCCTTCGCAAACCGCCGCATCTTCGCCGTCTCAGCCTGGTACAAGGACTGGGACTCAGGTGACTCGACGCCAGTATCCCCTGTCGTCACGATGACCAGTGGATTGCCCCCAGACGCCTTTGCCAAAACTGCCGCGTGGAGAACCAAGGCAGCCACCACAGAACTGTCCTTCCCTCCGCTGTAGGCCACAATAATCGGATGGCCGCCGGCGAACAGGGCCCCGATCGCTGCCAAGGCCTTCTCGATCAGTTCCTGCACGGTGAAGACCATTTCGTCACGCCTGAACAGCTCGATCGTCTTTGTGTCAACCATTTCTTTGCTCCTGATAGCCAGCCGCTCGCCCCGCACGGGGTGCGAGGCATTTGGCGGTTAAGTGGAAAACCCTTGCAGAAGGGAATGCAGATCAGGAACGCGCAAAGAAAATGCCGCTCACATAGTGAGCGGCCGTGTGTGCTGGTAGCCAGCACGTGGTTATGTTGCGGGTGGGTGCCTCAGCCGCGGTGCCAGGCTGTTTGCCCCGGACTCAGACTGCTGCGCCTTCGATGCTGTGGAACACCCATTCCCAATATCCGAGCAGGGTGTCATCGTTTGCTACCTCTGATCGCCACGCCGACCTGGGATGATCTGGGTGTTCAGTGTCGAAGGTCGCTCGCAGCCAGGCTGGGGAGCCCTCCTCGAGCTTTCCGTAGGATTGGGAAGAGTGTGTTGGTTAGATTTGAACGGAGAGGTCATGACGACCGCGCACAGGAAGCACGCGCGGAACGGAATGGCTTGGCTCCCACCGCGGCGTCCTGCCGTGCTCGGTGACGAGATCAAGGATTGCCCATCCATTCTCTTCGGCGAGTTCGTTGGCATACTGAACCGCGCCTTCGTACGTGGCGAAGTCGCCAACGCAATCGCTCCCACATTCTTCTTCCGGCTTGTAGTGCAGATAGACGGAATAGAACTGGGGATCGACGTTGTCGAGCTCGACGATGCCGCCGCCGGCATCTCGCGGAGAGTGCTCATTGCGTACGCCTTGGATCTCCACGGAGTTGAAACGCTCCGGGTGACCGCCGATAACCTCGTCGGCATAACGATCGGCAAGGCGATCAAGCTGCTCGGAAAGCTGCGGATCTTCCGAGTAGCGCTTCGCCAGCGCCAGGAACAGGATGCTGTCGACGAGCACCCAGCCTGCATCGTCGCCAAGGCTCTTCGGGAACGGAAGAATCTCGCGCAGGCCGGCAGCGTAACGGGTCGCCTTGTCAAAGCTCGACCAGCCATCCTCTGCCGACCAGAAGCCGGCCCCGTGCTCACCAGGTGTAGCATCGGTCAGAGCCGCGGCTTCGGTGGGCGAGTAAAGAACATAGAACTGGTCTTGCATTTGGGATCTCCGGATGGAAGTTGGACTTGCCCGGAGTGATGAGGAACAGGCGCGACTAAGTCTTGAACACCGCCCCCCGCGTTGATTGTTGTAGACCACCACCGCCCGCCGCCCCCCGCGACGGGGAGCCCAGCCATCCGCCCGGCGCCGAGGCGCTCGCGGGCGTCGTGCGCGACAGATAAAAAATGCCCACCGGTTCCTGAGTCGGAACGCGATGGGCATGGACGGGTTGGATAGTGTCCGGCGATGTGGAACAGCAGCAGTAAGATCCCGGCCGCACTGTGGCCGGCCGAATGAAAAACCCCACCAGTTGACAGCAGTCACCTGGTGGGTCGATGGGGTTACGAAAGCGGGATCAGTGAGCGACCCAGCCAACCTGCGGGTCGTAGCGACCGTTCAAGAAGGGGCCGAAGAAGATCCCGGGATCGGAAGACGCCCGGAGATCGTCGAAATCGGCGTTCACGGCTTCCACGATGTCAGTCGGCAAACCCGCGGGATGCAGCGTGCTGCGGACAATACCAACGGATGACATCACTTCTCGAGTGTAGACCCCCCAGTCCGGCAGGAAGACGCCGCCAGCGTTGTCACGGAAGTCCTTTTCGTAGTAGTCCGGTTTCAGGAACCGCACCGCTACCGTCTCGCCGGCCAGAGGTCCAGCAACGACGTCGAACCGGGCCTCGCCGCGATAGTTGGAACGCCAACGTACAATTTTTTGTGCCATAACGCCTGCTCCTGTAAGGGTTGTTCTTGCAGGGAGGAGATGCTCGACATGAGTGCGTAGATTGACTGGCCCTCAAGGGGTTCTAGAGGAGGGAAAAAAGAGAATGCCCCTCAACCGTTGTGGTGAGGGGCACTCCAGGTTTGGACTTAGCGGATATCAGCCGCAGATCCGCTTGAGGCCTCTGTCGACCAGGTCTCCATCATAACTGATGACGACCTCAACATTTTTGCAGGAGGCCTCTACCGCCCCTAGCGTCCTTGCGGTAATGAGGTACCCGTTCTCGTCCACTTGCGCAGACTGGCCGTAGAAGATCGCGTTCCGAACCACTGCAGCCAAAACTCGCTGGCTGCCCTGATCGTCGGCCCAACTTGGCGCCACGGTATTACGGGCCTGGACTTTACCGCTGCACACCCGAAAATGCTGATAGTGCTTTCCCGAGCGCACCGCCACGGAGTCACAGTCCCCGAACCGACCGACATAGATGATCTCGGCGTCGCGTCCGTTGATGGTCGCGACCGTCGTCTGGCGAGTCTGCGCAACCATGCCTACGGTTTCGTCGATCGACGCTCCGAATACCTGGCCGCACAGAAGTACTCCTGCAAGCTGAACTGCCAGAATCAGAATCTTCCTCACGATGGTGCTCCACGTTGTCTTGGTACAAGGTAATGGCAATCAGCCGTGATCAAATGTCGCTTGTATCTTTGGTCAAGTTCACGGAACGCAAAGCACGAACCTTGAAGAAAGAAGCCACCGTATCGAGAGGATACGGTGGCCATCAGGTAGTTAGGTCTGACCTACGCCAGCCAACTCAGACCCGCGCAACTGGTCAACCAGAGTGCAAAACGCCTCCTTGTTACCGCGAAAGAACGCGCGAACGACGTCAACTTTGTCGCCAAAGCCGGCCGAGACATTGCCACCAGAAACCGTAAAGGATACGGGATACCCCGCCCCATCGCGGTTCACGCGCAATACGCCCAACTTCAGTATGGATCGCCCTTTGGCCCACCGAAGAAGTTCGCCAACGACCCGACGCTGCAGTTCTTCCTGCGCCGCGGTCGCTCGCTGCCGAGCGGCAAAGGTGTTCTCTCCGGCCAGCAGGCCTTCCGCGTAGCGGCGGGCGCTGTCAGCTCGACGAAGCAACTCGCTCGCTTCGCCGGCACGTCGGACAGAGGCGTCGATACGCTGGGATGCCCGCTTCGTCATTTTCGTGAACCCGACCCCCATGGGGAACGCGTTTCCCTTCCTCATCGGGTCCGACGCTAGGCGCAACAGCCGCGTCGCTCGCCTGGTCAGATCATCGCACTTGGCCATTGCCGTCCTGATCTCGTCAGCATCGACTGAGTTCAGGACAACGCCGGCTGACATGGCCGCACGGATGCTCGCGTCAACTGCTGAGTCACCCAGCGCCAGGGGCGCCAGTTCCGCCACATAGGCAGGCGATGCAGCGACGGCCGTCGGCGTCGAAGCACGAGGCTGGGACAGCGTGCTGATGATCGGGACTGCGCGGGCCTTCGGCAAGTACTTTTGGTACTCGGCCAACGCCACATAGGCAGCCTCCTCAAAGTGCACGCCCTGGATGGAGTTCCCCCGCACGACGATCCGATCCACCGCGCCGCCTTCAATGAACACGATGGCCATCATCGAGCCCCGTCCTTGGGCACGAAGTGGATGTCGTTCTCCTCGGCGTCATAAGTCCAGTGCCCATCGGCATCAGGGGAATACGACTCTCCTTTCAACAGTTCAAGAGCAACCGCCCTTTCGCCGTCTCGCAGATCTGGGAGCCATCCATCCACCATGCTGGTGAATCGCTGCTCGTAGAGCTCGTAGAACTGGCCACATCCCTGGTTAGCCAGCGCCGACATCTCGCGGATCTTGGCTTGAAGATCCTCTCGCGTGAGCGGTCGCAACTCATACTCACGTTGGCCCCAGCCGGCCTTCCAGTTCTTCGCCAGTGCGATATCGCCGGCGACCAACGGTGAAGGGTCAGGGTTTGGGTAGCTGGCATAGCCTGCTTGGAACGCAAGCTCGATGGCCAGAGTTTCTTCGCGCCTGTCGGCAAACAGCCTGCTGAGCGCGATCGCCGCACTGGCCTCCAGCGCATAGACGGCCGGATCTGCTGGAAATACAGTCGTATTTGTATCCTCGCGAATAGCCTCCGGCCTTTCGAGTACGCGCAACACCAGGGCACCCAACACGGTGAGCTTCAGCGAGGCGCCATCACGCATGGCATCGCCCCCTTCCCCCGTACTTGCGCCTGCAGCTGGCTCAATGAGACCGAGCATCCGCAACGACCGACAGGATTCCTCGGTCAACTGTGACGCGGCATACGCCGCTCGGCGCACTGCACGCAGGCCATCAACGGTCTCCGGCGGCATTTCCACGCCGCAAAAGCGCACCGCCCCATCCTTTGCCTTGATCAGGCTGCGAACTGACTTCAATGTTTCCCTCCTGGGCAAGTACATTTCCACCTATCTCGCTTCATATCGCGTAGCAATACACACTCAGTGGAAGACGCACGATGTTCGAGCGAAAAAAAGCCCGCATAACGCGGGCAAGCGGTGATACGAGGAGAAAGGGGTCAGGCGGCGCCAGGCACGAACAGCGTATAGACGACGTACACGAGGCAGAGAGTGGCGAAAAAGCCGCTCAGAACGAGAGTCAGTCGATTTTCGACCAACAGATCCGTCACAAACGCATCGAAGTCCGGGGGCACGGAGGAGGCGTTACCCGTTTTCACGGTGAAAAGGCGCTTCCGGCGCTGGAAAGCGATCAGGAAGATGAAGGCACAGATCACGAGGGCAACACGGGCAGCAACAAGGGCAGTCATGGTGGGCATCAACCTTTTCGGTTACTCAACGCTTCTTATGCTACATAACACGTATCGATACGTCAACAAGCAATTTTTTGCGCATCAGACGCACCATGTGCAGAGCACTGTAGGCTATCGAGTCGGAACGGCGTTACGGTGGGGATGCTTCGAGAAGACGGTGTGAGAATCGATGATGTTCGCTCGGCTCATTCGCCGGCGAAGGCGATCGCGTCATTTGGGACATCGATGCCATGGTGCTCGCGCACTTTCTGGCGGAACGTGTGCCATTGCTCTAGGCCGGCAACGCCGTGAGCGCAGAAGAGACACTGGGGAGCTCCGGCTATCTGCGCTTCGCCGCCGGCGTGCACGTCGATGCCAAATCGCTTACTGAAGCGGGCAATACAACTGCCATCGGCCCAGTTGACCCAGACGCTGTCGCCATGGGCGGAGGTCAAGACCTCGAAGGCGGACACTTCGGCATCTGGCCGGCCTGGCTCGGCCTGCGCTGACCCGCCGGCAGCGCCGCGCTTTGGCGACTCAACCCTCAAGGCCAACCGGTCAAGGAAGCCACTGGCTTTTTCGGCAGACCAAAGTTCGCTCGCTCGGCCATCAGGGTCACCGCCCTGCTGCAAATACCAGTCGCCAAAGCGCCATCCGACCAGATACTGCTCAGACCGTCCGGCCGGCTCTCCGGCAGCGGCGACGTCATCAAGACACTGTGTATCCATTTCGAAGGTCCGTTACGCCGCTGCTGCAGTGCTGGAGCCTATGACGTTCAGAAGGTCGTAGACCGTGTCGTAGATGCCTTCCCTGCAAACGAAGAAGATCGAGCCGCCGGCGTCGGCCTTGAGGAAAGCCTGGCGAACGAGTTCCTTTGCCTTGAACTTGGATGCCACATCGATCAGCTGAGGCGAGCCCTTGCCGAGCTCCTTCAATCGCTCGTAAGCCGCCTGCCCAACGGGCGTCAGATACAGCCCTTCGCGTACGACATTGCCAATGCCGAGGCCTACCGCGAACTTACCCGCCGCGGTTACGGTGTCCAGGACCACATAGGACTCGAGGTACTTCGCCTGGTCTTTGATCTCGCTGGATATCTTCATTTCAACTCAGTCTGTTTGCTCTGATAGCGTAGTCAGCAAGGCTGCACTCACCTGTCGAAGTCCATGCCACGGTCTTGCGAGGGAGTTTCGCGGTCATTCTCAGGTTCCGGCGAAAGCCCGAACCGTTGGAGGTAGTGGTCCGTGACCGTCGAGAGCAACTGATTGCCGGCTAGCTCCTGACTCAACTCCATCGCTCTTTCCGCTGTGACCGAGACAATGAAGAGTGGCTTCTTTTCCGCAACGTCATCAAGGTAGGCCAGGATCTCGCTTGTATCTGCGAACGCCCCAAATTTCTCGGAGGCAACGATGGCGTGGCCCACCAGCAGTTCTGGTAGACGGATGCCGAGATCGGACAGTTTTGCTGTGAGGGGCTGTTGCTTCCCGCGAGGCAACCGGCCTACCAGCACCGAAGGAACATACGGTAGGTCCTTCGAGTACTGCATGTACAACCCGAATGCTCCTTTACTAGGCTCGTGCACCTTGGAAAGCGCGTCAACCTGCAACCCATCGCCATTTTCCTGAGCATAGTTAAGGGTGAACGGGCTTTGGCCCGATCTTGCCTTCTTTGCCTGTATCCAGAAAAGGCGAGCAAACCCATTTGGCACCAGTCCTTGTCCAGCAACAATCAGCAGAATATCGGCGCCGACAGCGGCCTCTTTCATTCCGGGTTCGCTTTGCTCGAAGATGGCGTTGTAAGCGACCTGGAGCTTCCCACCGTCTCTCGTACAGATCGGCGACGTTCTCGTTTCAGATTCCAACTTCGCCAAGAAATCCCTAGAGATTCCGTTCTCGTCTTTCGCGACCTTCGCGGCCTTCACCGCGGCATGAGAGGCATGGACCAAGCACCAGTACAGCGTCCAGATCTCTGGCACTGGAAACCTGTCCGCGTTGCTTGCGTCCGATAACGATGCGCCACCACCAATAAGTCCACGTAGAACCTTCAGCGTAGTTTCGTAGATTCCTTTTGGCGTCTCAGGCGGAAATTCCACTAGCGCGGGCGAGCACCAATCCTGCCGGTCCTGACGCATTCTCGCCTCGTCTTGCAATCGCCTGATCTCTCCCCGGCTCTCCGAAAGGTCTCGCTTGACCGTCTTGAGCTCCGAAAGCAGAGAGGCGACCGCCTTCCGGCAGTCCCGCAGGCCAGCCTTGAGCCTAGTGGGCAGATCCTTGGAAGCGTCAGCCTCTCGCAAATCCAGATCAGACATCAGGGTAGAAACAACCTTTGTCAGATCGCTCAGGTCAACATCCGTGGCTAGTGGTTCAGGATTTTGATCGCCGACTGCCCTCCTAAAGCCCAGGGAAGACAACAGAGATTTGATGAACGGCTGCTGCATGACAGGTCCAGTATATTTACGTACCACGTATCGCTACGCGTTATGGATCATACGTTACATCTTTAGATTTGCCAAGAAGAGCTCCCGGCGTGCGGCGGAGGCCGGGACTGTCGCAGACAATCGCTGGAGCCTAGAAAGCCAAAGGCCCGCACGATCTTTCAATCGTGCGGGCCTTCGACTGCAAGTGCGACCTTTCGATCGCTTCCCAACCTCAGAGGAGAATCTGAGACCGATGTGTGTCGGTATGGGACTATTAGACATGAGGATGGCACCCTTTGCAAGGAACATTACCCCGGGGTAACGCCACGCCCCGGGCAGCAAAGGAAAAAACGCCGCGGAGAAGCTCCGCGGCGTGCTGAACAACAGTTACTGGCAACGGAAGACCGCAAGGCCTCCCACGTCTCCGCTGGTCGGGGTAACGGTACCGTACGCAATCACAAGATAGGGTTTGCTCAGGTCCGAGCCAACCGTCTCTGCAATCACGGACGAACCACCGCCCGTGGTCGGCATGTCCACCAAGATGTTGGCTTTCGACACAGTCACACCATGGTCTGCGCCGATATCGAGCGACAGATTCAGCGTGATCACCTTCGTTGCCAGGTTGATGATCGCCGAGCTGCCCGCACCATTGAAGGTGCCAGCGGCGATCGAACCATCCAAGCTCGTCGGTTTCGTCGATGCCTCGTAGGTGCATGCCAGCGTGCCGGTGCTCGGGCCCGAATACAGATCCAGGGGGATGCCCACTGCATACGGCGCAGCCTGGTTGGCCCGGAGCGTCTGGGTGTTGTTGACCGTCGGTGTCGTGACGTCGAACGAGCCAACCTTCCAGCGGCCGATCGCATACTGACCGTTGCCGGCCACATCATCGATTTCAGCGACGTCGGACAGCTTCACCGACATTGCCCCATTGCTGGCTCCCAGCGTGGTGTACGCCCCTTCTGCGGTAACTGCCTGCGCGGTCGCAGGGACAGTCAGAGCCGAAAGGAAGTTCCCAGCTAAGCCCGTCGGCTTCAGTGCAGTGCCGGCAAACAGCGCGGTAACATTCTGCGAGCCAACCAGCGATGCACTGCCGGTAACCGTCAGACCAGGCGTCGTGGGACCCGACGGATTGGACGGCGTCGTAGGACCAGCCGGCTGCGCCGGCTCTGCCGGAGTCGGGTTCGACGGGTTACCAGGCTGCGGAGTCGAGATAATCGGCGCCGAATCCGGCTTTACCGCATCCTCACCACCACCGCCGCAAGCAGCGAGCGCCAACGATGCTGCCAAGCCTGCCAGAATTGCAAAGGAACGAGTCGATTTCATCATGAGTACATCTCCTTGAACGGTTGAGTTGGGCATAACAAAGGTGTCCCGCCGGATTGGCGGTTTGGAGCCTTACGGGCTTGTTATGGAAAACAGGGGGAGATAAATCACCAGGCGCCGGGGATGACACCGTTTGTTGTAGGCAGGCGTGGCACTAAGCGAGAGCTGCAAAACAAAAGGCCCGCAACCTCCGAGGGGAGAAGCGGGCCATGGGCTAAATCACGCCTTGCTCAAGAAGGAACGAGCTCGCGCGCAGATTGTTCGTATTCCTGTTCGTAGTACTGGCGAACATAGGGTTCCTTGGCGAGGAAAAGAACTTCGCCATCAACTGCGGAATCGAACTTGCTTCGCAATTGATTGAAGTCGACATCTGCCGTCTGGATAAGGTAGCCCCCATACTTGGGATAGTCCGTGAACCGGAAGATTCCGTTGGGTTGCACCACCAGTTCGCCGTTCTGGAGCTTCAGCTCTTCCTCGATCCAGCCGGGTCCCCAAGCTGGGTAGTGGACCGTACGAGCTTCAGTGAGCTTGTGCTCGTTGCATAGATTGATGAGACGACTGACCGTTGCTATGAACGCGCGATCAATGTCAAACACAGCGAAAGTCGGAGCTTCGGAACCGTCGATAGTGCCACTGGCACCGATTACTGCCCTCGCGCTATTCACAATTTGTGAGCTCATTTGAGATCCTTCGTCAGAGTTAGAGTTGCCAGCGACTAGAAGCCTTGAGCTGCACCAAGGCTATACATCCTCTTGGCGTGGGCGACTGCGCACTCTTCATACACTGAGCGATGCGGATCTTCCGCAAGGCCGCATGCCTTCAGATAGTGATCAATCAGGGCCATCAATCTCGCTTTGGTTAGGGTTGAAGATCGTAAGTTCAGGAATGGACACTGGGTTCTTGCCGCTTACAAGCTTACCGATACGCATCGCACCATGGCTTGGCTCTTCCGGGATCTTTGTGGTGGACGAAGAAACGGCCACGACGCTGCCGAGCGAGTATCTGGTGCCGGCCGTCGACACTGATGACATTGTCGACGGTCGCCTTTGTACGCCGCGGCGATTCGCCATCAGGACGGCGCCTGGTGTGACGCCGTGCGATCGCGTGATTGAGCACCTGCAGCGCCATATGTACAGGATGGCGGCACGGGGCCGGCGGGGTACCTTCTGGCTACCGCCGGAGACCTTCCATCGCATGGATCTGTCCCGCGAGACCTTGCTCGTGCCGCGGATCGCCACGTCGCCTAAAGCCGTGCGCGTCCCGCCCGGCATTCTGCCGATCAACCACAACCTTAGCATCGTGTGCGGTGAGCCCGGCGTGCTTGATCGAGTCGAGGCCGCGCTCCGCTCGCCTCTCGCGGCGCAATGGGTGCGTGACTACGCCCCGCGCCTGGAGGGAGGCTATTTCTCGCTGACCACGACGTTGCTCAGGAAGATGCCGATCGACGCTCCGTTCGCTTGAACCACCTTTTGACGCGGACTCTCGCGCACACAGCCATCTCCGTGAATTCCAACGCCAAACACGACTTGGGGGCGACATGAAGCAACGTAAGAAGCCATCTGTATCTCGGCTCACTAAGGGCCTGTGGCGCCAAGCGCACGACGCCGAGGAAAAAGCGGCCAAGTTGCGCGAGCTGGGATTTGATCGCTACGCGAACTCAGTTGCAGCTGCTGCAAGAGCTTTTTCCGATGCCGCAATGTTCTTGGAGGCGAAGGCAAGTCAATGACCGAGGATTTCTCGTCGTTCCTGGCGACGGATGCGCGGACCAAGCGGCGACTACCCGTTGACCTACAACGCTTGTGGAGACTGAATCGTGGATTGTGCCCGGTACATGGCCAGCCGTTGAGCCTGTCGATCCAGGCGGAGCCGATAGACCGTGCGCGCGACCTCTCTCCGTTGGAATGTCCTGTTGCTGGTTGCAGCGCCAAGGTTTCAGCGTGGGACTGGAATCTCCCGGGCAATGAGAATCGCCCCTATTGCATCGAGAGCCTTGGCGACTGAGATCGTTGCTATGTCGCGCAGACGTTGGAAGTGTGAATCTCTTTCGGATGGATCAAGTCACATGCGAATCGAATTCTGCCAGCAAGGCACATGGGTCGCGCTAGAAGCGGCCCGCGCGTGGTGCCGCGAGAACGGTTTATCAGTGGGGCAGTCATGTGCCACCGGGCCGTCCGGCCTGCTCTTCGGGAAAGTCGACTGGATTGCGAAATGGCGCAATCTCGCCGAGGACGAACGGGACGCGCTTCACGGGACCATGAGTGGCGACTTCCGAGAGGGCCCGATCGTGATCGTTCTCAAGGATGAAGCAGTCGCCGCGCACATGGCCGTCATGAAGGCCAAGAATCCTCCAACGGCTTAGGCTGCCCCAGGGCGAGACGGTAGCTATGCGAACCACAAAGACAGTGTATTTCACGATGATCTTGCATCCTGCCTTGGGATGGACGCGAGTTGGGAATGCCTATCCGAGCAAAGCGGCTGCGAAGGATTGGGTGCCGTTCGTTCGGAGGGCGTGGAGGGGCCTTCGGACCAGAGTGGAGCCGTGCACCTTGCTGTTTGACGATGGAGTACTCAGCGAAGAGTCTCGGCGCGTGCTCGATCAGCAGTTCAACCTTGACGCGCAGGCGCGAGCGCCGCAAACGTCTTGAAGATTGCCCTGTCCCCGCAGGGTCGCCCTGATCGGCAAAAACGTGGAATGCCTCGATGCCCTACCCATACAGATGAAAAGAATCAACATGCGTGCCGTCTGCGCCCACATCGCCGTTGCTGCTCTGGCCTCGCTGCCCGCAGTGACGCTCGCGTCGACAAACGACGAAGCGCTCGCAATAGCTCTAGCCTCTTCCGGCGAGCCCGTCGAGCAAACCCTCAGCCCTGACCAGGCATTCCTGCCCACGGTGAAGCAGATCGGCCGCGACGTTGAGCTCAAGTTCGCGGTCGCCGCCGGATATCCAAAACGCTGCCCATGGATCGCGCGTGCGCGTGCGACAAATGAACTCGTGTCCAATCGAGCCACGCCCGCGCACGCTGGGCAGCCCGCGCCGCGCTGATGGGCCGCTGGGGTTTGCTCAAAAGGTCCGTGCTCGGGACAGACGATTACAACCTTCGTGTGCGTCGCGGCATATGCGACGCGGCTGTAGTCGTATCGCTCCCCATGCACCGAATGGGCTTTGGCAATGAAGCTATCGGCCGTACCGCGCTGGCGATCTGCGCCGAGTGTGATTGCACATTTTGGGCAACCGCTACCGGACAGGTGTCTACGCGGCGTTTGCTCAAACGGCCCATGTACCGAGCAGCGTATTGTGAGCGGGGTCAGTGCGTTGACCAGCGAGGCTTCGGCGTAGCCATACCGATCGCCATGGAGCGATCGCGCTCGGTCAACGAATGACTGCAGTGTGTACGGTTGGACGCCGGCGCAAGCTCGACAGCCCTTTCCCTTGTAGTGATTGCTGGGCGTTTGTTCAAAAGGCCCGTGAGTGCGGCAGACGATGGTGAGTTTGGAATTTGAACCACTGTAGATGGCACGACTGTAGTCGTAGCGGTCACCGTGCACCTCGAGCGCGCGGGCAAGAAAATCAGCTTGGGTAACTTGGCGCATGGTGCAAGGAAGGCATCCGCCTATGCTGCGCGCTTCGCGGCTGCCGCCGCGAGTTGACCGAGCGGGTTAAGTACTTCACCTCTTGAAAGCTTGGGCATCATCTTGGCCATGCCAGTCCGCTCATCACGAGGGAGCCAAAGCTCAAACGTCGGATCGCCCGTCCACGCGAGAAAGCTGCGCGTGACAGTAGCCTCAGTTCCGTCGCTGAACCGGACGAGCATCGAGCCGTCTTCGCCGGCGACCGACTCCACGCCTGGCAGTGACGTTGCAAGGACCTTGGCCTCTTCGTCTACCGTATTCGGTGCGTCGCCATTGACAACTTGTACCGGGGCCTCAATGGTCTTAATCTGATCCACCGTCTGGTGGCTCACCGATCCTGTTTTCGTCATCGTCGCTGCGAACACCACCGCGAGGTCTTCTGCGATCCGCATTCCGAGTGGTTCAGCCTCATGTTGCGCGCGGTCGTTTGGCGCGGCCATTCTCTCGGCAATCGCGCCCAGAACAACCTTCCCGGCCATCATGAGAGCCCGCGCCTCAGCGTCTCTCTCGTTTTCAGCCTGAATAAAACTGGCGTACTGCGCGGCAGTGCCTCCAATCGGTTCATCCGGGATGATCGGGCTATACGATCCATCCGGATTCAACAGGTGGTGTTTGACTTCCATGGTCATTCTTCTAATTCTCCTGTCCACCAGAGGGCCGGCCTGGTGATTGACTGCACGGCCGGCCGCTTCCGCACTACCGCGAGCTAGTGCGAAAGGACCGCGCCGAGACAGAGTTCATCAGCAACTTTCTTCAATCGCTTGTCACGCGTCCAGATGGCGATGCCTGGTTGGAGACGCGCGGATGCCAACAATGATGTATCGCCATATCCGATTCCACGGTTGAACAAGCCTTCGCGCTCGATCAAATACAGGGTCTCCTCTGGTGTTGCGACAGGCGCTCGCGGCAAATCGCGCAGAGCGCCAAGCACGACATCTCGGTCCCGCAGACTACCAAGCGAAATCTCACCGATCACATAGGGATGAATCAGCACACGCTCCTGGGTTAAGAGGCTGATCAGCATCGGATCAGAAGCGTTGAGGTGGTCAATCCAGACCGACGTGTCGACAAGAATCATTTGGTGTCCTGCCGGCGACGCGGTACCCCTTCGATGCCCGGTTGGCTCCCGCCAAGGTTCGCGAGTCGTTTGGCGGCTTCACGCTGGATCAAGGCCTTTAGCGCCTCGCGCACAAGTGCCGTTTTCTCTTCCAGCCCCGTATAGGCTTGGGCCTTGGCCAACAGTTCATCGTCAAGCGCAATGGTCGTACGCATAGGAGCCTCCGCAAGTACAAGCACAAATTATAGCATCCAATGATGACGTGATTGGTGCCCCTTGGTATGTAAGAGCTCTGTGCGCTCGATGCCTTTCACATTTTTCATGCAAAAACGTACACTTTGGCGAGGGTTTTTGCATCAGTAATCAACTAGAATGGAGAAATGCGTAACAAGCCACTCCACAATCTGATGGCGCAAGCGCCACGCGGCCAGCCGATGGACACAGAGATGCTCCGCGAAATGGGCGTGTCTGAGCGCTCCCTTAGCCATATGGTCAGCGAGGCCTGGCTCGAACAACTCGGGAGAAGCGCCTATCTGCTCCGGGGCGACAAACCAACCCGGGACGGAATCCTGGCGTTCTTGAGCCGACGGATCAAAGGGCTGCACGTCGGGGGGAAAACTGCCCTGGATTGGCAAGGTGTCCGCCACAACATCGCATTCCGAGAGAAGGTAGTGCTTTGGGGCCAGAGTGCGTACAGATTTCCGGACTGGGTCGGCAAGCACCTTACCTATAGCTATCAGACGACCAACCTGTTTGGCGAGTCGTTCCCCTACGATGAAGGCCTGAAGCCGCTGCCGAACGGAAACCCATCTGTTCTCGTATCCGTTCCTGAGCGCGCGTTCCTCGAGCTCGTGAGCGATGTCGGCAAGAACCAGACTCTCGAAGAGGTGGAGAACATCATCGTCACGATGCGAAGCCTCCGCCCACCGGTCCTCCACATGTTCTTGGACAGTTGCACACGCCTGAAAGTCCTCAAGCTAGTGAAGGTCTTGGGAGAGGAAAGCGGCTTTGACTGGGGAAAACACCTCCAAGAACATGTTGATCTACGCGTCGAAGCCAAACGGTTGTCGAACAAGCTGAAGCACAGCATCGCACAAGAACCATGAACAATACCTATCTCGACACCGTCCGCCTGCTCATTGATATCGCGCCGCCCGTCTTCGATACTGACAAGTTCGCTATGAAGGGGGGAACTGCCATTAACCTGTTCCTCCAGGACCTACCCCGCTTGTCCGTCGATATCGACGTCGTGTTCACCGAGCACACGATGGACCGCGAAGCGGCGCTCCAGAGCATCGGAGAAGAGCTGGCCCGCGCAAAAGAGGCGATTGAGAAGCTGGGATACGAGGCTCATTTCACGAAGGTCGCATCGAACAGCAAGATCAAGGGGGACGACGTCAAGCTGACAGCGGTATCTGCCGATTCGTCCGTGAAGGTCGAAGTCAACTATGTGTTTCGGGGCACGTTGCTGGCCCCTGTGATGCATGAACTCGTGCCAAAAGCACAGGAGCTCTTCAACAAGTCCATCTCGGTTCCGGTCCTTCAGAAGGCAGAGCTGTACGGAAGCAAGCTGGTTGCCGCGATGGATCGGCAGCACTCGAGAGACATCTTCGATGTCATGCACTGCTATGAGATGTTCGGCCTGCAAGCCGATTTCGTCGACTGCTTTGTCGGCTACCTGGCAGGACACAATCGACCAACCCATGAAGTGCTGTTCCCAAAGCAGAAGAACCTCGAGGAGAGCTACGGCGAGTTTGTGGGTATGACAACTGAAGAGGTAAGCCTCGACCGCCTGGTCGCCGTCCAACAGCGGCTTCAGACCGAATTGCCCGCGGCGCTGACCCCGGCTCACCGCGATTTCCTCATCTCGTTTGTGAAGGCAGAGCCCGACTGGACTCTGATGCCGGCCTTCCCTCACCTCAAGGACTTGCCGGCCGTCCGTTGGAAGCTCCAGAACATCATGAAGCTGAGGGACTCGGGGGACGCCCGCTTCGCAGACCAAGAGAAGTTGCTCCGCGAACGTTTCGATGCACTCCTCACGACAACCCAATAAGGCCGACAAATGATGACGGAGCAAACGTTCCTAATGCGTATCGACGAGACCCGCATACCGGAATGGGAGGCGGACAACATTCTGCAGAACCTGAGCATCACGGCCAACGAGCTGCTGCAGGGTTTGAACCATGTCGACGCGGACCGCTCGCTCAAGATCTCTCCGAGCGCATTGCGCGCCCTAACCCGCGCCACTCCTGCCTCACTTCGCCCGAACGTTTCGGCACCACCAAGGATCGGTAGCCTGCCGATGCAGCACGAGCGCCCCGTGATCGGCGGGCAGCCGGTGGAGTTTATCCAGTGAACAAGACTCCCAAAGACTTACTGGCTCCCCTTGGGCCAGGTATATTCGCCGTTATTGCGGTGGCGTCCGTGTTGCTGGTGTTACGTACTTGATGGCGAAGTCCGGCGGCGCATCGTGATTGTTTGAAACCTCGCAGGCGACTCCCGTCATCGTCGGAGTCGCGTTGCTTCTCACCGGAATTCCGCTGCATGTCTGCGCTCGCCGGATCTTTGGCAAGAACTAATCGGAATGGCGCCAGGCGCAATCTCCTCCCCGCCCCAGTCACAAGAAACAGGTACAGGAGTAAGGATGAAACGCAGTGATATGATCGGCGCCCTGATGCTAGGTGTCACGCTCGCGGCTTTCGTGATGGCGTGCATCAAGAGCGGGGTGGGCCTTGCCTTCTGGAATCTCCCTGCTCTATCGGAAGAGGCCCGCGCCGGGTTCGGGAAGACTTTCCTGATGGACTTCATCATGCTCAATGTCTTCTTCGTGGCAGGGCCATTAACCCTTTACCCACTGTTTGGGCAATCCCAATTTTTCGCAGGCCGACCACAAGGTGAGAGCGATGGCGCGATCCATCCGGGAACACACCTGAACGGGATGGTTGAACGATGAAGAGGCGAACTCTGAAAACCTTGACGCTGCTGGTCGGTGCCGCCCTCAGTTTGGCAAGGGTGTCTCACGCAGGTATGTTGGAGGACATCGGCGCGGGAGCATACAAGGCAATCGGGTCGCCCGGCTACACCACGGTAATTCCACCAGGGACGCGGCTCGTGGTTGGTGGGGAAGCTACAGTCATCAGTGGTAGCGATCTGTGCCCCAGCGAACCAGTGCCGCCATCAAAGTACCTCTGGTTCATGGGTGGACATCCTGTGGACGGATCAGGTTGCGTCGTCTTCGGCCCAGCCACAAAGAGTGTTCCCGTTTCCCTCTACGGTTCAGGCGGCAAAAAGACGTCCGAGACCTGGTCCGTTGAGCACCTGGAACACAAAGGCATTCCAATGATGCGACTCAAGCGCCCAAACGGCGATTTCGTGGGGGCTGAAAACTGAAATGACGTATCCAGGCACCGCGATCCCACGTCCATCCTGGGAATACGCACAAGAACCATTCGATCCTGACTATACCTTCAACGTGGGTGGCCGTACGACTCGCCATATGGCTACGCCGCTTGATGAGGAGTACATCACCGAGCCGATTGACTACGTCCGCGTAGGGGCCATACCGCCAGAGGAGCGCGAGGCCCGAGATCACGTGATCGTCGCGGTCTTCCTGCGCAAGCGCGTGTCAATTCTTGATTTTTGTTTGAGCCTGGTCTTTCGCGAGACCAAAAGCTATCGCGTATCACGCGAGGCATTCACAAAGCTGGAAGCCTTGTGTTCTCGGTCGCGAGCACATCGAGCGGCATTCCTCAGGATGGCAAGCGGCGTAACACTCCCGGAGCACGTTCGGGATGAGTTGAGAGAGATGGTCAAGCGCACTGATACGCGCTGCCAGTGAATCGAATGGCTATTCCTCTTCGCTGGTGAAGCTACTCTGGGCGCTGGGGATCGACCACACATGGATTCGATTTCAAGTAAGCAAGCATGTCTTCGCCTTGGCCTAGGACCGCCGCGCTTCCGTGTTGCTGTCGCGTGATCTCAGTGCTGCCGGCGCCTTTGGAACGCAGCATGATCAAGGTCAGCGGTTGTCGGAACCATGCGTAGCCGCCTTTGGAGCTAATGTAGCCGCTCATCTTCGGTTCGCTCACGCCCAAGCTGGCAGCAGCTCTTTCGGCGCCCTTTTCATAGAGACATCCGAACTCTGCAGCCACGACAAATTTTGCATTTGGCGGTTCGTGCGCCAATTCCTGTTGCGTCATTGCGCAGCCTGTGACAGCCGAGAGGACAAGTAGTGATGCAACGCACTTTGCTACGCTCATTTGGTCCATTTCCCATCAAATCGCTTGCTTCAGTACGGCCGCGCGATACTGTGAGCGCAGTAGCAGATCCGGAACCGGCGCAAGCAATTCAGCCATGAATTGGAGCTCTACGCAGGAGTCCACGCCGTGTTGCCGTGCTGCCCGATTAAAGGCGCCCTGCGCGGCCTCGAATTGCGTCTTGTCGCCTGACGCCAAGCCGCGAATCGCGACCCGCTCTGCTTCAGTAAGGATCATGCTCATTCTCCCTTGATCGGGTCATTGGGCAACCACATCAGCGCCCCGTCTCGTTCATTGCCAGCGATGGTTGTCCAGCTCCGGCCTTGTTCATCGAACGCCACGCAGCCAGGCTGCCAGCGTTCTGGATTCCTAAGCTCGTTCACCCACCCCTGCGCCTTGCCCTCAAAAACCACTATTACGCCGCCGCGGCCAACGTAGCCCCACTGTTGGCGCCAACGCCTCGCTTCGTCGATCAAGCTCATCGCCGCTTCCGATCAGAACGGGGCCGGCGCTGCACCGACACGCCGAAGCATCGTGTGCACTTCGTCCAAGCCAAACATCGCCATGGGAGGATGGAGCTCACCACGAATGAACGCCACATACACGGCCGCGTTGTAGGCGGCAAGGCGCTCACGATGCAGCGCCTGGAGCCCCGCCACGAGCAAAGTACGGTCGGCTTCGCCAACCATAGTTCTCAGCTCTAATTCGTTGTCCATTTCGTCTATTCCGTAGTGTCAGTGCGGTCCTAGCCGTCGATCAGGCTGGACAAATGGGACAAGACCCGGCGTGCAAACTGTGGCGCCGCGTCTTTCGCTGCATCAATGGTCGGGAAGCCGCCAGTTACAAAGCCGAGATACAGCAAGTCGAATGCGCCAGCATCGTCGGTTATCGCTGCCATGTCCTGACCAGCAAAACGGGCATACTGTGCTACGGCAGGGTTATCACCGTGCCACTTCTGCTGTGGTGCAGACATCAAGACCTTGCCGCCACCATGAAGTGCGAGTTCCATAGCTCTTCCCATACAGGCACCACAAACGACGCGAAAGCCGTTGCAGTGCTGAGCCCAATTGTGGTCAACGCAACCGAGCGATTGAGCGGTGCAATTACACCCATGCAAAAGGCCGACACCACGAGCAATCCGAAGAGTGCCAGCCCGATTTGGCCTGCTAGTGATCCTGCCATACTTGACCTTTCCCTTTGTTACCGGGCCGCCCTTCGTCCAGCGTATCGCCTTCTCCTCTACACGGGGGGAGCTTCCCGGTGCGTCTTCTCGCGCTCGCTCTCGAAAAGGCGCTTGCCTGTCTTGTGATGCTCCACCCAGACACGCCACCCGTTCTTGTCGATGACTGCGGCTACGTGAAGCGCGGACTTGCGGGCCTGAGGATTACCCGCATCGCCAACAATGCGGGCAGTATTTCCAAGCATGTACATCACGTTCCAAACCTTGGTACTCATCCTACGGCTCCTGTGGTTCAAATGACTCGCAATTCCGAGGCCTTGAACACGCCGCGCCAAGGGACCAGGTTGGCGCCTTCGCCTCGCCAGATGCGACGCCACCAGTTGGATAGCTTTTCGCGTTTGTAGCCGTCGAGCAGTACTTCCACGCCGCCATCATCGAGCACATACCTGACCGTACCGGTCTGGCCTGACCGATAGCGCCAGAACCGCCTATCAATGTCCTCAGCGATCACGACGCGTACACCCTTGCCGAACGCGCACGCCCGTTTGCTATTGTCGGCTGCGACCGTGTCAACGGTGGCCTCCGCCAACCACTCCTGCCGGCCCGCGAGCCATTCTTGATACTCTGCAGACGTGAGATATCTAGCTCTCTCATCGGCTGCGCGCATCGTCCGCTCGCTCCATTCCGATAGTACGAGCGCCAGCTCAGACTCACCTGACTCTGACTTGTGCTGTGCCAGCAGGCTGGCTTCCGCTGCCTGCGCACGCCAAGCGTCGACCTGGCGTTCATGGAACTCTACTATCTGCGCGTTCGGAACGCGTCCGCCCGCATCAGGTTCAGGATGCTTGGCCTTGATCCCGCTGATCGCTTTGCCCACAGCGGCAAGCGGTGTTTCGATTGTGGCAGTCATGGTTGCGATTTCTATGCCCAAGCGTCGTTGATCAGTGCCGCAAACGTGAGCAATTCCGTGTCGTGCCGCAAAAACGAACTCGATGCAGTTAAAGCAGCGTACTCCCATCGCCCTTCTGAAGCTTCCCGCTGCGCAGGATTGGCGCCAAGAATCGCTGATAGCCCTCCCAACCTTCGAAGATCTCAACATTCGGATGATGCCGCTCGAGATCCCCGGTGATGCGGAGGATGACTACACCATCGCCGGCGCTCAACATGCGCCGCAACATTTCCGCATGGCCCTGTCGACTGAGCAAATATCGCTATTGCTATACTCAACGCATATACCTACATGTTATGCATCTTGTTCGATTGAGTGCTATTTGTCAAGATGACAGCAAATCGTGCGAAGGTGGCAAGCAGCCGCTGCGGGCCGAGCGGGTCCAAATCCTGCAGCAACTCGTTGGCGGTGACGCTCACGTTCTACTGAATGGTCTTCTGTCTATCGGCCGGCCGGCGACGTCCATTGAGGCACCACCCCAACTTATCCCCAGGCGTTGCGCATTCCTGTGTTGCCAGGTCTATGCAAGGAGGCTTGGAGCCCTGGGGTTCCCAGGTGCTTAACTCAACACAGGAGAAACATGGCTGAAACGAAACATCACAAAGCCTGGTGGGCGCCCGTTGCGCACTTCGCAGCACATACTGTCGTCGGCACGTTGATCTTCTTGATCATCGGTAGCGTCGCTGTCGGCTTGTCTTTGCTGATCCGGTTCCTGGAAACGGTCGGGATACCGACCTTTACCCTCCAGGTGATCTCGTTCCTTGAGCACACGATCACCATCGTTGACGCGGTGTTATACTTGGTCTACCTCGGTATCACTGGATATCGAGCCGTCAAGGAGATGCTCGAATGACCAAGACCAGCTTTCGCTCGGAGTTTGTTACCGCAGCTCGGGAAGCCCCGCGTCTGTTCTTCGCACCTCTAGTCGGTGCTATCCAGGCAGTGCGCAAAGAAGCTCGCCGCACACCGACCGAACAGAACAAGGAAAAGCAGGATTCCCTGCATGGCTTTCGGAAACAGCGCTCTTAACGACTGATTTCTAACCCACAGAAACCGCCGGCGCTATGCGTTGGCGGTTTTTTTATGCCCGACGTCAAGCGCCCGGGATCTGGCGCAGCGGCGTGCCATCCATGTGGTCTGGCCAAACTGGCGTCGGCAGCCCGCCCGTGCGCACCACGCCAGAAATCAGGCCAGCCAACTGCTGGTGATCAAGGCAGTCCACCTCCTCAAGGCAGTCAGCGATCCGCTCGACGACATGCCAGTTTGCCCGCATAAAGCGTGTGAGCACTGCCAGCATGTGTTTCTTCAACGCTGCAACCTCCCTCTTGTTGGACTCGATCTCCAGCTCGGTACTTGGATTGGCGAAGTACACAACATCGGTGCGCAACAAGAGGTATGGGCCAACTAGCTCACTCCAGCCCTCGAGGTCTCCGGACACGCCCATGCCGTGAGTCCCTGCACGCAAAACCTCCGCTACCATTCCAGCGAGGTATGTATGCATTTTCCACTCCAGCATGGCCATGCTGATATCACCCTCCTTCAGAGTTGGCAGCGAAACCTGCCCCAGGTTCGGCGAGATGGTGTCGAAGTCAATATAGGCGATCGCGTCCTCTGGCACCCGATCGCCCAAGCTGTACATCAGAGCATGGCCAGCCTCATGAATTGCCACGCCTCTGTACTGCCCTCTAGCTGGGCGCGAAGCGAGCATCTGGTGATATGGGGTCTCGAACGCATAGTGATTGGTGCGCAGCCGCAGCAATCGGAAACGCAGAAAGAGCGAGAGCGGATGGGCAAACGCCAGCACAAGCGCCGCGACGACGAGTACTCCAGCGACTAACGCTACAGGATTGGCCTGGTAGAGCGCCGCCGCACGCTCCCAACCCAACCACGTGACACCGGCGAGGAGCATCCCGTACAACGTGCCGGCCGTCACCTCCCCCAGCAGCGTCGCTCGTTGAAATGCCGGCATGAGAAACCACGTCGCACCGCTCAGGGTAAAAGCCATGCCGATCGCTCCGCAGAAGATCCGGCCGGCCGTAGACCTCGCATCGATCAGGGATGGATCTCGCACAGCGAGCCACAGCACTATCACACCCGCGGCGAGTAACGCGGCGTGGCCGGCTTGGAGAAAGCGCCGTGTGTGGGAATCATAGGTCCGCCGTAGCTTCGAACGGCCGAGGATGTAGACGAGCTGGAAGAACTTCACGGGCCCGTCCTTGAATAGGATCTTTGCCAGCGTGAGGGTCAGGCTATGGCGACGCATGCGTGCTCCGGTTCGGGCGCCCTCTTCTCCGCGGGCTGCGCGCTCCGCGAAGTCCAAAATATCCCGGCGTCAGAACGTGTCAGTTCCAAACATATTGCCGTTGACGTCCACATAGGTGCCAGCAACCATCGGCATCCCGTTAGCAGGGTTCACGGCCGGCGAGTAGGATTGGCCTCGATCATAGTAGTCGTCATCTTCGTCTACTGACGTGTAGGCGGTTGCCGCACCCAATCCGGCGGCAGCGACTACCCCCGGAGTGTAATCATGATGCACATCATCGGAGGACGGCGACTGCCGTACGTGAGCGGCCTTGCGGGCTTCCTCGCGGCGAGCCAACTCCAGGTCCATACGCGCCTTAACAATGACGTAATCCTTGTTCATCTTCCGGATCGTCGCCAGTGTGATCTCGTCTGGGCGCATACCCATCTGCGCAGCCAGCCAGCCCACCGCCTTGTAGCGGCCAGCGTCAATCATGTCATCACGAATCTTCTTCTTCCCAATCGCAGACTTGAGTTGCAGATCCAAGAAGTAGCCGCCTAGCCATGCAAGCGGCAGCCCAAGCAGCAAGCCAGTTGCCCCGTAGATCTGCGCGGCGCAGGTTAGACCTACCAATGGCACAACAAAGGTCGCTGCCTGGCGAGCCACTTCGTAGCGGACCTGGCCGACCGGTCGCTTCGGGAGGGGAACTCTTTCCCAGTAGAGTTCATTCTGACCTCTACTGATCAGCAGATGCGCCACTTCCAGAAGCTCGAGTGGCATGACGTCTGCCATAGGATCTCGGCGAGTAGCCCGGCTTGTGCTCATTGAAAACGTCCCAATAGGAGTGAAGTGCGGAGCGTTACTCGAATATTGCCCTCAGCACGTCGAGAATCACGACGACTACGCCCAGAACAACTGTTGCGACGGTAGCGACCGTCCCGAAGTCGCCCCAAGTAATGGTTTCATCCCCCATCAGGATCAAAAAGCCACAGAGGAGAGCAACGCCCGCGAGCGCCAGTGGAAGAGCTCGGCGCCAAGGGGAAGAGACCCACCACAGGAACTGCGCCAAGTATGCAAACGGCAGCTTGGCTGCCTCGTAGACGCGCCTATTGATGGGTGGTGGCTCCCCAGTCGAGAGCCAGTCGTAGAACTTCTCTTGTTTGCTCATGTTCTCACAGTATTCGAATCGTCCGATATCGCCGGCCCAGAAGTAGCGGCGTCGCCGTTGTCCTCCGCGCCAAACCCGCGACCAACGGCAACATGCCAGGGTTCGCGATCGACACTCAGCCGTCTAGTGATCAGTTTGTCCAGGCACTCTGCGATGGGCGCGAGATGCTGCCAACGCGTCGCCTCGAGTGCCATCTCGCTGATCGAGATATCTTCGGTTACGGAAAGGCCGGCTCCCCTGTAGCGACGGGCGGCGCCCCAGAACTCGTTGGCGCTCTCAACTTCGTGGATGGGGGTACGTGTCGATTGTGTGTACTTGGACTACAGTCGTTGTTGGTTTGCCTCACGCGGGCCACGCACCGCAACCTTGCAGCGACCTACTCTTCCGTCTTTTCCCTTGTTTAGCAGCATGCATTTCAGCGGCTGCCGAGCACTATCAAGGAGAGGAGAATTCCAGACGGAGCACGGCTCAGCGTGTGAGCAGGGTGCCAACAATCGCCGCGCCTACCGCACCGGTGAAGCTAAGTGGCTTGTCTTTCGGAATCGCGCCAACGCCGGTTGCAATGTGATGCAGTAACTCGTTCTGCTCGCGAAGCATGCCTACTTGCATAGCCATGAGCCTGTCTTGTGGAGACGGCTCCAGGATGCCGACCGCCTCACAGATGCGCTTGATGCCTTCCTCGTACGCCGTTTGTTTTGCCGACTTGTTCAACTCTTCGAGAAAGTCGAGCATCTGCCCTCGTGTCGGTTTCGTCCTCAGTAGCGCAGACAACCGTGCGGTCAATGCTAGAGATCCATCGCAAAGCTCCCGCGCTCGTGCAATTTGGTCTTGTCCTGCCGGATTTTTTGCCAGTTCTTGCGGTTTCATGTCACGTCAGGATGAATGTGTGGACCAGATGCGCAGCACCGATAGTCAATACAACGCTTGCCACGGTTACCGCCAACGCGAGCAGCACAACCGAGTTTCGGCGATAGAACTCCATGGCGTACTTTTTCATGGTTGATTGCTCTCGAGGTCTCGCATTACAGGGCCGCAATGCCCTCTTCCGCCATGCTCGCACGTACCTCGGCCAACTCCCGCTTCGCAGTAGCCAGATCCGAGCGCAGCTCCGGTACCGGAATGACACTGCCTTCAGCAAGCTTGCGTTGCAGGCTCTCGATCCTGGCGATGCAGGCTTCTTCCCTGTGGCGAAGCTCAGCTTCCTTGGTAACGAACTGGGGGAACTTCGAACGTCCCGACTCTGCACTCATCGCCGCAATCCTGAAAATAGATTAATAACACGTATGTATAATACGTGAGTGGTAAATGTTGTCAAGCCGATAAGCTTCACTCAGGCTGAGACACTCCGCCGGCGGGCCGCGCTCCTTGTCGGACGCGGGGCGTTCGGATGCAGATCCGCATCCTCCTTCTGGATCACCACCATGCCCTTGTCGACGAACGTGTTGATCTCGGAGAACATCCGCCTCTGCACCATGCGAGAAAGGCCGATGCCGCCATCGACACCCAGGCCATCCTGCCACTGGCGGTCCGCGTCGACCGCAACCGCCCATTCACGCAGCACTGCGCGAGCTGCCGGAACAGTGCCGCGGATCTTCGCAAAGATCTCGAAGAGGTCTGGGTCCACGGAAACCGAGCTGCGCTTCTTGCGCCCGTCGACTTCGCGGGTGTACTTGATGCGGATGAAATCGTCTTTGGCCATGGCCCGCTCCCTTGCGCGGTCTCTTCTGGATTCTGGTGGTTGACCGGCCGCCGTCAGGCACCGGCCAGAGCGGGCTCTTCCGCCTGCGCCGTCTGCGGCAGAGCGGCGACCAAGGCAGTGAGCTCACCCAGCTTGGCGAGGACCTCGTCACGGGTATTGCCCGCCATCAGCAAACCCGTGTAGTTCCCTGCTCGTCCGAACTCGAGCAAAACGGCACCGGTTTCCTGTTGCACCACGTCGATGGTGACTCCGTTGGACATACTGACTTGTCCTGCATGCATGAGGATCTCCTGTTTGTTAGGTAAAGGAAGCCGCGGCACGCAACTCGGCCAGGGCGACCTTCCGATTCGTGCCGATTCCGAGATAGATCTCTCGGAACGCGACGTACGAGAAGGCGGAAAGGAAACCGGCACTTGCGCCAGCGCGACCACCGGTGCCTTTTGTTCACGTGTGACATTTTCCGCTACATCACACGTATACACAACCGGCACGTAATCAAAACCCGGAATCTGGCCAAGCTGCTCCCCCACTTGTTCGGTGCTCCTCTCGCCCGGGGTTGGCTGAGCTTCAGGCACGCGATCCCCTAGGATCGCGATGATGTCCTGCATCTGGGCGTTGAGCTCGATAACGTCCTCGGCTCGGGTGAGTGCCACGAACAGCAGGTGCAGTTCCTGGACCAGTTCGGGCGTATCCAGAGTCAGCAGCTCGCCATTGGCCGTGACGAAGTCTTCAAAGTCGTCGAGCAGCAGTACCTGGCTGAATTCGAGACCCTTCGCACGATGGGCCGTCGAGAGCAGAACGTCAGCGTGCTCTGCTTGTTCCACTGCTTCCGCCTTGATCCTCTCGACCAGCGACGGGATCGCGCTGCGGTACTCCTTCACCACACCGATCAGGGAGAGAATCTCCTTGTCGTCAACGCCCGTCGCGTACTCCTCGAGCTTCTCCAGCGAACCAAAGGTCTTGAGCAACTGGTCCTTGACGGCGGCCGGCTGGCCGCTCATCAGGTTCCAAACGTCCACCAACTTGTCAAATGGGTAATTACTGAGCCCACCGACAAAGTGCAGACGCTTGTTGCCCAGCATGGCGACAGCCTTGTCGAACAGCTTGGCGTTCGTGCGGCCGATGACCGCGTACGGCTTGGAAACGTCGACCGTGTAGCCAGTCGGCCGATCCGGGAAGGCACTGTACACAGGTCGCTCTTCGCCGCGGAACGCGGAGAGGAGCATCGTGGCCAGCCGGGCAATGCCAGGGCCGAAGCGATGGCTCTGGGTGAGGTAGACCGTTTCATCCGGTTGGATCATGTCCATGGCATTGACGGCACCCCGGAAGGCAAAGATCGCCTGATACCGGTCGCCGACGATCACCACAGGGCAATTCTGGGCAAGAACGATCGAGGTCGTGACCGGGTTGGCGTCCTGGCCTTCGTCGAACAGGATGCGATCGTAGCGACGCGACAGGTCCGGCTTCGAAAGCTGGAACAGCTTGAGATAGCCGTCATGGGGCATGGGAACGTTCTTGCGGCCGAGATCCTGCATGGCCTCCCAAGCGAGCCGGCCCCACTTCAGGGTCTCAGCGACATCTGCCTCGGCGATCGTGTCCGGCACATGGTGCGGCTCGAAGTCGGTATCCGCGGAGAACAGAAAGCTCGTGACAGTCGTCACCAGGATACTGGCAAAGCCGATCTCGATGCCGAAGGCGCGGGCGAAGTCGCTCGGGCGCAGGTCGCCCAGCTTACCGGCGTCCTTGAAGCGACGGCCGAACGACCACGCAAGGGAGTGAGTGGTGCGGCATTCGACGTTCTGGGGGAACTTGCCCTCGGCTTCAGTCTGGAGAGACTTCGTGTAGGTGAGGTACAGGATGCGCTCCGAGGGACGCACCAGGGCGTACTCCCTCAGGGTGAACGTCTTGCCGGCACCCGGGCAGGCCTGGACCACCAGGCGACGGACGGCGCTGTTGATCGCGGTAAGTTGTTCGTGCGTAGCCTTGCTCATCTCGACCCCTTTCATCCTTTCCAGTTTCGCCGCGCTTAGTCGTTGTTGCTGTCTTGGCCGTTGAACCCCCAGACGTCCTGCCTTGCATCGCCGATGCGATTCTTTTCGAAGGTCGGATCTTCCGGGGTGGTGGCGGGCACGTCCACGAGACCGCCCATGAACAGCGGGGACAGCATCAGTGCAGCGCACACGTACAGGGTCCACTTCAGCCAAGGCAGGTCGCGCAGCACGGGCGCCAGCACGATCGCCGCTGCTACCAGCACGACACCTCCAATCATCAGACCAACCTTCACCTTCGTACGCATCTCATACCCCTTCATATGTGGCCAACCATTTATACCCATCATACGCACAGTACTTAGATCAATCAAGCAAATTATGCATACGTGTTACGCATGGGTAGAGCAACACCAACATACACCGCACCCAGACCAGCGAAACAGCAACGGCCAAGCATTTACTCACCGACGCCGGTCATAGAACCCGGTACGGTCACTACTTTGCGACCGCACTGACCGACATGTCGACGGACCCGGTGACCATCGGTACTACGACAGAGATTCACGAGTACGCGTTTGATGTACGGCTGTCCTGCGCGGTGCGCGTCAAGGCCACCAGCAAGGCGGAAGCAATCAAGTTGCTCGACCGTATTCAAGGCAACTCCGCCAACCTTGGTTCATGGCCTAACGGCGACCCTGGCACGCACGGACGCTCCTTGCGCGGGAACCGGGAGATCTCCCGTCTGGCCAGTCGCAGCATGGACTGGTCCGCATCGGGAAGGCGAGGAGCCGTAGCCGATGATGAACGGACGGGAGAAGTCAGACTCCGCCGTAGTAGCGAAGAAAGGAGTACGAAATGACAGGAAAAGCAGCAATTTCAGGCGTCAGCGACGAAGCGGTCGCCCTCGGCTTCACCACGGACAGGGAGATGTTCAAGCATCGAGATTGGCTCGACGAGCACGGTACTCCCGAGTACAAGGCTTGGGCTAGCAGCTCCCGCCAGACAGGCATTCGACCGCTTAATGAGACAGAGATTGTCCGCCTCGATGCCGTCATCGAGAACGAGGCCAGATGCAATGCGTCGGGAACGTCGTTCTCGGACTACGACCTCGAACTAGAAGGCCGCTGGATTATGGGCTGCGCCCCGTATCACGCCGGCTACCTGAGAACGGCGGCTACAGGCCAGGTTTGACAAGCCGATTGAAGGAATGTGGTTCGGATGCAGGCGTCCAAATCGTCCTAGCTATACGCGAGAGAGCAGTTCAGTAGTTTGATCGAACGCCAGACCAGCGAGCTGGCCGCTCTCACCCCCGATCCGGTGGGTGGCCCATTTCCCGGGCACCCGGCGCAAGCCGGCCAACCTCTCGCGTGGAGCAGCACCAATGGACAAATTCGTCCAAATCATCATCGCCGGCGCGAACATCGCAGGGTGTTCGTCATCTCTCTCGCGTCCAGACTACCGCGCAAGGGTGCAGCAGATGAAAGCAAAACGATGGATGTGCTACGCAATGTTCTACGCCGTGGCAATCTGTGTTGTGATCACGGTTAAAGCCAATCCTGGCCACGGGTACTGGTGGGCCCCTCCCCTCCTGTATGCGCTAATGAGTTGGCCATTCTTCATGTGGTATTACTGCGGAAAATTTCAGTTTACACCGCACTACGTCGAACCGATCGAGCTGCGATGCGACGAGACGCAATTGCCTTGCATCGAAGTCGAGCGCCCCGTGCGCCGGCGAGGACCAAGCTCTCTGGAGCTGCTTCGACGGGCGCCCATGGAGCACCAGCGGCAACCATCTCCGCCGGAGGCGCGAACTCCGAAACGGGTGCCTGCTGCTCAACGGCCGGCAACTCTGCCCACACCAGAAATGGCTGACAAGCCAATGAATGGGAAGCGCGCCTCGGTCTCGAAGCACTCTGTACCGACTGTACCGACAGGCTTGCCTGGGGCAGCGGCAGCGATGACCGACCACGCTGAAGAAACGACCGACGCCGCTAAGGATTACTGGCAGGCCAAGCTCCATCGCCAAGCTCGGCATCCAGATGAGTTCTCGTTACCTCTGTTCCCTGAGGAAGAGAGGGCACTGAACGCGAACATCTCCAGCGAAGATCCTTTCCTTTAACTGGCCCGCCACCCTCCTTTGTAGGGTGGCGTTTTTCTTTTGCTTTGCCCCGTTTTCTGGCCGAGAAACCGAATCTGGACCAAAACGCTCGACGCGCGTCGTTTAAGCCACTTACAGAAGCGAAAAAACGCAGACGTGTTTTCGGTGACCAAACTTGCATTACGCGTTTTTGCAAACAAACCCCTTTAAAAACAACAACTTACGGACGATTTCAATTGACCTGACATTTGTCACGTATCTATAATGCATCTCACCTTGTTACCAACATAACAAGGGCCAAGCACAAACCAAAAACGAATAGCTGCAAGGAAGGTCACGATGAACAAAACCGCCGGGGAAACGTCGCTCGCCACAACAATCGGGATGGCATCCATGGGATGCATCGACTCCGAGGGTCAACCGAAGTGCTCCAAGTTTGTGAACGCCAGCTGCTCGGGGATGCGAGCAATGACGTGTATGAGCAATGCGCTCCAGGACTACCCCGAGGCGCGTGCGGAAATCTTGTTGGCAGGCCTCACCGTTGTAAGCAAATCCTCCAAGAACATCCTCGAGATCCGGAAGTTCGTCCCCCGCATGGAGATGGCTGTCCAGGTCACAGCCTGATCCGTTCCCGCGCGATCGCATCTGCTGTAGTCGCGCCAAAGCCGGCCTGAGGGATTACCCTCCGGTCATTCGTACGTGTTATGTATCCCAACCATCTGCCTGGTTGGTTTATTGACACGTGTTGCCCCGTAGGTATAATTGTTAAAGCGTCGCTCGGCAGAAGGCGGCCAAGGATGGAACAGTCATGCAACGTGAGTACAGCCCTATCGAAATCGGCCTTGACGCGCTCGGCGTGCGAGAGAACCAAAACCCGGTCCTTGCACTCCGGCTCGAAGGTAAATCGGCCGATCAGGCGGTCGCTCTTGTGAACAAGCGTATGGAACGCGCAATGTTGCTCTACCCAGAGATGAAGTCAGACATCCTGGTAGCCGGCGTGCATATCATGCTCGACCTGGTGGATTCAGTGGAGCAAGTGCAACGCGCAGTTCTACCGCGCCTGGACCGAGTGGTTGACCGGGTTGCTACCTAGGAACACAGTCCATCTAACTCCATTCAATGGTGACTGAAGAAGTAGCCGAATTCATTCCTGCCGAAGACGAAGGCGTCGATCCTGTGGACACCACTGAGGTTGACGGCTTTGACACCCCTACCGCAACGGGCAAGCCGTCGGAACTTGAGCGCATGAGCGCCGAGTTCCTGGACAATCCCAAGCGCCCGAAGACCTTCATCGATCGGTTCATCAAAGCGATGTATGCAGATGAGCGTACGCACAAGATTTGCCGCGTACGAGCTCTGAAGTCTAAGGTCGATCTTGGCGATGTCGACGAGATCCTGCAGCGAGTAGTGGTAGTCTTCTTCGCCACCAAGCAACTGGATAAGCTGCGCGAGGCAAACGCGATCTATGCGGTAATCTACGCAATTGCGAGCAATGTTTGCCGGGAGCACATTCGTGACGCTCTCGCACTTACCATCAACCACGATTCGATCGAAGAGATGCGAGAGCGTGGTGAAGAGCTGGAAAATGTTGGCTTGGTAGACAGCGAACCAATTGATAGGGACCAGGTCATCGATTCCAGGACTGCTGCTGCGAAAATGGCCCTGGCCTTCCGAAGGCATTTGAATGGAGAAGAGAAATTGAGCAATCTCGGCGTTTTCGACCTTGATCCTCTGATTGCGCCCGTCGCGCCGGCGCCCGAATCCGCCGCAGCGGACAAGAATCTGGAGGCCCTCCCAGCCCCTGCCGCGCCTAAGCCGCGGGTTCGCCGTGCAAACCGCAACGAGACTCTTTCGGCCGACCAGCTCGAGTTGGTACAAATCTGCGCAGATCTGCAAATGCGCAACCAGGACTTTGCCGCAGCACTCGGCATCGGCCTGCCGCGGCTCTCCTCGTATATCTACGGCCGCACGGCCTCGGTGCCGGCAGACATTATGACCGCCGCCCGAAAGCTGCGCGACGAAGAGCCTGAGGCCATGGCACGTCGCGAGATGTTCAATCGGCCGATGAGCGATATCCTTGGGCGCTGGGCGAACGACCTGCAAGTCGAGTCGGACACCGATCTTGCTACCATCCTGGGCGTCACGAAGATGACCATCTTCCGGTGGCGTACGGATGAAACCAAGCCGGACAATACTGCACTGAACCGATATGAGCAGGTTGTCCGGACGTTTAAGAATCGGCTTGCCGCCATCAAGCAGCGCTAACCTTCTCCATGCGCCATCAAGCCCACTGAGGAATCGGTGGGTTTTTTTTTTGCCCGGCTGCAGCAGTGTGGGGAAACAATAGATCTGCAAAGCCTATTGCAACAAAGGCCAAAAAAACTTTTCCATGCGGGGGTGCGGACAAAAAAACACCCAAGTGAGCACGGCTCAACTTGGGTGTGGCATAGCCAACCGAAGCATGGCATCAGAAGACCTAGTTGGCGTCAGACGGACGTGGAGCGAACCACATTCGAAGATCAGTTCTTCTTCGCAAACGGATAACCGCAAGCGAACAGGAAAAGCGAGAGGGCGATAGCAGCAAGCATTGTCAACTCCAGAGTGTCCTGAGGGAAAGTGCAAAGGGCTTTTTGCGTAGTCCTTGCACAATGGGCATGCAGAACAGGCTCGTGTAAGTCCTTACAATGGCCATCGCACGATGAACAGCAGCAGCAGTTGCTGCTTCGACATTGCTTGGCGTGGTGTTGCCCCAGGGAAACGCCGGCGTTGAATTGAAAAGCCCGCGGCCGACTGAGTCGGTCACGCGGGCGTCGGGCTACACAATTCAGGAACTGAGTTTCAGCTCCGCGAGAGAGGCTTCGGCGGCCTCGATTCGATCCTGGTCACCGAGCGCTTGCACGATGGCGAGCCGCAACGCGTAGGCTGCATGCTGGGTCGCCGCGGAATCTAGCGCCCCAGTCGTATCGAGAATCGTGTTGAGCCGCTCGAATGCCGCGTCGATGTTTGCGAGTTCAGGACTGGTAGGCAATTCGTTCTCCCTCCATTTGCTTCGGTTGAACTGAGTTAGCCCTGCCCTTGCAGCACTTCCTCAGTGACTTCCGCGAATACTTCGCCGATTGCGTCGACAGCATCCGCCCCGGAGATCTCCTCGTCCGTGCCGAAGCCAAGCTTCGCCATAACGTGGAGCACCTTCTGCAATGCAAGGCGGACCTGCTGCTCGCTCGCCCCTTCAATCAGTGCGTTCATCTGCTCCGACGTGAAACCGCCCTTGTTCTCGTCCGCATTGTCGTAGTGGATTGCCATGGTCGTTCTCCTGAGTTCGGTGCGGCAATGCCGCGATTGTTGGTGCTGAGAGATGGTTCACAGGGGACCACAACGGCGAGGGCCCGAAACCTCTGCGCGCTGCGAAATGAAAAGAAAGCCCCCTCTTCTGGAAGAGGGGGCTACTGTGGTTACGAGTTGATGGCGTGCTGCTGTGTATCGGGCCTGGCCCAACCCATCGCCGTGCATTCCAGACGTTCCCGATAGATGTAGGTCGCGCGAGGCTGCTTTACACCATCGAGTAGGCTCTCGATGGCTGACGCAACACCTTTGACCTCCGCCCTTAGTCGATCGATCGCCTCGATTCGTCGCCCCTCTACCGCCAACTCCTCAACAAACGGCATCAGGGTCTGGTCCGAAACCACACTTAACCGATACCTATGATTCGCTTCGCATCAGCGTGCCATTCGCTATTGACGACTTGCTCGTCCATCGAGGTAACGACCAAAAGTGGGTAGTCCTTGACACGCTCGAATGCCATCAGCCGTCGGACGCCGTCAACAGCGCTCGCGCCAACTGCCACCCCCGACTGCTTGCCCGCCATCTGCGGACTGATCTCCGTCTCCGTGTACTGTTTCAAGTAACGGAGGACGCCGGGATCTGGTAGGCGCGCAACTAGGTTTCCCCTCTCGGCTCCCAGCACCGCGACGGTCACACCATCTTTGCGAAGAGCCTCCTTGCCAACAAGTGCGATCGAGGAAATATCAAGGGGTGTCAGTACAGCCCCGAGAAACGCGCCTGTTTGGTCGTTGATTCGCTTTACCGCATACACCTTAACCCGGTCGCCCGAGTCTGACAGTATCGGGCCAACGATCTCTGTGCCCGCAGTGCGCTGATACTCAAGCTTCTGCACGGCGAGTTGACCTGGCAGAAATGAGGCCGGAACCGGATCGTCGTACGTATGCAGCACAGGGACGCCGGCCTTCCCAACAACCACGATACCTTCGATTGCGGTGCCGACTGCGGCTGCACGAACTTGACTGAGCGCGTTGTCCGCGCCTCCAGGGCCCGCCGTCAGCAGTGATTGACTCGCCAAGCCCGCCGCCGATAGCACTTCACCTATCGAGTCCAGATAGCTCTTTAGCTGTGCTGCAGAAGCAGACGAAAGGACAGTTAGATCCCTGGACGCATCATTCAGCGCCTGCGTTCGACTGTCGTTGATCTCGTACGCTACGAGGCCAGTCACTAGTGTGCCGATGACGGCGCCAACATAGACGAGCGGCAAGAAGACCCGCGTGGTGGCCTTTTTGCTTCGACCGTGTCGTTCTGTCATGGAAACACTGGGCATGTCGATTCGAGGTGAAAGTTTGCGAACGTTATTACAAGTACGTGTTATGAATTCTAACGCGCATTCGTCGTTTGTGACTCTCGAATCGCAGGTTCGGGTAGGACTGGTGCCGTGTAGCTGGTCCCATAAAGGGGACCGCAGGCGTACGACACTCCCATTTTTGCTAGCATCGAAGCGACTTCAGCGTCCTTGACGCCCGTGGCCACGAGCTTGATGCCGAGATTAGCCGCAACGGCCGTGGCGGCGGTAACGAAGGCGAAGGCATCGTCCCGCCCAGCCATAAACGGCGCTTGCGATCGGTCGAGGATTGCGCCTTGTACTCCGGAAGTAATGAGGCGCGGCAATGACGCTAAGCCGTTGCCATAGTCAGATAGGAACACCTGGACGCCGAACGTCGCGAGATCACTGATCGCTACCGTGGCCTGTGTCCAGTGTTCTGATTCAACGGGTTCCAGAATGCTGACGCCGAGCGCCCATTTCGTCGGAAGAGCGTCGACCGCTTCTCGCAATGTGTTGAGAAATCCGGGCCTCGTGAAGCTATCGCGGTGGACAGGCACGATCAGCAAGCGTGGGGCGGGAATAGCTTGGCAGGCGCGAAGATCTGCGAGCAACGATCTCAGCACGCACTCGTCGGCCAGGGCAGAGATGCGCGTCTCTTCAAGTATGGCGCTCAGACGAGCGAGTGGGATGTACCGCCCATTGCTGCTGACCAGTGGCGTTACGATAGCGCCGACGATGACGTTACTCTTCAGACAGACCATCGGGGCGTAGTTCAGCTTCAAGTTGTCGGCGCCGAACGACGTTCTCAGGGCATCGGCTTGCTCGCGCAAACTTTCGAGTTGCCGTGAACAAGCTTCATTCGCATAGACAAAATGCTCGGCGTTTGCTGTTGCCGCGGCCTTCTTAGCCGAAGCGACCAAGGCGTCACTGGTTTCCGCATCGACGGGGAACAGCGCGATGCCTGTCCGTGCGCGAAGCCGCAGCGTCTCTCCGCCTGGCGTAAGCGGCGCTTCATAGCATGCAGCTATCCGACGCGCAATGATCGCAACGTCAATCGGCTCGGACACATTTCTTGCCAGTACAAAGAAGCGACCGCTGCCCTCCGAAGCGACTGAGTCGGAATCGCGAATGCTCGTGGTCAATCGATCTGCCGCCAGTGCGCAAATCGAGTCATCAAGCGGTGCCCCTTGAGGAGCGGAGAGCTGCACCGCCAAAACGGCGTGGAATTGGTCGCGATCGCTCTCGGACAGGAATAGTCGATCGAGTCTGTCGCGAAACGCGTGCATGTTTGAGACGTTCGTGACCGGATCGATGGTGGCCGCCTCAACAACTCGAGCCTCGTAGGCCTTTCTCTCGCTGGCGTCATGAATTGTAATGACGAGACCATCGGTTCCGTGGAGGCCGTTGCCACAGATGCGGACTTCGGCATGGAACGAAGAGCCCGCAAGGGTCGGCAAGCAGCCCGCCCACTCGTGGGATGCCTCTTGGCGTGGATTTCCGCCCGCGCCTAAAGGCGAGCCCTTCCATACCTCAGGAGGGAGCAAGGTCTGAATCTGCTGGCCAATCAGTTGATGGGTTGAGGTGGCAGCTAGAGCAATAAAGGCATTCGAGTTCGCAAAGCGAATCGTGCCCTTTGTGTCGGTAGCAATGACGGCCTCACGTAGCCGCGACAAGACGTCGACGAACATTGCTTCGCCGCGTTCCGCGGACTCGGCGACACGTTCTGTTTGCTTAACCTGGCGGAGGATTGTGGCAATGAGAAGCCAGATCAGGCCTATGCCGGCCGTTGAAAGTACCGCGAGGTACGATGCGCGGCGCTGCCAGGCCGTGTTCACAGTCTGCGTCGGCAATGCGATCTGTAAGGCAAGCGGTGCGCCCTCGATCCGTGTTATGACGCTCTCAGCGGCTGCGCCGGCGGGAAGCTCGCGAATCGGAGCGTGGCTCGCGGCTTTACCCCATGCGTCGAACGCTCCTTGGCGAATCTCCTGCGAATCAAAGCGAGCGGACTCTGGAAAGCGATAGAGGATGCGACCCTCTTCAGTGGCAAGTGCGACCTGGTAACCGGTATCGCGTGTGATCGCGGCCACTGTCTGCGCGAAGGGGGCGAAGTCAATCCAGGATGTTGCGAGCCAACGGTATTGGCCGTTGCCGCCAAGTAGGCCTTCAGAGATTGAGATTTGGTACGGCAGGCCCGGAACTGGTCCATCAACGATATAGCTGACTGCTTGAGTCAGGAGGTCTTTGCTCGGCGCTAGAGGAGCTTGTGGCTCAGGAGAGCCTGAAGTATCGAGCTCAAGTGCACCAGTCAAGGTGTATAGGAAGAGTCGGGCAACGCAGGTGTTCTCGGTTGTTGCCCTTGCGATTGCAAACCGTTCTTGAATGCTGAGAGCGTTGCTGTCGCCATTCAAAGTGCGAGCTACCTGTCGAACAACGGTCTTCTGGCTCCTCAGGATCTCAGCCGCCTGTCGAGTCAGTGCGGATGAGAAGACCGCCAGGCTCTCTCGTGCTTCAGCGTATTCCCGTCGCCTGAAGTCAATCACTTCGTGGATGGAGATGCTCGTAAGCAAGAGGCTCGACAGAACGCCTGCAGCAATGGCAAGGCGGCGAGCCGATCGGCCGCCCGTACCTTGTGATGGTCTCTTCTCCTCCACTGTCCGCTCTCGGACCTCTGGCCCGCCCTCATATAGTGAACGCGCGATTATAGGGACGTGTCGCCTCGCCCGATCCGTGGAAAAGGGGCAAAAAAAAGCCCCACGAAATCTCTCGTGGGGGCATGTTGCGGTTAGATGAAGTCAAATCCCGGATGTCCTGCTGCTTCCTGTGACGGGGCCGGTTGCCTGGGGGGAGCCTTTTGCTCCTGGGCGGCTGCCGGCGTTTGCGCGCGCTCACTGTTCGCAGCGGCTTTCTTCTCCACTACTGAGATGCTGATGTAAGGGTTGTCGCCCTCCTTCGTTTTCTTGCGCCAGCCGGCGATTCGCATCTCTCGGCCGAAGCCAAAGCTGCCGGCATAGTCAGGGGAGCTCTCCGGCCTGTCCTGCTTCTCTTCCTTGAAGAGGGTTGCAGGAATGCCGCCGATGGACAGCGAGTAGAAATCTTTGCCGCTGTTATTTTTCCGCCAAACAGCGACATCGAGCCGGAGCGAGTTCTTCTTCTGTTCGTCGAGGGGAAACTCCATCCACCCGAGGAACAGCGGGTCCTTGTCGGACGTCTTTGCGTGGTTCGGGAAGATGGAGCCTTCGCCGGCTTTGAGGATCAATGCGATTGACATGAGGTTCTCCTGGAAGCTCTGAGGTTGGATGTCCGAGGCAAGCTTGCGGGTTGCCCTGGTACTCCGATATGGCTGACAACAGCGTGTATCGGCCGCCTAGCGCAGGAGTCCTTGGGAGTTGCATGTCTTGCGTGCGATCGCTCGTCTTTGGATGGCCCCCGTCACTGATTACAGTTCCGGGGCTGGCATACCGTGGTAGCGCCACTTTTCACAGTGAAAACGGCGGCGCGTTCAGAGATGAGTACCCAATGCGCAGTGAGCATTGCGCATTGGGTATTGAGCACTGCCCAGGGCGCATTACGTATTGCGCAGTGCTTCGGCCAGTAAGACCCGCAGGAACGCTGCCGAACAAGGCGGGTGGTGCAATGCGCATTGCACGATCGAGAAACGTGTTCCGCCCCTCCATTCAGCCGACAGGCAAGCAAAGATCTGATCCGGAACTCGCCCTCCCCGCGTACTGATGCTCCAGGCTGTCTACGCCTCGCGGCAGCGGTGAAAGGTGTAACGATTTGGCCCGCAGACCCGCAAAAGTTTGCGGAGGTGCCCCATGGAGCACTACCTAGGGTGATGCGTTTTGGACCGCAAAGCCCGCTCCCGCGGGCAAGGTGTAACGGTTTGGTGGACCGTGGCGCAATTTGCGGAGCTTTAGTGAGTGCTTCCTATCGCTAGATCTCGCTAATTGTTGTCATAACCTTGCCGGTTGAACCCCGCTGGGAGAAATTGCGGACCAAACCATTGCACCTTTGCGCAGTGCAGGTGCTGTAAGAGATGCTGGAATCAGTGGCCAATCTTTGCGGACCAAGTCATTGCACCTTTCGAGGCGAGTGCTTATTTGTCCTCACATTTTGCGGACCAACGGATGCCACCTTGCGCGTGTTTGAGCCTGCGCAGAGCTGCTAACGCCGCTGATTCGCCATGGTTGCGGACCAATCGACTGCACCATAGCCGGTACTCGTGCGGTTGCGGACCAATCAGATACACCATATTGCCTGGGGGTAGCGGGCCCATGACGCGCTAGGGTTTCTGCGGACTAAAGAACTGCGCTATCGGTTCTAGCCCCCTGCGGGCCAATTCATTGCACCATGGTAGAGAGTCCGTTTGCGGACCAATAAACTACACCATGTCGTTGAGAGGTACTCTGCGGACCAATTGACTGCACCATGTGCCCAGTCTCTTGCGGACCAATACGTTGCACCATAGCGGCAAGTGAACGCCGATTTTGCGGGCCAATACATTGCACCTTTCCCCCTGGGGCTTTGCGGGCCAATACATTGCACCCATACCGATATGGAAGATTGCGGACCAACTGATTGCACCATGGGGTTTAGAGAGGGAGGGTTGCGTCGAGTTGATTGCATCTCTGTGTGGCGGAGCTCATTGCGGTCCAACAGATTGCACCGTACTGCGATAGCGGTCGCGGTGACGAAGCGGCAAGTGCCGATGGCTGTGGATAAGTACCGGTGGTTTTGACGTTCCGCATTTTTCTGCGGAGAGCTAGCAGCTTTGTTTACGTAAACCAACCAACGTATACGGGTCTCGTTTTGCTTAAATAATTCAATGGCTTACGAGCAGCAAAGTGTTAACTGTTGGTGCCAAGGTGATATCTGTTGGGGGATTGGTGTACCGCATTGGGCCGCAAAGGTGTAAGAAATTGGCTTCCTACGGTGCTATCCATTGGTGCCAAGGTGCAATGAATTGGTGGAAGGTGTTAACCGTTGGCTTGATGTGCGTATATCCCGGAAAGGCGCGCCCAGTCTAGGTTTCCGGGGAGTGGCGCTCAGTCATGGTGGCATCAGTTGGTTCGACGGTGTCATTGATTGGTGCCTCTTGGCAACGGTGTTGCGCAAAGGTGCAATCGTATACTTGACTCATTACACCATTACGGAGATATTACGGCAGTCTCTTAGTGCATTGGGCGCACTCTGCCATGTCTAATCTCCCAAAAAACATCCAGGAGCAGCTGGGTTTCGATATCTTCAACGCTGTCCGCGAGGAGCTCGGGCCTAGTACCGCAATCACTGAATCCACGCGCGACATTGGGTACCGCAAAACCAATGTTCTGATTGACGTCACCCCTATGTCCCTCGTGGCAAGGCGGGCCATCAATGCGTTGTGGCTCACGGTGTCGGAGAACCCGGATCTTGAGCATTACGATATCGAGCTCGGCTACTTCAAATGGCTCGCTAAGTTCGAAACATCGAACAACGTCGCGCACCTCAAGAAGGCCCTGCGCGAGTGCCAGAGCTCATCGGTTCAAGTCTCTGTTGAGCGCAAGGGCGGCGGCGACCCGCAATGGGTGTCAGTGCCGCTTCTTGGTTCTGTAGGGATCGCAGGCGGGCGCGTTGTGTTCAAGGTCGACGAGATGATCCGTCGACAACTCAAAGATCCGAAGCGCTATACCTATCTATCCTTGCGCATGTCTGCGGCACTCAGCCAGTACGCGTACATCCTGTATGAGCGTTTGGGCGCCCTTCGATTCATGGGGACTACGAACTGGCTTCCGATCGAAGAGGTCAGGAAGTGGGTCAATGCTGACGCGGTCAAATCACTCACCGAGTACAAGCAGTTCAAGCGGTTGGTTCTGGATAAGAACATTGCCCAAATCAATGAACTGACCGATCTCTACGTTGAGTACGAAACGAAGACCGCGCAGGGTTCGCGACGCGTTGCGGCGATTCGATTCAAGCTTAGGGACAACGCAGAGGGCAAGCTCGTTCTGGACTTTGCGCAACCACATGAGCTGAAGGATCTGTATGAGACTCTCGTTAAGGGCTTTGGGCTGAGCACCAGGCAGATCAATGAGATCATCAGCAATCGCGAAGTGAACACGGATGAGCGAATCCGTGCGGCGATTGAGCTCGTGAGGTACCGAGTCAAAGTTGGAGGGGTGAAATCGCCTGGTGCCTACCTAATGACCGCGATCAAAGAGGGTTGGGCACTTAGCGAAATGGAGCGCGAGGCGGCGTTTGGTAGCCCAGCCGAAGCAGTCCCGAGTAAGCCAATGGTACCGGTCGCTGAGATCGAGTTTGCGCGCAATCTTGAGCGCGATATCGAAGAAGGTCTGGCTATCTTCGCCTCGATGACGGACGACGAACGACTTGCTGTCCTTGATGGACTGTACAAGGAGACTACGTTCCAGATGGCTGCGCGGCGGCAGAAGGTAAAGGCTAGGCCGGATGAGGCGGCAATCATGGCTCGTAAGGCACTGAAGGTCGAACTGGCCCAATACGTGAAGCGACAGGCAGAGGAACAGAAGGCTGCCTGACCTGCCCTCCTCAATACATGCGAAAGACCGCCGCCAGAGTGCGCGCGGTTGAGCTCGTCGAGCTTGCTAGTGCTTCCCTACGCGAGGCACGAAACCTCCCGCCTCTTTCTCGAAATTCCCGGTGTTCATTCTTGGTGTCCTGCTGAGTGCAACCTCGGCAAGCCGATATCCAATCTCGCGATGATCACGTTTGACCGAATGGCTAGTGCTCGGAGAAGTGCCCAGTGTGCTCTCCTGCCATTTGCGAACTGCAACTAGCTCCTCGTTTCTCACAATAGCGATACATAACACGTAGCAATATTTGTATGGTATTCCTAATGCCCGGCCGGCGATCGCGTTCGTTTTCACCGTGAAAATTGTGATGCCGCTGGTTTCGCGGTGAAAACGCGATGACGCACAGAGTACGCAATGTGTAGTGCGCTCTGCGCAATGCGCAGAGACTGGGCGTTCTCCTAGCGCGCCTTGGCTGGGAATGCAACGCGCCGAGCGGTTTCGTCGAAGACCAGCCTGGCGTAGGCTCGTGCGTCCTCGCCCCTGAATGCTGACGGCAGGCTTGAAATTGCTTCCTGACCGCAGGCGCCGATTGAGCGACCATTGACTTTTCACGGTGAAAAAGCTCCGCTCGCACCAAGGACGGTGATGCTTTTGAGACGTTGAGGGGGCCATCAACGTTGGGATTTCACCGTGAAAACCACGCCGCTGGACGATTGCGCAGCGAGGGCTACCTGGCGCTTTTCACCGTGAAAGATCGAGGAGCGCATCCACATAAAGGCCTGCCGGCATTTCCGCTTCCGGGACAAGGCGTTGGCAGCGTCCAGCTGAGTAGCCGCCGTGGCAGTTTTCACCGTGAAAATCTAGCCGCTGGGCGCGTATGCACCTGGGGTGGCCTGTCAGCGAATCTTCACCGCGACGCTCCCATGAGCGAGTTATTTGAAGTGGGCCCAATTCGCGTGGGCAACGCCCGCCCTAGTTGGCGCCGGCGCAGATTTCACCGTGAAAACGCTGGGTAGAATTCGGGCGCGAAATGCTGGCGGTGATCCAACCAGTTTTCACGGTGAAATCTCTCGCGAATCCCCCCGGGGGCGTTGTCGTAAGTTCGCCGCTGCGCAGTCCCCGCGCCCGCAGGACAGGCCAAGCCCGTTCCGGGCTGGGATACCGTGAATGCTCTCGCGCTCTAGGCGGCCCGGAGAGTTGGTCGAGAGCAAAAAAAGCCCGCGTCATTTGCGCGGGCTTTTCACGGTGAAATCGAGGCGGCTATGCTGCCTCGTCAAGGTCATCCGCTGCAGCCTCGGAGAGGAATTTCTCGATCGTACGGAGTAGCAGCTCCGGATTGACGTCTTTCGGACACTTCAGAATGAGGTTCCGCCCGTCGATCTTGGCGTCAGCGACCGGTTTCCCGGACATCTGCAGGCGGCGTGGGATCACGACAGCCGCGGGGTTCGTGAGCTTCCGGGCCTCGGCCTTCAGCCAGTTCAAGGCATTCTCCTGGGACATGCCCTTTTCTACCTTAACAACGGCCGCTATCACCAGCTCGGTGCAGCCCTGCTCATGGAACGCGACGAAATCAGCCACAACCTTAGTGCCAATCAGCCCCGGCCTCTGCATGAGCATGTCAATCACTACCTGCGGCAACTTGAAGTAAGCCAAGCACCGACTGACGGTGGCCATGCTTCGACCGACACACCGGGAGATATCCATTTGGTTGAGGCAATGCCCCAACTTCAGCAATCGCTGATAGCCCAGGGCTCGTTCGAAATCAGACAGGTCTTCCCGGGCATCGTTGTCCGTCATTGCGAGGATCGCGGCTTCCTTCTCGCCAAGATCACGGACAAAGCCTGGAATATATGCCTCATGCTTCAGTTGGAACGCCCTGAAGCGACGCTCGCCGGCAATGAGCTCAAAACGACCGTCATCCTTGCGTCGGACGGTAATCGGATTGTTCAGCCCAACGAGATCAATGGTGCTTGTCAGCGAAGCAAGGGCGTCTTGATCAAAGACGAGCCGAGGCTGATGTGGGCTGACATCAATCTGGTCCATCGGCAACATCTGCTGGGACCCAATGGGGATGTGAAGGGCCTTCGGGGGGGGCGAAACCCCCGATGCACCCCCAGAGACGGGAGCTGTCCGAGGCGAAGGACTCGGAGTGGGTGCAGCAGCTGGTGCCGGCGTGCTCTGCAGCGGGGGAGGGGGGGCAAGCGGATCTTCGTCCAAGATTCCCTGCTCGCGCAGAATCTCCGACATCGGCCGATTCAGATTGGCCGATGGCATCTCCGCGGGTACGACAACCCCCTGGATATGCTGAGGCGGGGCCTCAGCGGCTGGCGGCCGTGCTGCATCGTGGCCGAGGCGTCGGGATTGTTTCATTTAGCGACCTCCGTAACTGCGCGGATGCGCGCGACCAACTCCTCGAAGACTTCCCGCATTGCCCCGAGCGAATTTTCAGTGCCGGTGCGCCAGAGCGACAGCGGAACGCCGTCCTCGAGGCTCTTGGAGTAGTCCTCCGAATGGTACAAGCGGCTCTCAGTCACCTTACCGGGAAACAGGCTGATGAGGCTGGCCATGTTCCGTTCAACGCGCGGCCGGTTGCGAACGTACATCGTGGGGATCGCGACAATCTCCGGCGCACGCTTGAAATCCTTGGCGAACTCACCCAGCCGGAACGCGAGACGGGAGAGTGCCCGGAATGAGAACTTGTCCATGCGAATCGGGCAGATCAGGAAGTCCGCAGCCACCATCGAGTTTCGGGAAAGCAGCGAACCCGCTGGTGCGTTGTCCATGATGATCACGTCATAGCTGGACAAGTTGCAGTGGGGCAGGGCGCCAGTGCGAGCCTGCTCGAAGAACAGCGAATAGCGGAAGTCCGAGCCATTGGCGCTGCGCAGAGCAGAGTCCATATCGTCCAACGAGTCTTCCGCAGGGATCAGGTGCGGGCCGTGCTCACCAAAGGGCTTCTTGACGACCTCTTCAAGCGACATCGGTTGGTAGAAGTTGCCAACGCGCATCAGGTTGCCGATGTGCCCATTGATGGACCTTTCGCCAGGGATACCCATGTCAATGAGTTCTTCCGCCGTAAGGTCAGGGTCATAGCCCATCATGGTCGACACGTCAGCTTGCTGATCATTGTCGATCACCAGCACCTTCAAACCCATCAGGGAAAACTGAATGGCCAGGTTGCAAGTGGTGGTGGTTTTCGCGGTACCGCCCTTCGGGACGAAGACCGAAATGGTGATGGGCCGCGTGAAGCCCTTGATGTGCTTGCTCTCTCGCCGAATTCGCGCGATCTGAAAGATATCGTTCAGCGAGTAGTTGCGGACTTCGACCGACCCCCGGGGCACCCGAGAAATCTTCAGGTCGTTGTCGCGTTCGATGATCTTGAGTGTTTGTGGGCTAACCCCTAGTGCTTCGGCAGCAAACTGAGGCGGGTAAGCCAGGCTCGCAAAGTCCGTATAGGGATAGGGATCGATTTCTACCTCAGTTGCGGTCAT